>JANQFE010000073.1 GCA_028278025.1 Thermodesulfobacteriota bacterium | reverse complement strand
TAGAGCCTGTCCCGTAGCCGCAAGTCCTCTGTTTACAGTGAAAAAAGCAGCCAGAGAGAAAATAAAGGGACAGAATTCAAGGCAAAAACAAAATAAGGCATGCTATAATTGTTTTCCGCTTAAAAAAACAGATTATAGGAGCCATGCCTTATGGGAGAAATCGTAGCATATCAGGAGGAATTTCGTCAAGCATTACCAATTGTCACGGGCAATGCAGATTATAAAATATTCCGTAAAACGCTTGAGCGGATAACAGAACTGATCAGGCTGTCAAAAATTGACAGGTTGGTGATGGCCGAAGCCGTGCGGGTAAGTCAGCAACAATATGATCTGAACCGGCAGGCCGAGGGCAAGCAATCAAAAAGACTTACCAATAAGGAGAAAATCCGCATACAGCAGCGAGCGCGACAGGTTGTGCGGTGCGGAATCGCGCGGCATTTAACTGGGGATGCGTACCGTGAGTTCAGCTGTCGACTGGCCGACAGTGCGGTTTTGCAGCATTTTTGTTTAATCGACCGGCTGCAGGAAATAAAAGTGCCGTCGAAAAGCAAATTGCAAAGGGATGAGGCCCTTTTTGAAGAAGGTTTTTTGCGGGAGATCATCACCTTTCGTGACCCTGCAGGCCGCCCAAGTACCGGAACGTCAAGAGTGCAGGCAGGCCCTGGATCTTGGCCAGGCAGTCAGTCTGGAGCAGTATTTTCTGGACACGACGTGCCTGAAAGCCAACATCCACTTTCCGGTAGATTGGGTGCTTTTGCGGGATGCCACACGTACACTGATGAAGGCGGTCCGGCTCATCCGAGGTGAAGGGCTATTAAATCGAATGCAGGATCCGCAGGTTTTTATTGGGCAGATGAACCAGTTATGCATTGAAATGACTGCTACCCGTCGGCAAAAAGCCGGTAAGCGAATCCGCAAGAAGGTGTTGCGGTTAATGAAGAAGCTGATGGTCAAGGTGGCCCGACATGCCGCTGTTCACCGAGAACTTTTGCGTAACCGTCGTGAGGAAACCCGATTCACCGGGAATGAGGCGGCCCAGATCATTGGCCGGATCGAGTCGGTTCTGGAGCAATTACCCAGGGCTGTTTATCAGGCCCATGAACGGATTATAGGTGAGCGGCAGGTGCCGAACCGAGCTAAGATTTTGAGCTTTTATGAAAAGGATATACACGTAATCGTACGGGGCAAGGCCGAAGCGGAAGCTGAGTTCGGCAACACACTTCTTTTGGGTGAGCAGGCTGAGGGCATCATAGTGGATTGGCAGTTGTACCGAGAGAAGGCCCCCTCAGACAGCCAACTGCTTAAGCAAAGTCTTGAACGGATGGATACAGACTACCATTGCCGTCCGGAGTCGGTGACAGGGGACCGAGGATTTGACAGTGCGGCCAACCGCCGCTATCTGAAGAAACAGGGTATTGAAAACAACATCTGTCCCAGATCGGTAAGGCAACTGCAGGAGACAATGCAACAGGCCTCTTTTACTGAGAATCAAAAACGGCGGGGCCAGACCGAGGGACGCATCGGTATACTGAAAAACCGGTTCTTAGGCAATCCACTAAAGAGCAAGGGGTTTGCTTCACGGCAGATGAGTGTAGCCTGGGCGGTGCTGTCGCACAATCTGTGGGTGCTTGCCCGGCTGCCACGGGCAGAGAAGCAAAATCATTTGCAAGCAGCATAGCGCTGAGCAAAGACGATGGAACAAAAAAAACGCTCAGGGTAGCTGCGTCTGGAATAGGGGTTTTAGGGCCGACAGTAAAAAAATTGCTCAATTCTGGCGCAGAACGAACTGTTGGGCATATATCAAAAATGGCCTGCCGGCCCGCTAAAAACAGAATTTGCCGGAATTGGGACAGGCCCTAATTAAATGCTATTCTGCAAGCATGTTTTCCCCTGGGTTTTACCATAAGCAAAGCAATATTAAGCTCCTGCAGGGACCTTCCTTCTGGATTTCAGCATATTCTCGTAAATATCAATAATTTTTTTAATATTTTTTTTCGCATCAAAATATTTTTGTGCAAGCAGGGGCCCCTGAGTTGCTGCAGCTTTGGGAATCTTTGAGTCATTAAGCGCTTTTAAAAGTATTGAAGCCATTGTTGAGGCGTCAGGTGAGCACATCATGCAACCTTCATACTGACCAAGAATGTGCGGGTAATCGCCTATATTTGTTGTAACTATAGGCTTTCCTGCTGCCAGATAGAGCCCCAGCTTGCTCTGCACATTTATATTATCCGGCATGTCCGGACGAGCGTGGATGAGTATATCTGCTTTTTGCGCATATGCTGGTATAACTGCATTGCTTTGTGGTGCAAAAGCGATTGTTGCAGCTTCATCAAAATGAAATTTTTTAATAGTTTCTGTGGCTGTTCCAACACTGAGAATTAAAACAAATTTAGCCGTACCGCCAAGGGCCTGGAAATGCTTTTGAACCTGAGCAAGCAAATCAAGGCCCTGATACGGCGCAGTTGAACCGATATACATGATTACTTTATCCGCTGGGGCAACTCCAGGTACTGGAATAGCGCCATTTTTGAAATTGGAAAACTCTTCCGTTTTTACTCCCGGATAAATAACCGATATGCAGTTACCTTCAACACCTGCATCACGCATAATGCGTAACTTCATTGTTTCAGCCTGTGCTATGATATGATTTACATGGCGATAAACAAACATTTCACATAATCCTGATAATAATGATAGAAAAGGCTTACCCCCCCGGACTCCAAATTGTGATATGCTATATAAACCATGGTTTTCACAAACAATGGGAATGTCCATTGTTTTGGCAAATGGAAGCAGTAAAAGGGCTGCCTTATGTTCATGACAATGAAGGACATCGGGACGTACGCTACGCAGCACTTGCGGTATTTTCCAGAACGCATCAAGAATATTACAGGAGTACCTGACATCTTTAATTACAGGAGTATGCCTCGCATCGACCTGCATCAAGTTAATAGTGATACCCTGGTCTTGCATCGCTCGGTAAGTTTTTACTATATGTGTTGGTGACCCCTTCATTATTTTGCTTGCGGCCAGACAATCAGCGACCATTAAAACTGATAAACTATGCTTTTCGCTAGTAGTCATGATGAAGGTTTGCAGCTAGATTTTACGAATTATTTTTGCCGGTTGGCCTGCAGCCATTACACCTGCAGGAATGGATTTGGTTACCAGGCTGTTTGCTGCTACAAGGGATCCTTTGCCGATTGTTACCCCCTTCAGGATAGTAACATTCATTCCCAGCCAGACATCATCTTCAATTATTACAGAAGCCGGATCGCCTGTTCTGGGATCGTCAGTATGCCAGTCAGTATCAGTGATCGTTGTGTTTGCGCCGCACCGTATTCTGTTTCCCAGCAAGATTTTTTTTTCTGCTGCGATAACAGTGCCGCTAAAACCGCATCTATCCCCAATCTTTATTATGGCGCCGTTATTAAGCGTGGATATCATGCAGCGGCGATTTAGTCCGATGAAATTAGCCCAATAGGCTGAACGAAATCTGCAGTTTTGGCCAATTCTTATAGTGCTCATAGGTACACGTCTAAAAAAGGCCATACCGTAGAATTTACAGCCTTCTCCTAAAGTTAAACCCCTCCAACGCGCTATGGTTCGCGATATGAGTGTGGTGAAAAACGTTATACCCTCCTCAATAGCCCTGTCTGTTAAATAAGGGATGCTGTCTCTGTTTATCTTTTTCACTTTTTCTGCCCAGTTGTTCAGTCAATGTTATCGGGCGGAAATTCCCGAATTGCACGACGCATAAGAAAATATTTGTTTATTTTTCGATACAGATCACGCAGGCGCCTTAAAAGTATATTAAGCACAGACAATTTACTCGGCAACAGTATAACATTTTTTTTTATTTTTTTTGGGACTTGCCAGATACCCCGATGCGGCAAGTCTTTGTGATTGATACCATATGCGATGCTTTTCCCTGCTTTTTCTAGGTGTTCTATGAATCTGCGAAAAGCCGCCAGCCACAGCCATACCTCGTTGAGTCTTCCAACACGTGCCTGAGAGTAGTGCACCTGTTTGCTGAGCTGTCTAATTTTTTCTGCATCAAACACCCCGGTAGCTTCATACCAGTCAGGCCGAATATACTGACTTAGCTCATCATAGAGAGGCCCGCTTGACCATTTAGTATATTCATGATAATGCATGCGCAGTTCCGGGAGTGCACCTTCTGTTGGGCCCTGCAGGGCTCGGTTGGTACGTGCCCAGGGCATTCGAGCCAGTTTTTCATTGATATTTTCCAAAACAGTTGCATATATGTCATCATTTCTCAAAGAAGGATGTATGGACCACATATATTCATAGACATCCGGGGCTGTATACATTTGGTAAACATAACAAAATCTATTAATAATTGTCATAGCATGCCCCAGTCCGCCGCGCATGCGAAATCCCTGCATTTCATGCTCGCATAGAGCATGTTTTGGATAGCCGGGCGCCCTATTATGCAGGGTCTTGAATTCGCCACTTAATTGTTCAAAGCTGTATCCAAACACCCCGGGCTTTAATAGCCCGAATTTATTTGAAATAGTAAAATGATCAAGTTCTAATAAATGTTTGCCGGCAAATTCAGCCCTGCCGATTGAATCGCCATAGCTGCCTGCCAGCACCAATGCATCTTTTGGTAAGGATTTGAACCACAGGGTAGAATGCATACATTCAGGGGTATGCATGCAACCGAGATCATATGCAGCTGCCTTTATGTTGTCAGGAATGTTTTTCGGCGACAAATCGATATGATGCCATTCAAACCCAAGCAGCTTTGCAATCGTGCGACCGTAGTGTGCATCCCTCGAGTCCGCTAAACCCCACGTTACGGCAACCGGATTGCAGATCAGTTTGCCTTCACGAAACAACCTGGCGACAACACCCGCCACAATGCGGCTATCCATTCCCCCGGAAAGCAGTAGGTAGATTTCCTTTCGTCCCCGGCACACTTCGACTGCTTCTTCATATACGAGCTGTAAAAATTTTTCAGCAATCCTTGAGGTGGGCTGCCATACCCTGCCGTGCTCAGGGATTTTTTCCAACATCGGATTGCCGTCAGTACCGATTGATGACAGCCAGGGCCGGCGTTTTATTTCATGCAGCATGGTGCGGTCTCCGCAGACCCAGCCAAAAGATAAAAATGAGGCTATGCTGGCCGGGTCTATAGTAACCTTATCTCCGCAGGCAGTGAGTGCATCACTGAATTGGGAATGCCAGCCACCGTTCTCATCCCGGTATAATGGGGGTTGAAACAGATGGCGGCTTGATTCTAATTCACGCATGCTGAAATTTCCTTTCTTGCCGGTATGGTTCTTAGGGCCATGAAAATGACTTAAATGGTACTAATGAATACAAAACCGTTTACGCGGAAAACAGTAGTAGATTATTTTCTAATTTTCGACAATATTGTTTGGAGTACTTCCCGGTGGCTTTCACATCGTATAACATTCTGTAATGTTACCCGCGCTTCTTTTGAATAGAATATATCGGAAAAATGAAATAGCCTGTTTAGATAACGAAAAAGCCGGTTATGGCCACGAAGAATACTGAAATATGTATACCTCTTTTCATTACAGAACTTTTCCCATTGCTGCTTTACAAAGCGGCTATCTTTTATCATATCGGATTTCTGCTGGATATTATGAAAAAATTTTGTCGCTTCTTCACTGTTCATTTTCCTTGCACCGATACAGGCATCTGATTGATAATATGGAATGATACGCATTTTAGAGCTTGCGTTTCGAGAAACGCTGAGGTTAACCAGGTAGCCCCGGTGCCAGGCTTCCGGCGGAGTCGTCCATGGGTCAAAAATTAAATTGCCTTGTCCATAGACTATATGACCACCCTTATACTCTTCGTAGGCGCCGGGACAATGTGAATGCTGGCAAATTACTGCATTAGCACCTTCCTCAACCATGAAACGGCAGGTGTTCTGCAGTTCAGGGCTTGGGTAGGCATAATGTTCTTTCCCGCCGTGAAGTAAAACTATTAAATAATCAAATTTATCCTTATGGTCTTTTACACTTCGAACAAAATCGATTATGCTTAAAGGATTTGCCCCGGGAGAACTGTCTGTTGCAATTGAAAACTCATGTTCAGCACAAGCAAGAATGCCAATTCTTATGTCTTTTACAGGATGAATCAGAATTTTTTTTGCACTTTCAAGGTGTTTTCCGGCACCGACTATAGACAACCCGGCCTTCCGGCACACGGAAATTGTATGCAAGAGACCGTCCGGTCCGTGATCAAGGATATGATTGTTTGCCAGGTTCGCTATCGTTATGCGGGCACCCGTAATGCCGTTTATGCAGTCAGGTGCAACGCCCAGAGCCCGGCCGGACTTTAGAATTGGTTTCTCCTTCTTAATCAGGGGGCTTTCAAGATTCACAATTGACACATCTGAGCGTTCGAATTCGGGTAACAAATCATTAAAAATGGTTTTCGCATCGCCGTTAATAAAATACGGCATATTGCGATTAATCGGACAAATATCACCGCCAATAAGTATTTCGACCATGCGGACAATCCCCTGCAGTTTGTCTGTGCTTTTACTGCAATAGAATATCTGTAAAAAATTGCGATAATGGCCTAGTATGATTCCTGAAATCCAGCCATTTTTCTGCCTGATCTTTGCCACGCTTTCCAACAGACTCTGCTGCTGTCGCATCACATAGCACGCAGCAGATTTTTTCTGCAAATGCACTTTCATTGCCCGGTTGACAGATATAGGCTGACTGACCGTCGGTTAGAAAATCACACAAGTCGCCGACTTGACAGGTTATTACGGGTTTTTTGCTTAAAAGATATTCTCCGAGCTTTGTCGGGAACCGGCATTGCGATCTGTCATCGCTCCATAGGGGAAGCAGCAGAGCACGTGCGTGCAGTATCAATCCGGCAAGTTCTTCATCTGTTACATAGCCGGTCATCTGCACACAATCCCTGGGTAAGCCTAGTTCATCCATATGTTCTTTCACAGTCATTTCAGCGTTAACGGATTTTGTACCAGCAAAAACCATGCTGCATTTATAGCCATTCTTGTGAACATTTGAAAGAGATCGAAGCATAAATATCACATCACGCAGATACCCGTCAACATTGCCGCACCATAACAGATACGGGGTGACTTCAGCACGAACTTTTTCAATATTTTGACGGGATGTTTCTTCGTCCCGGTCTGTTAAAACGGGTATTCGTATAATCTTATTGGTAATTGAATAGGTATCACACAGGTCCCGAAGTCTCTTTTCAATTTTTTTTGAAATTACTATAGTTCCATCTGAAAAAAGCAGGTTAAGGGTTTTTTGCAGCCACTGGAATCTTCCCGGCCACCACTCATTTACTTCCTGTACAGAGGGCACATTAATTAAGCGTAAAAAAATCTTGAAGGTTATACCAAAAAAACCTCCCCCAACCCATGTGTATGCACATACTTGCTGGTTGTGATTGCGCAGTGACCTGATTTTCACGAGGGCAAGCAGCGCACCGTAAAGATAGAGCAGGCTTCTTTTTAAAGAATTTTTTGGGCGGACAAGTATGCCGGGTAAATATTCGAAAGCAATACCCTGATAAACACCGATTCTGTTTTTGTTTGCAGCGGTCGGGCTCCCGCCAATATGCAATACGCTGAACTGCAGGCCCTCATGAAGAACGGTTTTGCCTATCATCTGGATTCGTCGCGGTTGCGCGAATCCATGTGGAAAACCAATTCCGGAACACACACAAACAACATGTAAATTTTCCTCGCATGTTTTCACCCGTTCATTTGAGTTCCTTTGAACCCGATCCATTAGGGCACCTTTTTATTCGATACAAGTTGCAGCACAATGGTCATACAATTTGCTGCTGAATGAGAATTTGCTCTGAAACGAAGATTGAGTTAAAAGTGTTGCCAGGTGTTTTTGCACATGTTTTCGGCTAATAGCGCACTTTTCTTAATAATAAACTTGCAGTGTGCCTTGCCATACCTGGCCAATATTGAGATAACTCCCTGGGAATATCCGTTATTCTTCTTATTTGTTCTACTCCGGCTGTAAGGTTTCTCTCTGTTTTTAAGCTGGATTCTATTAAATCAAGGTAAGCTTTACCTATCGTTTCGATAGAATACTTATCCATAGCCCGCCGTGCTGCATCGGACATGTTTTTCAAGCCATCCCTGTCTTCCGATAGTTTTTTTATGTATTGACCGTATTCGATAGGTTCCATGGGGAGCTGACACAAAAAACCGGATTTACAGTCAGTGATAATCTGATCCGTTGATCCTTTCAACCTGGAGACAATAGGGACTAGACCAAAAGACATGGCCTCTAGAAGTGCATGCGGAGTCCCTTCAAAGGTTGATGGAAGCAGAAAAATATCCCGACCATGTAACAACAATTTTACTTTATCCGGGGCAACAGCACCGCTGAAAATAACGTCTTTGAAATATTCTTTTTGATTAAATCTTTCCTCAAGCGAGCTTCTGGCATCTCCGTCTCCAATAAAAAGGAGCTCAAACGGAATTCTTTCATTTAAAAGGTAATCAGTAATCTTCTCAAAAGAGAATAAATTTTTTGAAGAATCTTTTGTAAGCCTTCCCAGGTAAGTCAGTTTTATTTTAGTGTTATCTGCAGATGCTGTTCCGACAGAGTCTTCGATATGTATACCAACAGGAAGAACAATTATCTTACCTGCTCGGCCTAATTGAAGAGCAGCCTTTTTGATATTTTCTGAAACAGCGATAACACTGTCAACATGAGCATCATGAGCAGTGCAAATAGTTATTTCTCGTGGTGAAATACTGTGAATAACGCTGAGTTTAACCATAGTGTCAGGCAGATATGGATAACAGGCCTGCATGTAATGAACAATATTATTAATAATAACATCAGGGTTGTAGTCATGGATTAAGGCAATAATTCTTTTAAGATAGTTTCGAGCTGTTTCAAATCTTCTTGGTTCTAAATGGACGTGATCAAATGCTTTCCGGAACTCAGGAAGCAATTCTCCAACAGGGGGAAGGCCGATGATTAAAGATCTTGTTTTGTGTCCGAATTGAGCAAAATAGGTACTTAAGTTCATAGCAAGTGAACTGGTACCACCAATTCTGCAACCGTTATTGACGATTAGTATTCTCATAGCATTTGTGCCTTTGATGAGACAGAAAAATTGTTGCGGTATTCAGACAAGAGTCCTTAAATGATGCTGCTTGGTTATTATCAGCGGAGCGGATTGATGTGAAATTTTTTTCTAAACTTCAAACAGTATAGTAAAAGTGCATATACGTGTCAAGGAATAAGCTGTCAGCAACCTCGTTATAGCTGTTTTAAAATCCGCCGAGCCTTCGCTGGCGGGGGCTCAGGATGGTTACCCATTATTGTAGACCAGAAGAATGGAGCCACTATTTATTTCTCACATACTCTGATGTTGTCTACATACAATGTGCGGTAACTTTGGAGCTTGTATGAAAAGATATACATTTTAGCAATTGTGCCCAGATCCATCAGCCTGCCTGCAGGGGCATTCTGAACTGTATCGAGATTGATCTCGATACTATTCTTTCCCGGTAATAGGACAAAAATTTCATGGTATGTGTCAGCCAGTGTTCCATTGTAGTTGCTGTCCTGGATTCTAAGGGTCATATTTAAGCTATTAGTGCCTTCAAGATAGATATCACATGCAAGTTTGTTTTTTTTCTGCCAGTCGCCCGGCAGATACCTTGTAGCAATTCCTGGAAGCCCCCCAGGCCGCAGGTTTAGCTTTAAAGAGAATTCACCATGGGTAGCATGTTTCCTGGATATCGTTATCTTGCATTTTTGGGTATTCCACCTGGAAACTTCGAGCCTGTTTTCAAATGAGCAGATAACCGGAAAATTTTTGTGCATAGATATACTGTCTGTAATTGCCAGCACAACAGGAATTAGTGCCACAGCTATACAACCTGCACAGGAAATTCTGCAGATTTTTTGCATTCTAGCATGCGTTGAGCGAAATGGGTATACAAAAACGAGAAACGTACATGCCCCAAGGGCATCACGAAAAATGTCACTAATCGTAAAACTTCTTTCAGGAATGAAAAGCTGCAAGCATTCGGTAACTATACCCAGCAAGGCTGTGCATGCTCCGGATATCACATAATGCCTCTTATGCGTGGGATCCCTCCCGTGTTTCAATATTTTTAAAATTGCCAGAGATACTATGCCGAACAGCGGGATGTGACCAAAATTGAACAACTCATCTAAAGGGCGATTGTTGTTCATCCGCGTGTTCACAAGAAAAAAAAATGCAAAGCACCCGCTGGCAATGAGCAATGCCCAAAGTCTTGATTTGTTTGCCGCTGTTTTCATAAGTCAACACAAGACCGTTTTGTATACTGGCAAAGGATAAGAATGGATAGGTAAAGTTTTTTACCTGTCCTCGTTAAACCCAGCAACATGCGTGATGTAATTAATTTCATTGGCTCTGTTTTCCCTGAACTGAATGTGGCTTGCAAACAGACTGAACCAGCTGCCGGGATTCTCAATTGTGCAGAGAGTAGACTTTTGCATATCCTTTGACACCATGCCAAATTTCTTTAATGAACAGGGAAAGATGTTCATCGGGTTTAAAATGATAGGGATCGTTAAAATTTGAACGGTTCTCGGTAAACGGGTTAGGGTAGTCAAAATCATAAACAGTACCCAGTCCCTGTAGATCAGAGAGGAATCTCTGCTGAGCGTCCTGCAGACCGAATGCTTGTACTTTTTTCTGCAGTGAAACATGTGTGGGCAAGATCAGAAAAACTAGTTTGATTTTTTTATCATCGCAGTATGCGCTTATTTTGTTAAGTTCCTCATAAAGGCTGGTCGGATAGGCATAGCTTTTATAGTAACGTTTTGCAGTTACATTCAGCTGGTACTCCCAGAACCGGGCGCGTGACATTGGAGGGGCCTCAAGAGATACGGATTTCCCGGAGAAAAGGTGTTTAACTATCATAAAGGCAGCTTTAACCACATCCCGGTTGACCAGATAGAGCAGGGGGTTTTTCATAATCGTCATTGCACCGCTAACCCTGTCGCCGGAGTTGTGCATATTGTAGAGATTGAAATTAATGCCTATATATACATTTTTTAACTTGGTAATTTCAGCAGCAAACCAGAATGTTTTGCACGCCTCTGCAAGGGTACCGCCACCATAAGAAAAATTATAATACTCAACGTCTGTAAACTCTTTTATTTTTTCTGGTTTGAACCGTTCCATTCGGGAGTCACCCAGAAGTATGTTTGCGCAGGGCTTTTTGCTGTATTCAATAGTTTTCCAAAGGGCATAGTTCAACCTGTACGCAGTACTTTTTTTTATTTCAGGGGGTATTGCTGTGAATATATTAAAGTAGCCAAAGGGGTCAATGATAATTATCAGTGCAAAGAGCAGCAAAAACGGAAGTGCAAAGCTTATAGAGTTTAACAGAAATCTTTTCATGTTATTTAAAATTGAAAATAAATAAATTCCTGGGTAGTGTTAAAAGCACCATAAAACAGTATCATTGCCGTAAGTATATAGTATGTTGTCCATCTAAACCAGACGGGCTGTATGCTAAAGGTATCTGTAATGTTCGTATATTCTTGTATGTACTGAACTGTTTCAAGGACTCCAATGAAAAGGAAAGCAAGAATCAATTCATTTCTGGATACCCCAAGCTGTCCCAGAATGCTGTGCAGATAAGCAAGATCCATGCTGTTTGCTAAAAATTCTCCAAGTCCTGAAAAGAGGTGGGTTGTTATATAGTATGCTTCATATACATTGTTGGCCCTGAAAAATATCCACGCGAACGAAACCAGGGAAAATGTTGTCACAATTTTTAAGAAATTATAAAGATATGGCAATTTTGTTATCCCTGTTGCATGGGCGATTTTATCACGCAGGTTTTTTGACCATATGCCAAAAAGCAGGTATATTCCGTGCAGGCATCCCCAGAGTACAAATGTCCAGTTTGCACCATGCCACAAACCACTTACCAGAAAAACAATGAACAGATTTGCGTACCATCGCCATCTTTTTACACGGTTCCCACCTAAGGAAATATAGAGATAATCCCTAAACCAGGTGGAAAGGCTGATATGCCACCTTTTCCAAAACTCTGTTAATGATTTGGAGAAATAAGGCCGGTTAAAGTTAAGCCGTGAATTAATACCCAGTATTTTTAGAGCCCCTATAGCGATATCCGAATAGCTGGAAAAATCACAGTAGATTTGGAGGGTAAAGAAAAAGGTGGCAATAATTAATGGTACCCCTTCATAGCTGTAAGGGTTATCATAAACATGGTTGACAATAAGCGCCAGACGGTCAGCAATTACGACCTTTTTGAAAAACCCCCAGGCCATTAGCCGCAGACCCTCAGTAATTCTGTTATAATTAAAGTGATATAAACGGGATAACTGTGGTATCAGATGTGTTGAGCGCTCTATGGGCCCCGCTAACAGCTGTGGGAAAAATGATACATAGAGAGCATAAGTAACAAGACTTTTCTCAGGTGTTTTTGTGCCCCTGTAGACATCTATTGAGTAGCTTAAAGCCTTGAAAACATAAAAAGAAATTCCTATGGGCAGCAGAATATCCAGACGGGGCACCGTGTAGACAATATTGAAATAGTTGCACAGCAGTCTCAAAGAATCGTTGATGAAATTAAAATACTTAAAGGCAGCCAGCATGCCAATATTGAGAATCAGACTGGTCAGAAGGTAATATAATCTCTGCTTCTTATACTTTGATATCCCCATAACCAAGGCGGTTAGATAGGTGATGAGTGTGGAAACAACAAGCAGAAGAGCATAGTTGACATTAAGACACATGTAAAAAAAATAACTTGACGCCAGCAGCAGAATTTGTCTGTAGCGGAAAGGGCAGATGAAATACATTGCTGCAACAGCCGGAAAAAATAGCAGAAAGTGTAATGAATTGAACAGCATGTGTGATAACCTTTTGCAGATGTTAACTGCAGCAATCAGAAATCAGGCGAGCATACTATCTGTTTTTAATATGCAGCCAATCACTGCTTGATCGCGGAAAAACTAAACCCTTTATAAGAACATTTGCATATATTACTTTGGCCAGGTAAACAGAGAGCACTATAGAACAGATTATTATTATACATCCAGTTATAAAGCGGACAATGAATATATCAGCAGTAAAAAAAATCAACTTTGAAATTTGCACTAATCCATGCATGAAAAGCTGGTGAGAAACAAAAATACCCAGAGAATGCTTCCCCATATAGCTGAGTAAAGGTATCCTGGCAAAATAAGAGGCACAACCTAATAGTGAAATGAATGCCAGCAGGGGAATTATATCATGGAGAAGCATTGAAAATACTTTATTGTATCCATATACATTCAGTGCACCTAATCGAACATTTGAACCAGCCTGAACCATTATAATCAGGCATACTGTCAGTGCCGAACAAACCGCAGTTTTAGCAGCAGGTCTATATTGGGGGAAAAGGCGATTCCAGACAAAGCCGGCAAAAACGGCCAGCGGGAAAAGATATGCAGCTATATGCAGACCAAACGGTATGAAGTCTTTTGCAACCCTCGGCAGTAAACCTAAAAAAGGATGCAGGCACAAGAGTAGAATCAAAATGATTATTTTGCCGCTTCTGCTGAACCGCGTATAAAGGCTTCTAAAAATATTGAGTGTAAACAGCGCGGGTAAGAACCAGTATATTTGAAAACCGCAGGCCTTTTTTAACGGCAGGGCGTTACCAACAACAAGACCGATTGCAACGTCCTGCAACCAGCTGATACTTTCCTCCAGTGGTATATACAAAGAAAAGTAAAGAATGCAGCATGCAACAACAAAGACCACATAGGGACTTAAATATCGTATCGCCCTGTCCGAACAGTATTGAACCGAAAATTGTTTTGAAGGAAATAGAAAAGGAATGAATAAAAAACTGTGCATATGAAAAGAATATATTATTTGTTTTAAATGCGGAATCACATATTGAAGCGGTGAGTGCCCCAGAACGACAAGCAGAATTAAAACTCCTTTTACAGAATCTATTTCAGAGCTTGACAGGCCAACAAAAACAGGCTTTTTAGGGGTCTTTTTTTTATTGTTTTGACGGGGCATAACTTTTCGCAATAATTAAACCTAACGATCTGATTTTTTCTTAAACGGCAGGCAGTTTTTCAGTTTAAGAAGACATACATTTATAGCGAACAATGGTAAAACTTTTTGACGCTGAATCCTTTTAGGCTCAGAGAGCAATCTATATAACCATTCCGCTGAAAGACGCTGCCAGAATTCCGGTGCTCTTTTAACGGTGCCTGCAATTGTATCCAGGGTGCCGCCTATCCCCTGACACACTTTCACTTTTTTCAGGTATTCCTTGTGAGTGGCAAACCACTTTTCCTGTGCGGGAGACCCAAGAGCAAGAAAAAGAATTTCAGCATTAGACGCGTTAATCTTTTTTATAAGTTCAGGCATATCCTTTTCCTTCAGATAGCCATTTGATCTCCCGGCAATGTTTAATCCGGGATAGCGTGACTGTAATTTTTCAGCCGCACTTTTGTTTACGGACTCTTTTGCTCCGTAGAAAAAAACCTTATATCCTTCATGTGCTGCAAGCCTGCAGATGTCTTCCATAAGCTCTACACCGGGAACACGAGCCAGCGTGGCACCATACAAAAATTTTGCAGCCAGCACTACAGCGACTCCGTCCGGAATTAACAGGTCTGCATTTCTGTATGTTTCATACAGCAGGGGGTCCTTAGGAACCGAATAATTTTTCTCCGGATTTGAGGCAAATATTGCATGAGGCCCGCCGCTGGATCTCAGAAAATTTTTTACAATGTTAATTGCTTTCTCTTTATTAACGGGGTCAACCCAGATATTAAGTATCGGAAGTCTGTTGTTCAAGTTGTGCCAGCCTTTCTATAAGGTTTTTCGGTTTTAAGGGATCGCTAATGCAGACTGCTGTTACAAAAGAAACCTCATGCGGCGATCCTCGCTTTACGTGCCTCAATACACCGCTTTGTTTTTTGATTCCATAAACAGGGGAATACCACCCAAGCAACGGATCGCCTTGACCTTTAATAAAATTAAAATCATAGTCGTCCAGAAGCTGGATGAAAACAGATATCCCCTGATTGTTTATAGCCCACCATTCGTGATCCTTGGTAACGGATACATCAGGATGAAGGTGAAAAAGCAGTTCGAAATCATGCTGGCCTTCGCCTGCAAATGAATCCTTTATTATTATATTGCTTGCCGCAAAAAAATGAAATGTTCGCTTATGTACTACAGGATTTTTTAAGCGTGTATACCCATCATGCATTGCTTCAATTAAGAAATTATTATTTTGATATGTGGTGCGCAGAGTTTTGGTTTTGTAAGGATGGCTCCAAATGAAACCGGTTTCCTGAACTGCCTGGTCACATCCGTCAATAGTAACCGTATTATGTGCTCGTGTGCTCTTGAAATATTTTCTGAATGTCGGCTCGCCATTATACCTGTAAGTGCCGGGGTCAACGAGAAACTTTTTGCCTTCTTTAGAGAGGGTTATTGACAGTGCGTCAGCATGGCCATGATTGTACAGCGGGGGCATACCCAGCGGCCCGTGATCAAAGATTACCCGGACATTGTTAAGTGAATGTATAATGCAATAACCTGAGTGCTCAACAATAGACAAACCGACTTCTTGTTTATTTGTTTCGGGCCGGTATGGTGCAAGGCTGGGTGCAATTGCACAACCATCATCACTATCCCCTATTAATGGTAACGCCCCGGATATATCCAGAAATGATTTTAAAAAATTTTCACCCTTTGCAAGTCTTGGTTTAATATCCCTTAGATCATTGAGCTTGTTTTTTTCGAGAAAATCAATTGCAAGCCAGTAGAGGTCCAGTACAAAACGGTGATAATTTAGTGATTGTTCTGCAGGACCACCATCATCCATGATTTGATGTGTGGATTCCTGTCTTAACAGGTCTGTGCCTTTTTGCAGCCATTGCCGACCCTTTTTTGTTTTTCTAAAGACGGCTCCGGCAAAAATCAGGCCGATGCTTTCAGCAATTGTATGATTACCAAGAGAAGAATACAATGAAAACAGTTTTGAAGTAAGCCAGGCGTGAAGATAAATTGTTTCAAGAATTAAGTGATATTCATCTGCAGCCAAATCCTCAATATATTTCAAACAGTAGAAGAATACAGGTATCCTCAGACCGCATTCCATTACAGAAAGATAGTGTACACCGTAAGGAAATGGGTTATCCCTGATCCACTTGAGTGCATTTGCTTTTATGAATTCTTTGATTGTTTTTTTATCAGATAATGTTTCTGCATGTTTAACAAGAAAAGTTATATGCTGTAATCTGGCAGGCTCCCACACTGTTCTGATATCAGGAGACTGGCTGGGTAGTTTGATATCAGCAAAAAAAAACTGAGAGAAGTCTTCCTCTAACTTTTGGATCAGTGAGCGTTTAGTATGCAGCGTATAGGTTTCTCCCTGTAAAATCAGAGCTGCCCGATCCTGATCTTCCATAGAAGAAAAGTCAGGCATTATAAGATGCTTTAAGTCTTCTTTATCAATAGCAGGAATGGATACAGGATTCCTGCTCTGTTTCAGGTGGCGCCTAACGCGAGATATGGTTATGAACTGTTGTGCTCTGTAAAGCAATTCAGGTAAGGGAGCATTTTTTAGACGCAATAAATAAAATTTCAACTCTCTCAACATGTTGTTTAATAATTGCCTGACTATTTTGAGTTAAAAAGTATTTAGGTGATAGTAATGCTTTCTCTTTTTTGGATTGACTCAATAATTTTAAATGTGACGAGAGAGGTGCTGTAGATCTCATCAAAGGGAATTATCATACCGGTTCCATTCAGTATGGCTTCAAGAAATAATTTAATCTCATTCTTTTGTCCTTTATCCTGTGGCTGCCGTTTTTCTTGTTTTCTGCCTCTATTGTAAATTGAAAGCGTTTTAAAATCATTGAGCAGTGCAGTGCATCCGTTTGCATAAATTTCAAGCATTTCTTTCGGAACACTTTTATCACCGTTGGCAAAATATGCTATTGTACCGATTGAACCGTTTCCATATGATAAGGAAATATTTACAATATCATTTAAAGCTTGGGGTTCCTGCATTGCCGTAGCATACACAGAAACCGGAAGCGAACCATTGAGGAAGGTCAACAAATCAATGAAATGACAGACTTCACCTATTATTCTTCCACCGCCTATCTCAGTATCCTGAATCCAGGAATCAGCTGGAATGGATCCTGCATTGACACGGTACATCATGGCCATAGGCCCATCGCCAAGGGTCTCTTTGATTTTTTGTATCAGGGGTGCAAAGCGTCGATTGTATCCAACCATTACCATTTGTGCTGAGTGCTGAGAGTTGAGAGCCGAATTGTAAGCATTGGTTATTTCATGTAACTCCTCTTCCTGCAGACAGAGAGGTTTTTCCACAAAAACATTTTTACCCGCCTGTAAAGATTTAACTACAAACTTCGCATGAGAATCATGGCGGGTAGCAATGAAGATTGTATTAATATCATTGTTTCCGAGGATATTCTGCTCGTCCCCTGTGCAAAATTCAAACTTGTAGCGGTCCGCGACCGATCGCGAACTGCTGCTGGTTGCTGTCATAACCCCTTTAAGTCTAATGTCGGATTGTTTTGGAATGTTGGGTAGAAGATGACTTTGGGCATATGATCCGGCACCAATGAAACCAATCGTTGCGAGTTGCCTTCTGCCAGCTGCTTGTTGAGGAGCTGTGTTGACAGTAGATTTCTTTATTTCTTTTGCAGTATCATATTCGATAAGAATACCAATAAACGGTTCTGATTTAGTCATAAGCATATCATATGCTGCAGGGGCCTCGTCGAGTTTAAAGATGTGAGTAGTCAGATAGCTGAGATCAATTTTCTTAGTGTAAATTAAGTTTTGAAATGCCTGCATGTTGCGGTTTTCTGTCCAGCGCACATATGCTGCCGGATAGTCTATACCCTTGTCTTCATAGACAGGATCATATCTGCCGGGTCCGTATGAACAGGACATTTTCACCTGCAGTTCTTTTTTGTAAAAATGGGGTTCCCGTTCAAAGCCGGTGGGCACTGCGCCGACAACCACAACTGTTCCGCGTTTTCGGGAAATTGCACCTGCAAAGTTTATGGGGTCAAGAGAACTGGACGCTGCAGTAATGATTACCGCGTCGCATCCTAATCCCTGCGTTGCCTGAATAATTTTTTCCTCAACGCCGATGTTGTCGCGTTTTAGCCCAAGATCAACACAGTGCGCGGCAGCTATATCAACCATAGCGGGATTGATGTCAATACCAATGGTTTGAACACCTGAGGCTCTGAGCAGCAGGCCGGTAAGCTGGCCCAGCAACCCCAGGCCGATAACAGCACATGTCTCGCCAACTCTAAGATCAGCCTGTCTAACTCCCTGCAAAGCTATTGCACCTAATGTGTTATAGGATGCCTGTTTTAGGTCAGTATCGAGCTGCAACTTTACACATAGATTTGCGGGAACACATACGATTTCAGCATGTGATGCGGTGAGCCCGCCGCACGCAACAAGATCGCCAACCTTGAAACTGTTTATTTCAGGATCAAGATCAATTACTTCTCCCGCACTTGAATATCCGAGCGGAGAGTAAGCCTCAAGCTTTTTCATTACCGCGCGATATGTTTGTGTGACCCCCTGTGTCTTTAACGTATCAACGACCTGTTTGAGCTGTTGAGGACGCTCTTTAGCTTTTCCCAGATAGCCTTTGCGAGCGGTTTTAACTGTGTTTCCTTCAGTTCCCGCGCTAATTAATGAAAAATGATTGCGCACCAAAATGTGTCTTTGCTGCACCGGAGGCACAGCAACTTCCACGACCTGCATGTTACCGTTCTTTAATTTTTGTGTGAGTTGTTTCATAAGGTGTTTCTGCTCTCCCGGAAAATTAAATCAATAATTAATGAAACCAATATTTTGTTAGATGTTTTTCCATCTTTGCCCGTGTGGTTTGAAATCATTCTGAGCACATTCCCCCAGCCAATTTACCTGGGATAATAAGAATTTATTCAGGGTAAACCGTTTTTGAAATAGTGCAATATTTTCTTGTGACATGCTTCTGCGCAACGCCGGGGCTGAGATAATTTTTTCCAGGGCAGTTACCAGTTGATCTGCTGAGCCTGGTTCTACAAGAAATCCATTAGTGCCGTCTGCAATAGTCTCGGGAACTGCACCTACGGTTGTAGCGATAACCGGCAATCCACAACCCAGGGCCTCAAGTATAACAAGCGGTTGCCCTTCCATAAGACTTGGAAGAACAAGAACCTGACACTCTGAAAAAATGTGCCATTTTTCCTTGCCATGACTAATCCCATTAAACACAACCCGGTTTTCTATTTTATTTAATGTGATCATAGATTTCATTTCATGATGAAAATCATTAGAAATCCACTCACCGATGGTATGAAGTTCAATTCTGTGATTTTTTTTCGATAGCTCAACAAATGCTCTGAGTAACAAATCAAAACCTTTTTGAGGCGAGTGCGTGCCTGCAAAAAGAATCCTAACGGCTCCATCTTTCCGTTCGGCACAGTATGTTATGTCATTAGGAATATTAACACCATTGTCAGTAATTATTGTATTATATATTCCAAATTGTGCGAGATCTTTTGCCACACTATCCCCAAGAACACGAACACACCGCATTTTTTTAAGAACGAAACTACCGTATATACGACCCAGCCAGCTAGTTTCCAAAAAGTAAAACATTCTGCCGGCAAGCTCGCCTGAACAGGGAACCTTATATGCCAAACTGGTCCAAACAAATACGGTATCACGTACAAAAGAGAGAAAAGATTTGGGCAATGAAATAAACATTAATTGAGGCCGTATTCTTCTGATGGTAGAAATCAAATTGAACCAGTGGCTTATAAACTCCTTTATTTTCCACAGTTCAAATTTACGCTGGCTGGACTTATTTCGTTTTTTGGAGGAAAGCTCCATTACAAAAAAAGCATCTTTATTATTGACAAAATCTTTTAATGCTGCACCACGAATTTCACCGCCGCCAAAAGGTGGTGGGGTTTTTAACATAAGCAATATTTTCTTGTTTGTATTTTTCATAGGAATACAGTTTTTTTCACAGTTAAAAGCTCTTATCGGGCGCAACCAGCTACGTCAAGGACGTATAACAGGTAAATAATAACAAAACTTGAACAATATTGACAAGTGGTTATATCTTAGTTTAAAGAGTATTTAAAAATATTATTTCCGACGGTAACGTATACAGCAGCAGCATTGCAAAGTATGTTTTGAATGTATGATTTCACTTCACCTGTTCTAATAACTGTTCCAGTCTTATCAAGCAGCAGTAACTTTCCATTTTGCAGACCAACAGTAACAAGACCCCGGGTACCAATAGTGTCAAGACAGCTAATGCCGCCTGTAAAGTGCCGTTGCCACAATATATTGCCTCTATAATCAAAGGCCCACAACCAGCCGCTTTTAACCCCTACAATGATTTCCTTGCGGTCATCTGCGTCCAGATCAAGCACCTTCAATCCTTTCATAAACCGGGATCTTGTTTTGTCTGGACCGAAATAGTGCATCCATAGAGGGCGGCTTTTGGAATTAAGATTGCTGCCGTCGTAGACACGCACTTCATTCCAGTGTCCGCTTAAAGCAATTATGACTTCATCAATCCCATTGTTGTCTATATCATCTACTGCCATGTGAGTCAGTCCCTGCTGAGAACGAGCCTGCATAGGTATATATCCACGGGCAATCTTTGAGCATAAGTTGTTTGAGATATTACTGTAATCACTGGTAATTCCGGTTACACCGGGACTGTTTGTGAAAAACTTACCGACAAGCAGTATGCTGGATTTAGAAGCATTACCGCGGTGTTTAAGTAACTGTAAAGATGTATTTTTGCCCCATCTGGTTGGCACACGGCTAATGAGGTCCCCCTGTAATGTATGAAATTCAATAGTAGACGGACGACCTAAGGCAATTTCCTGCCGGCCTTGGTTCCAAAAGTCATCAACAAGAATTGAAGAGACGCCTGTCATATTGTGTTTTGGTCCTGGGTCGGTAAACCATGGTGCATGGTAGCGGTCGCCAATTTTGAAGCTGGGGTGAATTTGTGTTTTAACACTCCACAGTTTACTACCGTTATCAGAGTAGGCCCTTAGATAATCATCCTTAAATCCAGCAAGCAGTGCAAATGAAGCAGCCTGGTCCTGATTGCCTGCGGACCACAGGGACAATATCTCACTGTCACAATCAATTTTTTTCAGCATATTTCCGGTGGCAGATATTTCTGCAATCCTATTTAAAGACTTGTCTTTTATAGCTACCCATATACCGCTGGATTGTTGACTGTCAGTAAGCGCCATGATTGTTGGGACCCCCTTTACCTTGTGCTTCCAGGATGGAAGCCAGTCCACAATTTCTTGCTTTGCTTTAGATTCTGCAGGGTGAAAATCTTCAGGGTCCGGTTTTGATGTTTTGAGAATATCAAACAGTGTTTCTCGTAAATCTGCCCGGAGAGCGGTTTGGGTGATAGTATGTTTACCCTCAGACAATCTGTGTTGAGCAGGATGACTTTCAGTTGCCAGCAGCAGGCTGCATGGCTGGGAAGAAGATATCGTAAAACAATTTTTTTTCAAATCCCAGAGGCAATTAACCGGATGTTCAGTCTTAATAACAGTTTCACCGTTAATAGTAATTTCCTGCATTCCTGCAAGAAATAGTTGCTTGTTGTCAAAATATGAAAAGTCGGCTCTGATAGATAGTCCGTCATTACTGTATTCTCCCAACCCAACATATGACGTATGTGGTCCGGTTACAAGAAACCATGTGCGACTGACTTTATTAATGAGTTTTTGAGAAATGGTTGTAGTTAAAACATTCGCAAAAACAAAAGGTTTGTTTTCTAGTAGATATCCAGAATAATTTTCTTCAACCTGTTTTTTAGCTGTTTTTCGCACAGGTATCTCAGAACTGCTTAACGTAATCCCATTTGAGGTTGTTGCTGAGAGAGAAAGGGTCCTGGTGCTATTGATCCTTCCCCCCAGCTGCCAGGAACTGCGGATATCAAAAATACCTTCTTTTTGAGGCAGGATATTATCAATTATAATGAATGCAGAATCTTCCAGAAACAGTATGTGCCTTTGCCATATTGATGACGGCATGTTTGGAACCTCACTTTTAATATAGGCCAGGTTTTCATCAGAGAAAGAATTTTTTAAAGCTGCGCTTCTTGCCACCCAGGGCTCTACCATACCGTTATACCAGATATCTACATCATTTAAGTAACCATCCAGAATCATGCGGCCATTAAACATGCGCAGCTTATAAATGCTATTAAGGTGATAAGGGCTTCTGCCTCCTCCGAAAAAACCATCGACCAGAAAGTAATCATCCCATTTGGTCAACCCCGTGCGATAAGCCAGCAGCTGAAAACCTTCATCAAGGATAATACTTCTGCCGGTTTTTTTCCAGGTGGTTTTAGCAAGGGGGTATATGCTCATATTGTCTATGAGATCTACAGGTTCTTTAATAGGCAAATCATTTCGAGGCCAATATGACTGTCCGATCCTGAAAACTTTGAAGTCAAAACCAAGCTGCCGTGCCATCCAGATATAGCGGGTATCATCCAACATATATGCCGCCTTATGCAGCAGGCTGATTGCTGCATATTTATTATAATCATCAACTTCATTGCCTGTCATGAGAACTTCAAGGGCATGCATCATAGTGCCGGCAGTGCCGCTGCTGACAAAAGCATCAGAACCGTCCATCAAGAAAAACTCAAACACCGGCTCAATAGAAGTTGATACCCAAGGAAGGATATCACGTTCCCCCCAGGTGGGGTTGTTGATAAAGGAGTTGAAGGCCTTTCTCACATTGTTTATTCGTTTGTTCCATGCTGGATCAGGGTAATATGTAGCAAAATATCGACTGCCGGTATATATGCTCATCATATGCCATAGTGCGTGCCGGTTACCATTCGGTCGTGAGTATGTATGGTCAGGGTCATAATTATACTGATGTTCATAAAGTTTATTGGTAATATAAAGCCGTTCCTCGTCCGTGAACAGAGGACTTTCTTCTATTAAGTCCCATACACAGTCTACAAGATGGGAACGATAGTGATAATTCTTAACCAGTGGATCCATAGGGTCATTGAAAGCATCACTCGTACGGTTAGGATGAGGAACACTTCCCGGCCTGGGCATCGCCATTGCCTTAAAATAGTCCAGATATTCTTTCTTGCCTGTCATGTAATACAGTATGCCTGCAATACTTATTGGGTTCCAGCCAAAAAATGTTGATGGCTTGTATCCAGTAGTACGTCCGCCTGTTGTTTTTCTCCAGCTGTCGCGCCAGCTGTATACAGTCCAGTCGGGAATATGATCACCTATTGCGGGAGGTGCCATGCTTCTGCCAAGTTTAATCCGCATCAATCTACCGACTTCAAGGGGGTCTCCCGGCTGCAACAGGCTGATGAATTCCTGAACAGCTTTGAAAACTCCGCTTTCATCTGATCCACCGATAAAAATTACATTTTTACCGGTACCATAAGGATTATGTGCTGTACGGATCACGTATCCACCGCTGCCAGGATATTTTAAATCCAGCAATACATACCATTGGCGATACATTTTTTCGATAAATGCATTTGTAGTCATATTCCCCAGAGCTATTACATGATACTTGGAAAGTATATCCTCGGGACGATGATTGTCTGCATACACAGGTACAGTGATGCCTGTCAGTATTTCTATTTTGTCACGGATGATGTCGGAGAGTTTTTTGTATGAACTGTTTTGTGGTGATACTATGACGGTATGGGGAATGCCCTTTTCAACAAGCATGGTATTTATACAGAGATTTTTCAGCTTGTCAATTCTGTTATCTGCTGCCAGGCAGTTCCGGGAAAATAGGTGTAGCATAAATAATAAGATTACAGCCCTCATAGGTCTCATTATTCATCAATTCCGTTTTTTGGTTTGCAGCCGTCAGTCTTACAGGAAAATTGCAGCCTTTCGCGCTGCTTTTTGTGTGACTGATTTATCGGAATGAAACTATACCCGAAATTTTTTTATGACAATCAAAGAATCTAAATATAAAAATTTATGAAGATTTCAGGCCAAAAACAGTTTGCGTTCCCCATAAACACCCTTTTATGCTGTAGTTGTGTATATGTTTTTGTCAGTATGTGGGAGTGATTGTTTAGTGGCTTAAAAAATTCAATTCTCATCTAAAGGCGTATCAAATTTAAGCGCAAGCTTAAGGGCATTTTTTTCAACCGGTTCCTGTCTTGTTACGGTCCCCGTTGCCTGCAGGAAAGGGGGTTTTTCTGCAAAGGGTTTTTTTGCAGGCTGGAATTCCAATTGTATTTGTTGATTTACAAAAAAATCATTTTCCATATAAGATGTTTCGAGATTCAAAACACAAAAATTTATGCCTTTACTGTTTAAGTCTAGAATAAATCCATTAAAAAATTTCGGACCATCCTTTGCGGTGTTCATGTAAACTGACAAGGTTCCCCGGGGAGTTTTTCTTCGGTTAACCCGTCTTTCTTTTAATCTAATAATCATTAACAGAATAAGAAAAATGGTAAGGGCCTGTGACAAGATGATTAACGCTTGGAAAAATCTTGCCCGGTAAAGAAGGGTGGCGTTGATGCCGATTGCAAAAGTTACCAGAAGTGCTAACAAAACAACTTCAGTATCAGTCATGCGCAGGCGTCTGAGCCTATGGTGGAGATGGTTTGTATCTCCCCTGAAAGGAGATTGACGATTCTTAAGTCGTACAAATATTACTGTTAATGTATCCATCAGTGGAAAAGACAGGATTAAAATCGGCATAATGAGAGAAAGATTGGTGCCGCCAAACCGAGTACCATAGGATACGAACATTACAAGAACACTTAACGTGTAGCCAATAAACATACTGCCGCTGCTTCCAAGAAATATTTTACCTTTTGGAAAATTAAAAATAAAAAAACCCGCCACAGCACCTATGAATGTCATCAAAAGAAGACCAATGAGTTGATGTCCGCCTCTTATTGCAATTATCAGGAACATCATGGAAGATAGCATTGCGTTACCTGCACAGAGCCCATTTACACCGTCAATAAGATTAAATCCGTTGGTTATTCCCACGATCCAAAGGACAGCAATCACAAATCCTAAAAAATGTGAAGACTCAAAAGCACCGGGTTTCACACTAATAGACACAATGACAACTGCAATAAGCGTAACACTAACAAGCCTTACAATGGGGCTAAGTCCCACTTTGTCATCAATAAGCCCAAGAATAAAGATGATCGCCCCCCCCAGAAAGTAGGTAGATGTTTTCGGCATGTCAGCACTAAATGATAAGAATCCCTTCGGTATGTCCAAGAAGATTATCTCAGCAACATAGCTATGTACGCCAAATTGATGGAGAAAAATGTGAATAATTATTGTTACATTAATTGACAGAAAGATGGCTGCGCCGCCAAGAAGAGGTGTTGGTTTGTCATGGATTTTTCGATGTCCCGGGTGATCAACAAAACCCCATCTGGGAGCGAATAAAAGAAAAAATTTGACGAACAATATGCTCAAAATACAAGAAAAAGAAAAAATATAGATAAAAACGAGCCACATAAAATATCTCTCAATTATTTTATTGGTTTTAAATGCGGATCATTGTTTTCTCATGTAAAGGCCTTTTCACAGTGTGCTTGACACTATTTAGTCGTTACTGAAAAAGTCCTTTTTAAGCCGCAGACACAACAGGGCAAACGGCTAAACCGGCTCGCTTTTGGGCTTTTTGATCAAAAAAGAGCCATTTAAAAATGAACAAAAAGAAAGCCCTGAGCAGCTTTCTCATATTGTAGCCACACCCGGACAAAATCGCATTGATGCGGTCACCCTCTTTACCCTGTAACAGGTTGCGATCCATTCTGTTTTGTGCCTTCAGATGACCAAACATTGGCTCTATGGCCGCGCGCCGTTTGAACCACCTCCAGGAAGACCGGCTCATGCTTTTCTTCCTGCGCCCAACTACATGAACCTGGGTGCCGTCAATCTTTGTGGTATTGCCTCGGTAACCTCTGTCACAGTATGCATTGTCGGGTTGCCGGCCCATTATCCGCTTGGCCTGCTGCAAGGCTGCTTCCAACGTGTGCCCATCCTAGGGGTTCCCATGAACGGCATTGATTCCTACAATCCAGTTGCTTCTGGACGTGCTGACCATCGATACTTTACAACCAAACTCATAGGGCTTGTGAGCTTTGCCTTTTGCGATACACTCAACCTCCGGTGCATGGATACTGTAGAGTTTGCCCTTGTCATGACGCTGCTGCTTCAATAAACGCTGTGCCAGTTCAAGCTGTTTTCCCAGGGCCTCATCCGGCACTGCCTCTTTTCGCTGAATGTCCCGGCTGACACGCCCCAGGTACGTCTTGAGTTTTTTGGTCTCTCGCTGCGCTCGCTTCATCTGACGTGCATGTCGGTACTGGCCCTGCCTGGCCAGCGCTTTCTTGCCAACTCGCTCATAGCTTTGTCGAAGCTCTATGCCCCGCTGTTTTGCTGCTCGCACGAGGGCTCTGAGCATTTTGTAGTACAGCCGGGCATCGGTTGGAAACGCAATTGCTTTCTCCTGCACCGTCGTATCTACATTTACCCGCTGGGTATCCCGCCTTGTGATCAGCTTGCCCCGTTTGGCTGTCTCTACCGTTTCCTTCAGCAGCTTCTCCATGCCTTCCGCTCCCACTCTCTTGCGCCAACGCGTCAGCGAGCTTGGATCGATCGGCAACTCATGCTGAAAATATTCAAACCCACAAAAGTACTGCCAGTACGGATTCTCCAGAAACCTCTCCACCACGTTTTCATCGCTTTGGCTGTAGGTGTATTTCAGATAGTGAAGCCCTACCAGCAAGCGGATTGCCTTGCCGGGCCGTCCCACATTCTCCACATACAACGACCCGAATTCCTGCTCAAACACACCCCAGTCTATCTTCCTGGATAGCTGATACAGCGGATGCTCCTGGCTTATGATCTGCTCCAGAGGCGTCTTGAATAGCGGGGCTTGTTTGCCTCTTTCTTTGTTGTTTTTAGGTTGCATAAATCACCAGCTTTTTGAGGTTCTCATTGCTTTTTCTGGTGATTATGCCACAGCCTTTTGCTCAATAAAAGCTGTTATCTTAACGTGTTAGCTTTTTTTCAAGGACGACTATTTAAAACACTTCTATTAAGAGAACTTACAACAATCTATTTTTTTACAGTATCGCGTATCCAGTGACTTATTTCAACGATGCTGCTTTTGGAATTTTTTGTGCTTTCAAAAAGTTCACTTTTCTTTTTCGGATAAAGAAGAGAAAGACCAAATGTTTTGAAATAGCGGCCAAGGGTTTTTAAATGTTGCCGGGATGTTTTTGTAACTGCGTTTATTATTGAATGATTTAAATCAGCGTAATATGCCCGTATATAATCATAGCAAAAAGTTTTAAAGATATATAGCATATGTTTTAGTTTGCCGGCAAATTTTTCTTCAGATGCCAGTTCGATAATATTGGAAGGGATAATAAAATCTTTCTGATATTTGAAAAAAATTTTTTCTTCGACAAGTTTAGTTAACATTCTTGTTTGAAAGCCCTGGCTGCATAAAACCCTGGTAAGTTCAAGAGGCACATTAATGTGAAAAAGTTCCTGCAAAAGCAATAACACTACAAAAACAGGACGTGTTACATTATATGTCTCCGATATTTTCGCTATTTCATTCCATTTTATTGTATTGTTGTATTTTTTGATTAATTCAAAAAGATCGCAAAAGTTTTTTAGCGGTAGAATTTTAAACTGGTCTTCCCTGAAAATGTGAAATGCATTAAAAATAATGCAGTCCTCTAATGATTGCCTGTAAAAAAAGTTATCATTATTCCGGATCAATTCAGCCCTGTCCCAACAATCTGCAATTCTGATACTGAAAGGCGAATCCTGGAAATCAATATCCCAATGCAGTTCCAAAAAGATCAGCATTCCTCTCTTGTGCTGCCAGTATATTGAATGGAAGTGTCGTTCGTCTTTCCGGGCTCGCTCTTTTTTTCTTTTATAGTCCATATTAAATAATATTTGTTCAGCCTGAGGTATGTTTTTTTTCTCAACCAGAAAATCAATATCAGAAAACGATCGAAAACCCAGGTTATTGTAAAGGTGCCTGATGAAATCTATACCTTTCAGGGGCATTATGTTTATATCTTTATTATTGAAACAAGCTATAATTTTATCAAATTCATATGTAAACACTAAATTTCTATATGCTGTAGTGTGGTAGTATTTTTCAAGATTTTTCAAAATGTGTGGCGGGATATAAACCTTATTTTTGTAGCTTTCAAGATTTTTATATAAAAGACCTAGTATACCATGCGCATTGGCAATCATATATATATAGTCCCAGTCAAGTTTTTCTGACAGGATTGTGGCAATTCTTTTTTTTCTGATTGTATCAGGCTTTATGCAGCAGCAGAGTAAAATCAGGGTGACTTCATTAGATAATTTTAAATAGGTCATTACGATTTGATATATTTTGATTTATTTCTTTGTATAAATAAATTTTATAAAATCTTCTATTAATAAAATAAAAAACAAGAAATAAATTCATAAAATACTATTTTAACTAACAATCAGCTACTTTGCAAGTAGTGAATCAATTTTATTTTGACTGATACAGCTTAAGATTATTCCTGCGGGAATTATATCGGACAGACATAAGGCTTATTTAAAAAGTTTAATTTTTTGCCGATATAAATTACTGCAGGTTATGCATATGTTGCTTCAGCCTGTTGCCATACAGCCGCTCTGTTTTCATATTGCAGTAGTATTTTTATAATCTACATTTTTTATTAAGACATGATGAGTATAATTATGTTAAAAAGGAGCGGATATTTCAATAACAGGGTATCTGTATGTTAGAACCTTTATTTTTTTTCATGACTGTTTTTATTGCATTTATCGAGGTTCTTAAGCCTCTGTACGGGGTTTGTTATTTAATTTTTACTTTTTTGATAATGCCTTATACGTACTTTGATTTAAAAGGGTTGCAGGCATGGCGTCCCAATCTTGTTCTATCAGTGATTTTGTTTGTTAGTACGGTATTCAGGAATTCACCGGTAAGGACCAATCAACATACAGTGTTAGTAGTAATGTTTCTGGGGCTTGCTTATCTTTCTGCGCTTATAAACGGAGTCTTGGGAATAACGGAGGTAAAGTCTGTCCTGTTTGTTTTTGTTAAAAATTCCCTGTTTGTCATTATTATTGCAAGCTGCATAAATAATAGAAAAGATTTGCTGCTGTTAATAAAAACATGCGTTTTTTTTAGCATGTGCAACGGGGCATATGCATTACTTATTCAAGTTTTTCAAATCAAAAGTATGCTTACAGATAAAGGCAGGCCCAGTGCTTTTCAGGGTGATCCTAATTACCTTGCTGCCCTCCTGATAGCTATTATCCCGATTGCCTATTACCTTTTCCTGCATGGTGAAAAGAAATTTTTAAGAAGGTTTTATGTTGTAACAATCGGTTTATTAATCACGGGGACCCTTTGTACTGTTTCGCGGGGAGGGTTATTAGGGCTTGTGCTGGTAATGGGATGTATCTTTCTTAAGAATATAAAGAAAATATCAACGATAATTGTTGTGATTATTGTATTAACATTCTTTGTAAATGTCGCACAGCAGTTGTTTGAAGAGAGGCAAACAGTTCAGACATCTTTATCCGGCAAAACAACTGTTGAGGCAAGTGCATATTCCCGTCTGGTCTTTGCAGGCTATGCTTTTAGGTTATGGCTTCGCAATCCTATTTGGGGAGTCGGCACAACACAATTCCCAGATGCCAGCAACAAGCAATTGGGTACCAGGATTCATCATACTGTGCATAATGCTTACCTGACAATTTTGTCTGAGCACGGCATTCTGGGCTTCGCAGTCTTCATGGGTTTTTTTATTTTGGCCTTGGGTGCTATACGGCGACTCAAAAAACAAGAGGAAGTTTTTTTTCGGGAACTTGCATGGTATTTACAGATAAGCTTAATGGGGTATATGCTATGTGCATGTTTTATTTCTATTCAGAGACAAGTTATGCTATGGATCTGTTTGGTGCTGCCGATCATTCTTGACAAGATACTTAAAATAGAAAACATAGCTAAACAAAAATAAAACACATCCAGTAAAAGGACTGAAAGCTGCTACCCCCAATTTTTTCATAAAGGTTATTCAAAAAAACAGTATAAGGAAAAAATTTTATGAGGGTCGTTTTGTTATTCAGGTCTATGCCAGCAAATCATCAGGCAGGTAGATTACCTCACGATCGAGGCTGACACCAAATTCCTCCAAAACGCGCTTCTGTCCAATATGAATAATTTCTTTTATGTCATTCGCTGAAGCATTTCCCGTATTAATTATCCAATTAGCATGTTCATTTGCTACAACCGCTTCGCCTATACGAAAGTTCTTCATGCCGACATTTTCAAGATACCACCCGGCAGCATGGGGGCGGTTTGGGGGATTCTTAAATACTGAACCAAAGGTATGCTGGTTTTTTGGCTGCTTGGAGCGGCGAAGAGAATGAAGTTTTTTTATTTCATTACATGCTTCACCAGGGGAAATCTCACTTTGATAATCAAGAGTGAAAGTAGCTTGCAATACTATTTTTGTTGATAATAAAAGCGCACTTGTGCGATAATCAAAATTCATATCATTCTTATTATATAGTTGTGTACAGCCTGTTGTAGGATCAAGAATTATGGCGCTTAGGAAAATATTCTGTATAGCCCCCTCTTTTTTTGTGCCTGCATTCATTGTTACTGCACCACCAACCGTTCCAGGAATAACACCCATATAGGCACAACCTGCATAGCCTCGTAATGCTATCTGTTGTCCTAATTTCATTAATGAAGCCCCTGCCCCGGCTGTAACAGTTCTATTCTGGGTATCAAATTGTATGGTTTTGAAATTGCCCGCCAGCCTTATGACAACGCCATTAAATTTTTCGTCACTAATCAGGACATTTGAGCCCTTACCCAGAATATAAAATGGTAATTTTTCCCCTCGGCAGTAAAAGAGGATTTCATGTAACTGGTCAATGGTTGAAACAGGCGCATAATACAGGGCGGTACCACCTGTCCTGATTCTACTTGTTGATCCCAACGGATAGTTTTTTATCACGCTACAGTGACATAATTTTTTTTCTAAACACATCTGCTTTAATTTTTATTTTAAAGTTTGTTTAACTATGTTAATATATTCTAAGTTTTTGTAAACTATAAAATAAACGGGGGACCCGTAGTGCAGAAACAGGATGAAGCGTTCAACATACTGTTTACGAGTGTTGGTCGAAGGGTTGCCCTTATCAGGCATTTTCAAAACACATTGAAGGAGTTAGGCTTGAATGGTAAAATTGTCGGTGTGGATGTTTCCCACACTGCGCCTGCTTTTCATGTCGTTGATAAAGCTTACCAAATCTGCCGTATTGATGATCAAGCCTATATACCAACCCTGGTAGAGCTGTGTAAAAAAGAGCGTATCACATTGCTCTTTCCTCTCATTGATACTGATTTGCTTATCCTGTCAGAAAGCAGGCAGCGTTTTGCTGCAGTTGGTACCACTGCAGTCGTTTCAGACCCTGACATTATGCAGATTGCCTGTAATAAATACAAAACACATAATTTTTTTGTTGCCCACGATGTGGATACGCCCAAGGTTTTTACAATTGAGGACATACGTCCACAAGAGATTACCTATCCTGTTTTTATTAAACCGCAGGATGGCAGTGCAAGTATAGGAATCTTTAAGGTTAACAATCAAACAGAGCTGCTGTTTTTTAAAGATTATGTAAAGAAACCTATCCTCCAGGAGTTTCTGCAGGGTAGAGAGATTACGCTTGATATATTGTTTGACTTTAATGGTGTCGTTCGATGTGTGGTGCCCAGAATGAGAATTGAGGTGCGGGCGGGAGAGGTAAGTAAAGCTGTAATTATTGATAACCGACATGTTATGGAAGAGGGCTGGCGTGTCGGCAGTTTGCTGCAGGGATGCAGGGGCTGTATAAATGTGCAGTGTTTTCTCACCGATGATAACAAAGTGAAGTTTATCGAAATAAACCCTCGGTTTGGGGGAGGGGTCCCGCTTTCCATTAGCGCTGGTGCAGATTTTCCAAAATGGATTATTGAAATAGCTAGAGGTAACGACCCGGGTGACATCAGGGATGCTTTTAAAAAAAATATGTATATGCTGCGTTATGATGATGCAATTTTTCTTGATGGACTGCCATCCAATGAATAACATGCATATTTTTTAACAGCACTAAATACAGTTTACATTTACGGTTGGAAACAGTGGTGAAAGGCTAAACACTGAACATGTTAAAAGGTAAACAAAATATTATATAGCCTTTTAACTTCTTAACCTTTTTGTCTTTTTTCCCTTTAACAGGATTGTATCCACGTGTCTTTGCATGGTATTAAAATTGTTGTTTTTGACCTTGATGATACACTCTGTTCAGAACAACAGTTTGTGCAAAGCGGTTTTCACGCTGTCAGCTCGTACCTGCAGGACAAAGGCCTTTCTGCATCTGATCTGTTTACTGAAATGTGGCAACGGTTCTGTGCAGGTGCACGAGGTGCGATCTTCAATGAGGTTCTGCATTGTGCCGGGATTGAAGCAGATGAGACGCTTGTTAGAGAACTTGTATATATTTATCGAACTCATCCGCCTCGCATAACGCTCTATCCTGATGCAGCGTTTGTTTTGCGGCACTTTCAGGGCACACTGAAAATGGGACTGCTAAGTGACGGCTATCTGCAAACCCAAAAAAATAAATTGGAGGTGCTGAATGTTAAAGATTTTTTTGACACTATTGTTTTTACTGATGCATTGGGAAGGCAGTTTTGGAAACCGCATCCTGCCGGATATCAAAAGATAATGGATCATGTGGGGTATAGTGGCCCGGAATGTCTCTACGTTGCAGACAATCCTCTCAAGGATTTCTATGGGGCACGCAGTCTTGAGTGGAAAACAATACATATATACAGGGCTGACGGAGTGTATAAAGATGAGAAGCCTCCCGACGCTGACTACAGTGCTGATATTATGGTTTCAGATCTTCATCATCTGGCTGCTATGATACAATAATCGAGAAGGTTGGGAGAGCTACAATGAATATCCCGCTATCCAGTCCGGATATTACTGCAAAAGAACGCAAAGCAGTTATGGATGTCCTCAGATCTCCTCAGCTTAGTCTGGGCCCAAAGCTGCAAGAATTTGAAAAAGCAGGGGCACGTTATGTGGGTAGAAAATATGCTGCTGCGGTCAACAGCGGGACAAGCGGTCTGCATCTTATCATAAAATCACTTGGAATTGGGAGAGGCGATCTTGTCATCACTTCGCCGTTCAGTTTTGTTGCTTCTGCAAATTGTGTTCTTTTTGAAGGCGCTCGACCTGTTTTTGTGGATATAGATGAGGATACGCTCAATATAGCTCCTGAGAAGATTGTTGAAACAATAAAAAAACACCGTACGGCCGGAATGAAAGCTATACTTGCCGTTGATGTTTTTGGTCACCCTGCTGAATGGGATGCCCTGTATGATATAGCACAAAAATATAACTTAAAACTTATTGAGGATAGCTGTGAAGCCATTGGGGCAGAGTATCAAAGCCCTGAAAATGCTCGCACAAGAAGATGGAAGCACAGTAAAAAAGCAGGCTCATTCGGTGAAGCCGGTGTGTTTGCCTTTTATCCAAACAAGCAGATTACAACCGGCGAAGGCGGACTGGTTGTAACTGACAGTAAAAAAATATATGATCTATGCTGCAGCCTGCGAAATCAAGGCCGGGGCAACGGCTCAAGCTGGTTTAATCATATACGGCTGGGATATAATTACAGGCTCAGTGATATAAACTGTGTTCTGGGCATTGTGCAGCTGCAGAGAATAAAAAAAATTTTACAGAAAAGAGCACGTATAGCAGAGCTGTATAACAGAAGGCTTCAATCATTGGACAGTATTAGAGTTCCATACAGTGCTCCGCATGTGACTATGAGCTGGTTTGTATATGTGGTTCGGTTGACCAGGCACTATATAAGAAAAGATCGTGACAGGGTACTCACAAAACTGCGCGAGAGGGGGATTGCCTCCAGTAATTACTTTTCACCTATTCACCTCCAGCCTTTCTATCGAAAGACGTTTGGTTTTCGTAAGGGCGATTTTCCTGTTACTGAGCAGGTCGCCGACAGGACGATAGCACTGCCATTTTTTACTGCTTTAAAAACCTCAGAGATAGTTTATATTACCGAAAGTTTAAAAGAAATAATGAAGGAAAATATATAATTTCCACAGCAGTTCACATTATATTTGTGTGTGGGCCATAAGTGCTTTTACATGAAAAAAAAGCAGGCAGGCTTCTCTGCGGTTATACGGTCTGCTTCTTTCTATTATTTATGACTGGATTTATAGTGGCTTCAGGTACCATGGTTTTCATCAATGGGAAAATAACATGTTCATTATCCGTTGATTTTGCTAAAGCTCGTTCCATTTTTGAGACTTGAATTTTATAATTGAGATAATTGAAGCGGGTTTTTGATAGCACCCTGATTTTTTTGTGAGTGGTGGGCAGAATATCTTCTCCCTCCCAGTAGAGTTCTTCGTGTAGTTTTTCTCCCTCACGCAGTCCGATAAACTCAATGTTTATATCTTTATAAGGAGTCAGTCCGGAGAGTTCTATGAGGCTTTTTGCAAGCTCAGTGATATTAGCGGGTTCACCCATATCAAGCAGAAAGATTTCGTTACCCTTTCCCATAGATCCTGCCAGCAGAACAAGATGGACCGCTTCTGGGATAGTCATCAGGAACCTGGTTGTTTCCGGATGTGTAACCGTTACCGGCCCCCCTGCGGCAATCTGTTTTTTGAAAAGAGGAATTACACTGCCGCTGCTTCCGATAACATTACCAAATCGTACTGAAATGAATTGCGTTGGCTGTGAACCGTATGTTTGCAGTAGTTTTTCAGTCATCCTTTTTGATGTGCCCATAATGCTGGACGGATTGACCGCTTTGTCGGTTGATATAAAGACAAATTTTTTTACCTCGTATTTTACACTAAGGTCACTTAAAGCTTTTGTGCCAAAAAAATTATTTCTTACCGCCTCAATTGGATCCTTTTCCATCATGGGAACGTGTTTATATGCTGCTGCGTGATAGATGATATAGGGCTCATATGTCTGCAAAATATAGTCAACCTTTTCATTATTAAGAATATCACCAATTACCGGAACAATGTTGAGATGAGGAAATTTTTTTCTCATCTCAAGTTCCATAAAATAGAGACTGCTTTCACTTCTTTCATACATAATAAGACATTTAGGTTTAAACTCAGAAATCTGATGGCACAGTTCAGATCCGATTGATCCGCCGGCTCCTGTAACCATTATACACTTATGAAAAAGATCATGTTGCAGGCTGTTTTTTTCGTTTTCGAAAGAGACTACGGGTCTTCCCAAGAGTTCATCAGGATTTACGTCCCTCATCTGACTAACAAACGTTTTTCCCGAGATAATCTTGGACATGCCGGGCAGGGTTTTGTATGTAACAGATACAGATTCGCATATCTCGAATATTTTCCGTAGTTTCTTATAGGGGGCTGAAGGAATAGCAATAAGCAGTTCGCTTATATTGTAGCGCTTAACAAGTTCGGGTATGTCATTTTGATTACCCAGTACTTCAATGTTCCTGATATGGAAACCCTTTTTAGCAGAATCGTCGTCTACAAACCCGATCGGCTTGAGGTTTAAATCAGGACTGTTTTTTATCTCATTGAGAACTGTTATGCCTGTATTACCGGCACCAACAATAAGAACATTTTTGGCAGTGCCGAAAGTTTTTCTGTATTCGAGTTTTTCTCTCAGCAGTTTGGTTGAGACGCGGATTCCGGAAAGAAAAAGGAATAGAAAAACCGCATCAGTTATAAACACTGAGCGGGGAAACCCTTCCAGGCCAAAAACAAAAACGATTGAAGCAATAAACAGGAGGGTGCTGAATAGTACGGCATTGGCTATTCTTATGATGTCTTCTATGCCTACATAGCGCCACCATCCGCTGAAAAGATCTACATAATAAAAGAATATCAAGCGGGAAACGATCAGCAGCGGAAGTGTTTTTAAAATTTTTGCCAGGATAGTCTGATCCATATAAAAATCAAATCTGAGGAGGAAGGCAAAAAAATAGGATAAAGGTACGAGCAGAATTTGGGTTATAATTATAAACGCCCGCCTGTATCTAATGATAAGATCATTAAAGGAGTTAGATATGTCCATAATATATTTTGTATTTTACCTCTATTAAATTAGAATTTTATCAAAAATATACTTTTTTGTCAAACAAATAGATTTAAATATTTACATATAAAATAGATAATAAATTAAGTGAGCAATTTTTTATTTATTGTTTGATATTATCATATATTAAAAATATTTTATTATATTTTATTGTTGTTTTTATTAAAAATATAGCCTGCCGGTCATAAACGGGCCCTTCGGTTAACGGGGATTGTATATCTGTTTAATTTTTGATAAAGTGGCATTCTGAATGGCCATAGTGGCAACCGGCATAATAGTGAATTTTTTATGGATACCCATGGCAGATACAGTCAGCATTGTTATTCCAACGTATAACCGCGAGACATTTATTACCAAAGCGCTTGATTCCGTAATGGCGCAGACGTACCAGCATTTTGAAGTTGTGGTTATCGATGATGGATCCACTGACAATACCCGTGATGTTGTTCAGGCGTATGGCGAGAAAGTTCATTATTTTTATCAGCGCAATAAGGGCATTGCCGGTGCCCGCAATGCAGGTATTAAAAAAAGTTGCGGATCCTATATAGCCTTTCTTGATTCAGATGATTACTGGCGGCCCGAGAAGCTGGAGCGCCAGATGGCACTTTTCCATGAGCACAGGGAATACGGTCTTGTTGCCTCGTGCTGTGCCTCGGTGCGGCTTGACGGCAGCTTCAGGGAAAAAAATAGGCCGGGCAAATCAGGTCGGGTTCTTACAGATCTGTTCATTAAAAACTTTATCCGGACATCCTCAGTTGTAATAAAGAAAGCGTGCTTTGAAAAGGTGGGCCTTTTCGATGAAGAGCTGCGGGAGTGTGAAGAATATGATTTGTGGTTGCGTATTGCTGCACAGTACAGTGTCGGTTTTATAAACGAATCATTGGCAGTCTATGTCGACAACCCAGAAGGCATAAGCACCGACAGCCTTGCCGGTCGCCTTTTCAGGTTAAAGGTTCTGGAGAAAGAGTATTTGCGGGAAAAAATTCCCCTCAAAATATATAATCGAAGAATTGCAGATACCTGTCACTATATCGGTCGGCATTATCTCACGGCAGGTAATGTAGCCGAAGGCAGATGTTATCTCAAAAAAGCTCAAACACTTTCACCGTTTTTCTTAAAGAATTTTCTTTATGTATGCGCAAGCCTTTTAAAGCAGGTGCAATAACTCTTTTTTATTAAGCCTTTGAGAAATTGAAGCCGGGATGTCGCCGGCGGCTTTGTTAACTTTCAGGGGCTGTATTTTTAAACATATCTCTTAAGGCAGCATATATGCTTTGAGCTACGGCACTATATGATTCGGCTGCTGGTGAAGGCAGTAATACTCTGACAGCAGGCATAGAAGTGTGAATAACCACATAATGTATTGATGCTACCAGCCTGCATCTACTCTTTTTACACACTGCGCGTTCAGCCAGATTGTCAACAATCAGTGATGCAAGCTGTTTGCCCCGGATACTTTTCCCATAATATCCTATCGACGATCTTTTTTTGGTAATCTTAACTGCCAAAAATATGTCTGCCTGTGCTTTTGCTGCCTGCCTTACCCTGTTGTGTACTGAGGGAGCAGGCGGTTTCGACCAGGTGAGGATCGCGTTACCTCCGGCACGCTCAATCATGTTTTTCAGTTCGGTCAGTATCGATAGTGATTCCGGTAATGAACCGGCCGGATCAAGGATGACAGTCCGGTTAAAAAAAACACCGTTGTCTATCGGTTTAAGCAGCAGGTTTTCAACTGTTATTGTTCCGGTTGCAAGTTCCGGTGACAAGCTCAGGGGCAGATATCCCTTTTTTGAAAGGCTATAGGCTATCTTTTCTTCAGTATCAAGGCTATCGTAAATAAATCCTTCAGAATCTGAAAGCGCAACCGGCCGGTCATTTCTCATAAGGGTTGCTTCTGCAACCGGTTTGCCGGAGGAGTCTCGTATGGTTGCCATAAAAAGTGATTTTTGGGGGTTTTTAAACAAAACAGTACATTGGGTACGTATTGCACCGGATGTAACGGTTACGATAGCTTTTTGTTTGGTTTCACCTGAAACAAGTATCGCGCGCACCGTGCCTTCTTGTGTTGTCAATACCGGATCTAACACACTACCGGCTGTAGAGGAAACATGCACTTCGGTTCCGTCAATAACCGGGCGTTGCAGCTCGTCAAGGACTTCGATATCTACCGGGGTCGTAACCATTCCATCAGCAGGTATTTCCGGGAACAAAGGTGTAGCTGATATATGACGAGGCGGCAGTGCCACAGAGAACGAAACACATTTTTGAGCTGCAGCATTGCCGGCCGTATTACGGGCTGTGATGCAGTACTGATGCCGGTTGTTTGACAAAGGGGTCTCAGGTCTAAAGCTCACTAGGCCGTCTTTACTAAAAGAAAAATCTGTAACCGGGGCACCGTCCAGCATGATCCCAATTGAGGATTGGTCAATTGAGGCAGAGGTATATCCTGGGTGAATGTACAGCGTAATGCGGGGTTGCGGGGTTGTCAGGCTGGCGTTATCGGGATATGTATCAGTTATAACCGGCACACCTTTGCGGTAATAGTTTAATATTCCCACAAAGTAGGCTTCGGCTTCTTGAGCGAGTGTTCTAGTAAACGACAGCAAAGCCTCATTTTTTTTATTAGTCATAAAAGATGCCTCCCCTAAAATTGCCGGGGCTGCTGTGTTGCGCAGCACGTGGTAATTGCCCGGAAGCACATAGGCTGTTTCAGTTTGTAAGGTCTGTTTAAGCGAATTGAGCACTTCACGGGCTATGTCACGTGACCTCCAGGGGTCAGATATTTTGTAAAATATCATCATATGATTTTTCTTTCTGCTGTTTGTGGCAGAGTTGTGATGAATACTGATAAACAGATCAGCGTTATTGGTATTGCTGATATAGGAGCGTTTTTCTAAATCTTGTTTAAGGATAAATTCTTTGCCGGGCAACACGCTTGTATCAGCAGTACGGGTAAGGATAGGATGCGCTCCGGCACGTTTGAGCAGGCCCCACAAATGCAGAGCAACTCCCAGATTTACCTCGGACTCCCTTAAACCTTTAATACCGACAGCCCCATGTTCTATGCCTCCATGGCCTGGATCAATAATTATTATTTTTTCCTTCAATGGACTTGTATCAAGCAGAGACAGGTCAAGGGGAGACAGTGGCGGCAGCGCTGATCGCAGGCAGCCCTGCAGACATGCTGCAAGAATAAGTAGTGTGATAATAGCAACGTTTTTTATATTCATATGTGCAGTATAATATATCTTCTGTAAAAAAAAAGAAATGTTTTTTGTGCGCTGCTGTTTGGTCTCTTTAAGCATTTGACATGGATGTAAAATGAATATAAGATGGTAGTGACCCTGAAATATGAGATAATTTTATGTAAAGGAGCATGCTGTGAAGATCAAAAGAAGAATGGCCCGTAAGCTTATTACCATCAGCCCCCGGGCAAATGTCCTGGATGCATTAAACTTACTGCATCAAAACGATATCCGTCATTTATTAGTGGTGGATGGCGAGGAGTTTGTGGGGTTTGTCTCGGAATCAGATATCAGACAAGTGCTTCTTTTACCCGGCGGAAATGAAATAAAGATCGAAGAGGTTATGAATAAAGATCCAATAACTATAGGCCCTGAAGAAAACCTGGAAGAGGCGGCCAAACTTATCTATCATTATAAATTGGGTGGACTGCCCGTACTGGAGGATGGCAAACTGGTTGGTATCATAACGGTTGGCGATATCCTGGCGGCATTTATTCAGATTATGGGTGTTTTGCAGGCAAGTTCCAGAATTGATGTGATACTGGGTGAGAACCCGGAGGCTTTTGAAGAAGTTTCACGGATTATAAAGCAGAATGGCGGTGATATTATAAGTGTCGGCATGGGTGACGCGGCTGACAGGGACAAGAAATTCTACTTTTTCCGTTTAAAAAAATGTGATGTGGATCAGATAGCTGAATCCATAGCAGCCAAAGGATATGAGGTAGTCTCAGTTATTGAATAGAGAGAGTATTCCTTACTATGCCGAAAAAAAAGAAGCCTGTTGTAATAAAAACAAACGTTCCTTTGCTCGAGGTTTTTCCAAATCCTCAGCCGCAACGTGATTACCACATTGATATCGAATCACCTGAGTTTACATCTGTATGCCCCAAAACAGGTCAGCCGGATTTTGCAACAATACATATCACCTATATTCCTGACAAAACATGTATTGAGCTTAAAAGCCTGAAGTTTTATTTACAGCAGTATCGTAATGAAGGTATCTTTTACGAGGATATAACCAATAAGATTCTTAATGATCTGGTAGCGGCATGTTCACCCCGTTTTATGCAATTGGTTTCCAAATGGACCCCACGCGGTGGTATTACGACCATGATTACTGCAGAGTATAAAAAACAATAAGCATGAATCGGTAACAGGGGAATGTATCCTGCCACAGCAAAACACATTACACCTTTTTATAAAATTTCATTATCTGCTCCACCACATATTCTATTTGCTCCCTGGCGAGTTCAGGGTAAACGGGCAGGGCAAGGGTCTCACGTGCTGCTCTTTCCGATTCAGGATAGTCGCCTGTTTTGTTGCCCAGGAACCTGTAGCAGTCCTGGAGATGCAGCGGCAGCGGGTAATATATGGCGCATCCAACCCCATTTTGTTCAAGGTGCTGCTTTAAGGCATCACGCTGGTGTGCCTTTATGACAAATTGATTAAAAACATGTGTATTACCCTTGCGGGTGTAGGGTAAGCTGATATAATCGTCCACGCCGGACTCAGACAAAAGCTTTATGTAATATGCCGCATTTTCCTGCCTTTTTTGTGCCCAGCTGTCGAGGTGGGGCAACTTTACTTGAAGGACCGCAGCCTGAATAGCATCAAGACGGCCATTAATTCCTATGTGGGTATGGTAATAACTTGCAGCCTGTCCATGTACCCGCAAAGAGCGTATTTTATCGGCCAGTGCGGTGTTGTTTGTGGTTATCATTCCGCCATCTCCAAAGCACCCGAGATTTTTGGATGGAAAAAATGACAAACAACCGCAATCACCCAATGAACAGGCTTTGGTAACCTTTCCATTGATGATACCTGTAGAACCAATAGCTTGGGCAGCATCTTCAATGACATTCAGATTGTTATGCCGGGCTATATGGAAAACCGGCTCCATATCGGCACACTGTCCAAAGAGATGTACCGGGATGATTGCTTTTATTTTTTCCTTTTCCCGGGGTGAAAGAGAATCCAGCAGTTCATCCAATTTGCGGGGATCAATAGTATACGTATCCGGTTCAATGTCCACAAAAAGCGGCAGGGCGCCTAGACGTGATATTGATCCGACCGTAGCAAAAAATGTATACGGTGTCGTTATTACTCGGTCCCCGGATGCTACATCAATAGCCATCATGGATATAAGCAGAGCATCTGTACCGGAGCTTACACCAACAGCATGTTTGCTTTCACAGTAACCTGCGATTTCCTCCTCGATTTTTGCAACATGCGGGCCTAAAATAAATTGTTGGGTTTCCATAATTTCGTGTAGCGCAGGCAGTATTTCATTTTTCAGGGACTGGTACTGCAATTTCAGATCTAACAGTGGTACCTTCATAGGAGCACGCTCCGCTTTCAAAATTTTTTATTTTATTTCAGCATGTTTTTTTTGGGCTAAGGATGCGGCTTGTGAGGCGGGAAAATTTTGGATCACTGTTTCCAACAGTATCTGAGCTGTTAATTGGTCCTGCAGTTCATAGAAAGCTAGAGCCTGCAGGTAATATGCATCGGGAACTTTATTGCCCCGAGGAAATTTTTTAATAACATCCTCAAAGGCGGTAATAGATTCCTTAAAATTTTTTTCCTTAAAAAAAGAGTTGCCGATCCAGTACAGCGCATTATCTGCAAGATCACTTTTAGGATATGTTTTGAGAAATTTTTCAAATCTAACGCGTGCTTGCTGGTACCGACCGTTCTTAAAATCGCCATAAGCACGGTCATACATGGTCTGTTCATCTGACGGGCTTGAAACCGCGGGCGCAGATGGCGTATCTGTTTTAGCATCCGTAGCAGCGTAGTTTTTTTGAAGCTGATCGAGTTGCCCTTGCTTTTTTTTAAGTGCAATAATTATCTTGTCAATTCTGGCTTTAAGCTCTGTAATATCTTGTTGAGCATGGTGGGAGTTTTCGTCAAGGGTACCTTTAATGATTTGAATTTCACGCCGAATTTTATCAAACTCGCTGGAAGAATCTGCCTGATATCTTCGCAGGGACTTATCAATTTGTTGCAGGTACTGCTTTTGTTCATCGAGCTGGTTTTGCAGATGAAGTGTGCAACCTGATAACAGGGAAGCGAAGAAAAGCAAAGCTAGTAAGATAGAATACATAGCACTTCTACAACTGCGTTTGATTTTTTTATGCGGGGCACAAAAAAAGGGGAGTTTTCCAGCAGCGATGCGGGAAGACTCCCCTTCAGCTCTTATCGGATTAGAAAATGATCTCTTCTGTTTTTAGCCCAAGCCTCTTCAGTATGTCCAGGATCTAGGGGCTTTTCCTCACCGTAGCTGATCGTTGATATTCTTTTAGGTGCAAGACCGAGCTGCACTAAATATTTTTTGGCACTCTTGGCCCGCCGTTCTCCCAGTGCCAAGTTATATTCATTGGTACCCCGTTCGTCACAGTGGCCTTCGATCAATATTTGTGTCGCAGTATTTTTCAAAAGCCACTCGGCAATACCATTGAGTGTTTCCTTTGCATCGGGGCGTAAAGAGAAATCATCAAAATCAAAATGAATATCTTTGAATACTGTTCTTAATTCAGCTTCATCTTCTGTGATTTCTTTAAACTCTTTTGACCCAAGGTCGGATTCTTCCAACACACCCTCCTGCATTGCTTCAGGCTGTTCGGCTGCAGTGCCGGCAGGGGGCTGCATTGCGGTGGTATCATCTTTTACCTGTTTTTTTGCACAGGCAAGACAGCTTGCCAGGGTAATGATGAAAAAAATGCTCATGCACCGTTTTACATACTGTTTCATCTTTTCACCTCCTATTTAAAAATTATTTATCTTCCAAGTAAGGGTGACCATGCCGGGTCTGATTTTTCTCCCCTTCCTGATGTAATCTGTTTTTGGCCGGTGCCGTCAGCCCTCATGATGAAAATCTCTTTCCGGCCGGTTCTGGTGGAGCTGAATGTTATAAAACGGCCATCAGGTGACCATGCCGGATCTTCATTGTCTCCAGCAAATGTGGTCTGATTGCTAAAGGTCCCGTCACTGCTGACGACATGGATATTAAATGTGCCTCCGGCCAGCCCCGCATAGGCAATGAGGTCTCCGCGGGGTGACCATGCCGGGGATGTATTATAATTGCCTTCATATGTTAGTCGTTTTACTTTTCCTGTTTTTAAAGTAAGGCGATAGATTTGAGGGGTTCCTGAACGACTTGATACAAAGGCAATTTTTTTACCATCCGGCGACCATGCCGGTGACACGTCTGTGGCCCAGTCGTGTGTCAACCTTACCAGCTTACCGCTTGTAAGGTCTACTGTGTAGATTTCAGAATTACCGTTATTCAGGCTTAATGTCAAGGCAATTTTTTTACCGTCCGGTGACCATGAAGGGGCAATGTTAATGCCCTTTTTTCGTGAAATGTTTTTGACGTTGCCGGTATAGATCTCCTTAACATACAGATCGGGATTACCGTTCTTATATGAGGTAAAGGCAATCTTTTCACCATCCGGCGACCATGCGGGAGACAGCGTCAGGGAGCCATACCAGGTGATTTGTTTACTGTTCTTTCCGTCATAGTCCATAATATGCAGATCTTTTTTTGCGCCGATATCTTTTACATAGGCTATTTTTGTATTAAACACACTGTCTGCTCCGGTAAGTTTTTTAAAAATCTCATCGGAGAATCTGTGACATATGAGCCTATAATCATCAACAGTACCCTCATATTTTTTTCCGGTAATGAAGCGGCCCTGTACGGCATCAAACAGGCGAAGTTCAGCAGTGATTTTCTTGTTTTTTTTGTAACTGAACCCTCCGGTTATGATTGCCTCTGCACCGATTATTGAAAGACTGTCCCATTTTATTTCGTTCCTGGTAAGACCCCGCAGGAGGGCTTCATCAAGAACAGCGGGGTCAAGTATTTTAAAGAACCCTGAAAATTCAAGATCGTCCCTGATAACCCGGGGCATGTTCGCTGCGAGGCTGCGGGTATCTGAACGGGAGCCCATATTTTTAAAAGCAGGGATTACTATGGGCAAGCGGGAAGAAGACGGTGAGTAGATATCGATGTATACTTTTGCATGGCCGGCTCCCTGGCCGGTGCAGATTGCCAGGATCACCAAAAGTGCAACAAAATAACATTTTTTCATAATTTTATAAGAATTCCTCACCAGGAATAAACCGGATTCCCAGCTCTAAAACATTTTCCCTGAAAGCAACAGGCAGAGGCGGCAGAGGATCAGCTTTCTTGATGGCTCTGATAACAGACCGGTCCAGATTAGCATCTCCTGATTTTTTTTCAAAATCTATTTTTAATATTCTGCCGTTTTTATTTATTCTAATAATAACAATTGCCTCAAGAGTTTTCCTGCTGTCGCCATATTTCGGCAGAATCCAGGCACTTTTTATTTTACCCCAGACAGCTTGATAATACTGGTTAAAACGCAGATCTGCTGTTGTAGCGTCCGGTCTGCCCCTGCCGTAGGGATACGGGCTGCCGGTGGTGCCTTGTACTCCCGAGCCTGCAGGGCCGGATTGAGTTGCCTGTGCGCCACCAGTGCCGTGCTGCTCGGCTTGCGATGCGCTCTGGGTTGTTTTTGTCGTTGAGGCTGTATCCTGGCTTTTTTTAGAGATCGTCAGTACCGGATGACTCCTTTTGCTCATGGATTTGACCTGGGAACTGACAGCGCTGGGACCTTGCCATAGTGCCATGCCGGGTTTTCCGGCAGACCCTGCTCTTGTGCCGCCAGCGGACGAAGGGGGCATCTCGACCAGGCTGACAGAGTATACCGGTGAAAAAAATATTTTTTGTGAGGAGTCCGGAGGTCTTCCCATAAAAAGAACAAAAATAATAAGATGGATTATGAAAGAAAGCACAAGCATCCATCGCAACCTGTGATCAGAAGCATATGCTTTCAGGATAAAATGTCGGGCGGTCATTGTCTCCTTCGGGGTTTGAAACCCTCACCCTTCAGATTAAAAATGTTTACTTAATTGGCTGTTGCTTATCAATCGTATGCACTCCTCAGGAGAATTTTTGTGGTTTTGTTTTTTCCCCTTAGTCCGCTTTAGCGGGCTACTGAATCCACCAGCTTCTAACCGGTGGCAGTTCAATTTTCCTCAAGAGGTGTGGTTATAATGCCCAGTTTCTCGATGCCTGCATTTTTTATTTCAGCCATTATCTGAATAACAAATTCATAGGGAAGCGTCTTATCTGCTTTGAAAAAGAGCTGGTTATCAGTTCTCTGTTTAAAAATTCTTGTAAGCCGTTCTCTAAGCTGGGATTTGTCCACCTGCATTTTATTGATGAAGATTTTCCTGTCCTGCGTGAGCGTTACCGTCAAATGTTCTTCTTCCGCGGTAATGTTTTTTGTGGTTGCCCGTGGCAGATCCACATCGACCCCGTGCTGAACAAGCGGAGCAGTAACCATAAAGATCACCAGCAGAACAAGCATAACATCTACAAAAGGTGTTACATTAATTTCAGATAACAGGCGGGAGTCCCTACTGTTGTTTGTTCCTGTCATTGTCTTTAATGGTCTCGAAATGTCTTTCAATAATGTTTAAAAACTCCGAGGAGAAGTTATCCATCTCGGATGTAATCATGCGGGTTTTACTTACAAAGTAGTTATAGCCAACAACTGCAGGGATAGCGGCAATAAGGCCAAATGCCGTGGCAATAAGCGCTTCAGAGATACCCGGTGCAACTGTGGCAAGATTCGCCGAACCCCGCAAACCGATCTGACGGAATGATTCCATAATGCCCCAGACAGTACCAAAAAGGCCGATAAAAGGGGCTGTATTGCCGGTTGTAGCAAGGAAGCTCAGATTTTTTTCAAGCCGGGCCTGTTCTGCAATAGCCGCCTGGTCTAAGGCTCTTTTTATAGTCCCCATCCCAAACACCTGGGAACGGTCGATGTCAGGTTCTGAAGAAGGGCTTTTTTTCAGGTTTTTAAATTTTTGCAATTCCATATATCCGGATCTGAAAATTTCGGCCAGGGGGCTCTGCTGCAGTTGTTTGGCTTGCTGGTATGCCTGGGACAGACTGGTGCTTTCCCAGAACATGTTAAGAAATATTTCCGATTCTTTTATGGCAGAGCGCATTACCAGAAATTTGAAAAATATAATACCCCAGCAGCATATCGAGAGCAGTATGAGGATGGCAATAACAGTCTTTACAACGGGCCCGGAATGAAGGATGAGTTCCCATACATCACCTCTTAACCCGGAGGTTATATCAGTGGTTGTTACTACCAGAGGTGTAAGATAATTAGTTATGAAATATGGCATGTGCACAGTCCCTTAGAAAAAGTATAGCACAAGATTATAGTGGTTACATCAATCACACTCTGTAAAAGGATAGCTGCAACAGTGTGTCAGGCTGATTAAAGCCCTTTTACTGTAATTGCTCTATAGCTTTTTGAATACGATTCAGTCCTTTCTCGATGTTCTCAAAAGATGTAGCATATGAAAGGCGGATGTTGTCATCAGCCCCAAAACCGACTCCTGCCACAACGGCTACATTGACCGATTCCAGCAGATAGGCGGCCAGGGAAGTTGAGTCGCTGATTTCAACGTCTCCCGATCTGCGCCCATAAACACCCGCCACATTGGGAAAGGTATAAAATGCACCTTGAGGGGAGAAACAGGAAACACCGGGGATTGCGTTTAACCGCTCCACCATATACGTTCTTCTTTTGTCAAACTCCTGCAGCATGTCACTGATGCAATCCTGCGGGCCGGTAAGGGCTTCGAGGCTTGCTATTTGGGCAATAGAGGTTGGATTCGAGGTGCTCTGACTCTGGATATTAGTCATTGCTTTAATAATGTCACCAGGCCCGGCAGCATACCCGATTCTCCATCCGGTCATGGAATAGGTTTTTGATACTCCGTTAACAATAACCGTGGAGTCCTTCAGTTTTGGTTCAACGGTCACAATGCTATAGAAGTCAAAATTGTCATATACTATTTTTTCATAAATCTCATCACTTATTACCATTAGGCCTTTTTTAAGTAAAATCTGGGCAAGTTCCTGCAGTTCCTGTCTGGTGTACGCCGACCCGGTGGGGTTGGAAGGTGAGTTCAGTACAAATGCTTTTGTTTTAGGGGTTATGTGACTGGATAAATCTTCGGCTGTAACTTTGAAATCGTTCTCTTCACGTGCCGTGACGATTACGGGAGTCCCGCCGGCAAGGTATACCATGTCAGGATAGGAAACCCAGTAGGGTGATGGGATAATGACTTCGTCACCTTCATATACCAGGGCCTGGAAGATATTGTACAGGCTGTGTTTTGCACCGCAGGAAACAAGAATTTCACCCGGTTCATAATCCAGGTTATTATCTTTTTTAAATTTTACACATACGGCCTTCTTGAGTTCATCTATGCCGCCTGCCGGGGTATATTTCGTAAATCCGTCATCCAGGGCTTTAACAGCAGCCTTTTTTATGTGATCCGGGGTGTCAAAGTCGGGCTCGCCGGCACCGAACCCGATTACATCGATGCCTCTGGCTTTCATGGCCTTTGCTTTGGCAGAGACTGCCAGAGTTGGTGAAGGTTTTATGTTTGCCATGCGTTTTGAAAGTTTCATTGTAGTATATTCCTCTTTTATTGTTTATTATGTAGCGGTTCTGAATTTTTGTTTCAATCGTTCACATACAATGTCAGGGGCCAGCCCTGCTACCGATGCACCGGCCTTAACAGCGGCTTTTATACCCTTGGAATGCACAAAAACCCATCTCAGGCCCGTCATCATGAATATCGTTTCAATCTCCCTGTCCAGCTTTCTGTTCATAAAGGTCATTTCATATTCGTACTCAAAATCTGATATTGCCCGCATCCCCCTCAGGATAACATGAACACCTTTGCGCCTGGCATACTCAACAAGGAGTCCCTCAAAAGAATCAACAATGATCCGCGGATTGTTTTCTGTGGCTATCTGAATCATTTCTTTTCTTTCTTCTGCAGAAAAAAGAGGGTTTTTGTCAGGATTGATAGCAACAGCCACAATCACCTTGTCAAAAATATGCAGGGCGCGTTCAATCAGGTTCATATGACCATTTGTTAATGGATCAAAAGAACCGGGATAAATGCATATACTGGCCTTTTTTTCCGGCATACCACTTCCCTTTGTAAACTGTTCAGCAGACTGTTCAAAAACTGAAACCACTTGCGGGCTCTGTCATACCCTTTCAATAAGGCCCTTTCCACCAGGGCAATCGTAATGTGCAGCAGAGCCTTTTTCAAGCCGCCCCGATAGATCGGACCGGTTATTGACTTTTAACTAATTTAAATATTTTTAGCAAGAAAGAAAATATAAAAAAGAGTCTTAAAAAATGTATGTAAAACACCCACATGAGTAATGACAGCACGCTGTACCCGTCAGTACAGGGGCCCGTATATGTGTATTAAAAATAGCGCTTTAGGCGGATGCTGCAAGAACCTGCCGGCAATTAACCTTATATTTTTTCATTGCTTATTTTGAAAAAAGATTATATGTTTTTTTATTTTATACTATTCATAATGGATTATACTACGTATGCTAGAACCCTATATCCTTGATTTTGAGCGATATTTAAGGGTTGCACAGAATGCATCAGCGCATACATGCAGGAATTACCTTCATGATTTACGGGAGTTTGATACATTTTTGCTGGATAGTAATGCCGGGGCTGCTGACTCAGTTGATGCTATCGACAATTTCGCCATTCGGGCATTCCTGGCATTTCTTTCTAAAAGGAATAAACGATCGACACAATCACGCAAGCTTGCTTGTCTGAGATCATTTTTTAATTTTCTGATGCGGGAAGGTGTCCTCTCACACAATCCGGCACAAGCTGTTAAGACTCCAAAGCGTGAACAATTTCTTCCCCGCCATTTGAGTGTTGATGAGGTTTTTACGCTCTTGGATTCTGTTCCTGATGATACAGTGATGCAGACCAGAGACAAGGCCATTCTGGAAGTTCTCTACTCAACAGGAATACGGGTAAGCGAACTTGTCCACATCAACCGTGGCAATCTGGAGCCGGGCAGCGGCAGTATACGGGTTTTTGGAAAGGGAAAAAAAGAAAGGGTTGTCCCTATAGGCACAAAAGCTTCTAGCTGTCTTGAGAATTACATACAAAAAAGCGCAGAGCTCTGCAAAAAGTGTTATGCAGGCCGTGCTGTACAGGACATACCGGTATTTCTTAACAGAAGGGGCGGGCGTCTTACCACACGAAGCGTGGCTAGAATTGTTGATAAATATGTGCTTACATGCGGATTGCTGCACAAGATGAGCCCTCATGCCATACGGCATACCTTTGCAACACATATGCTGAATGCAGGTGCCGACTTACGATCCATACAGGAACTGCTGGGTCATACCAGTTTGTCGACGACCCAGAAATATACGCATCTGAACATAGACAAACTGATGGAGATCTATGATAAAACACACCCCAGAAGCAGAAAGAAAAAAGAGGTTTTGTAACTATGGAAAAACCGCATGGAACAACCATACTTGCTGTTAAGCGAGACAAAAACGTATGCATAGGGGGAGACGGACAGGTGACCCTTGGCACGATAGTGCTGAAACACAGGGCTAAAAAGATCCGACGACTCTATCAGGACAAAGTTATTGCCGGGTTTGCAGGTGCAACTGCAGATGCATTCACGTTGTTTGAGCGGTTTGAAAGTAAGCTTGAGCAGTACAGCGGAAATATTGCCCGTTCAGCCGTGGAACTTGCCAAGGATTGGAGATCAGATAAAATACTGAGAAAACTGGAAGCCCTGCTTATAGTGGCAAATGAGCAGCACCTGTACATTATTTCAGGTAACGGGGATGTGGTTGAGCCGGATGACAATGCCGCCGCAATTGGTTCAGGCGGTCCCTATGCACTTGCTGCTGCCCGGGCGCTTTTAAAACACTCCAGTTTAAGCAACCGGCAGATTGTTGAAGAAGCACTCTGTGGTGCAGCAGAACTATGTATATATACCAACACGGATTTGACTATAGAGGAATTGTAGATAAGGTACAAGGTGAAAGCAAAATTTTTTAACGGTTAGCTTTAGTTTTTCACCGGCTGAATGGTGTTTGTCTGCGGGCAGGTAATGAAAGCAGACATTTTCATTGCATAAATAGTAACAGGATACTGTGTAACACTATGAAACCACTCAATCCCAAAGAAATTGTTGCAGAGCTTGATAAATATATTATCGGCCAGGATATGGCCAAGAAGGCTGTAGCTATAGCTTTGCGAAACAGATGGCGCCGGCAGCAGGTCCCTGAGGAATTGCGGGATGAAATTGCACCTAAAAATATCATAATGATAGGACCGACAGGTGTCGGTAAAACAGAAATAGCCCGGCGACTTGCAAAACTGGCGCAATCTCCGTTTTTGAAAATAGAAGCATCAAAGTTTACAGAGGTTGGATATGTAGGCCGTGATGTTGAGTCAATGGTGCGGGATCTCACGGAACTAGCCGTAAAGCAGGTCAAGGATGAAGAAACTGAGAATGTTCAGGCCAAGTCCTATGAGATTGCCGAGGAGAAGATCCTTGACCTTTTACTGCCGCCCCCGCCGCGCAGGGCCTCCGCAACTCCCATGCCGGGTGTCCAGGAAGTGGAGACAACGGCAAAGCCCCTATCAGCTGCACCCGAGCAGTCCGCCTCAGTTTCAACCCGAGAAAAACTGCGTACAATGCTCAAGGGGGGCAAACTGGATGATCGTGAGGTAGAGCTTGAGATTACCCAGCAGAATATGCCTGTAGTGGAAATTTTTTCGGCTGCCGGGCTTGAAGAGATGGACATTAATCTCAAAGACATGTTCGGCAGCATGCTGCCGAAAAAAACTAAAAAACGGAAGGTAAAAATACCCGAGGCGCTGGAAATTGTTGCCAAAGAAGAGGCTCAGAAACTTATTGACATGGATAAAGTGATGAAAATGGCTATCCAGCGGGTTGAGCAGTCAGGTATTATTTTTCTTGACGAGATTGACAAAATTGCCAGCAGAGACTACGGTCAGGGACCTGACGTATCACGCGAAGGGGTCCAGCGTGATCTGCTGCCAATTGTTGAAGGCTCTACGGTTACAACAAAATACGGAATGGTAAAAACCGATCATATCCTTTTTATTGCTTCAGGGGCGTTTTATGTTTCAAAGCCTGCGGATTTGATCCCTGAACTGCAGGGGCGATTCCCGATACGTGTTGAGCTGAATTCCCTGAGCAAAGAGGATTTTGTCAGGATACTCACAGAACCGCAAAATGCCTTGATAAAGCAATACATCGAACTTATGAAAACCGAAGGTGTAGCCCTTATCTTTAAAGAGGACGCCATAGAGAAGATTGCCGAAATAGCAACTTCAGTAAATGAAAGAACTGAAAATATTGGCGCCCGCAGGCTGCATACCATAATGGAAAAGCAGTTCGAAGAGATTTCTTTTAATGCCCCTGAAATGAAAGGCCAGGAAGTTATTGTTGATGCCTCCTATGTTTCTGGACGACTGGATGATTTAATAAAAGATGAGGACTTGAGCAGATATATTCTGTAAAGGGGCACTGAAGTTTCAGGTGCACGCAATAAAATAGTACGTGAGGTGGGCGTAAGCTGGGCTCGCACCTGTTTGATTGCTGCGGGCAACCTGCTCGCTGGAACGACTATTAGTATAGCTCAAGGGCTATGGAAAAAAGAACATTGCTCTAACATGGGTGGGTTGTTATGCAGAAAGCAATCACAAAAGCCAAAACCCTGATGGAAGCTCTACCTTATATCAGGGCGTTTAATAACAAAACATTTGTGATTAAATTCGGCGGAAATGCAATGATTGACAGTGCACTGAGCCATAGCTTTGCACTGGATATTATCCTACTTAACTATGTAGGTATCCGGCCCGTTATAGTCCATGGCGGCGGACCGCAGATCGGCGAGCTCATGGAGAAACTGGGAAAAAAATCCACGTTTATAGACGGCATGCGGATTACTGATAAGGAGACTGTTGATATCGTTGAAATGGTTCTTGTTGGTAAGATAAACAAGGAGATAGTAAATCATATCAACCAAAATGGCGGCCGGGCAGTAGGATTAAGCGGCAAGGACGGCAGCCTGATTAAGGCAAAAAAGCTGTGTCTGAAAGATAAGCACGACGAGTCAAAAACAGTCGATCTGGGTATGGTGGGAGAAATAACTGCGGTCAACCCGCATGTTATTAATACCCTTGACACGCATCAGTTTATACCGGTTATTGCACCGCTTGGTGTCGGTGATAATGGAGAAACCTATAATATTAATGCAGATATGGCGGCCGGTGAAATTTCTGCGGCCCTTAAAGCAGAAAAACTTATCCTGCTTACGGATGTTGCGGGCGTTAAGGATAAAAAGGGTCGGCTTATTTCAACTCTCACGGAAAAGGAAATAAAACAGTTTATTAAAAAAGGAGAAATCAGCGGCGGCATGATACCCAAAGTTAATTGCTGCTGTAAAGCTTTAGATAATGGTGTTAAAAAAGCCCATATTATCGACGGCCGGATTGAACATGCTGTGCTTCTGGAAATCTTTACCGATGTAGGCATCGGCACACAGATAGTGGACAGTTGACAGTGAAAAAGCTGTTGAGCTGATTACTGGTAAGCAAAGAAGGAACAAGAAAACTCTTGTTGCTGAATGCTTATTAAGCATTAGAATCATCCCGCTCAAGCGGGCTTTGAGGATCGGCCTTTGGCCTTGAGGTTATAAAAGCTTTTGAGCTAATAAGCTGTTAAGCAAAAAAAGAATTGGGGATACAAGGTGCCAAGGGTTCCAGGGATTAAGGTTTTTTATAGACATCACGAAGTGATTGCTGTTTTCAAGCGGACAGGTCGTCCGCTTGAAAGGTCTGCGGCGGTCGACGTCAGTCTGCGGCAATAATTTATGAAAAAATGATTAGATATACCAGTGGTAAAAGCATGTTGATCCTGTAATCCTGTCAAAAAACAAGTCGCAACGCTCCTCGAATTCTGCCCCGGCAGAATGCTCCTCAAGCGAAGCGATCAGTTAACATCAGACAGGTTTGTATACTTATGCTAACATGTTGAGCTTGCAATGAATGATACAATAGAAAAGACCGATCAGAATATTTTTCATACGTACGGCAGATACCCTATCGTGCTCTCACGGGGAAAAGGGGTTCAGGTCTGGGACGATAAGGGCAGGCAGTATCTTGATTTCCTTAGCGGTATTGCTGTCTGTAACCTGGGACACTGCCATGCCGGTGTTGCCAAAGCAGTGCAGTCCCAGGTTGACAGGCTGGTACATGTTTCAAACCTGTTTTATACGCAGCCCCAGGCAGAGCTTGCGGCCCTTTTAACCCGGCATTCTTTTGCAGACAAAGTGTTTTTTTGCAACAGTGGTGCAGAGGCCAATGAGGCCGCCCTTAAACTTGCGCGCAAATGTGCCTATGCGCATTCTAACGGAAAGCGGTTTGAAATTGTCACCATGGAATCTTCTTTTCATGGCAGGACCCTGGCAACACTGACGGCAACCGGTCAGGATAAGTTTCATAAAGGATTTGACCCCTTGCTTGCCGGTTTTACCTATGTGCCTTTTAATGATATCCAGGCGCTTGAGCATGCCATCACTGACAAAACCTGCGCGGTAATGCTTGAGCCTATCCAAGGTGAGGGCGGGGTAAATGTCCCTGCCGATGACTATCTCAAACAGGTACGGCAGCTGTGTGACCGGGAAGGCCTGCTGCTGATTTTCGATGAGGTCCAGGTTGGTATGGGCAGGACCGGTAAGATGTTCGCTTACGAGCATTATGGTGTCGCCCCCGATATTATGACCCTGGCAAAAGCGCTGGCCGGCGGGCTTCCTGCTGGTGCCATGCTGGCAACCGATAACGTTGCGCAAAGCTTTACCCCAGGAACACATGCCTCTACATTCGGCGGTAACCCGGTTGTTATGGCCGCTGCCGTGGCTGTTTTAAAAGAACTGGTCAACAGTGATGTGTTGCACAACTGTGCCAGGATGGGGAGCTATTTTCGTGAAAAGCTTGTAGATCTCAAAGAAGCCTACCCGGATATTATCGCTGATGTCAGGGGCAAAGGCCTCATCATTGGTATGGAGCTCAGCATAGACGGAAAACAGATTGTGCAGGAATGTCTTGCCAGGGGTATTATAATTAATTGTACCCTTGACAGGGTGTTACGGTTTGTTCCGCCGCTGATCGTAACCGGAAGTGACATAGATACGTGTATAGAGGTATTGCATACAATTTTTGCAGAAATTCAGAAGGGTAAATAAGTAAAATTGAACTTCGAGAATTGCTTTGGCATTTTAAATTACTGGTTTGTTAGTGCAGCAGCTAATGCATAGTTGCTGCCGCATGTATCAACACATCTTTGGTACTTTGACATTATAAATTATTTAATGAGAACATTATGCAAAAAGATCTGTTATGTCTATATGATCTGACAAAAAAGGATTTCGACAAAATTTTCAGCAGGGCATCGGTCCTGAAGAAGAAACAGAAGCAAGGTGAAGTGTATCATCCCTTGAAAGGTAAAACCCTTGGAATGATTTTTGAAAAACCTTCAACCAGAACCAGAGTCTCTTTTGAGGTGGGCACATTTCAGCTGGGCGGCCTGGCCCTGTATCTGCGCTGGACCGACACGCAGCTTGGCAGGGGCGAATCAATTCCGGATACTGCCAGAGCTCTCTCGCGGTACCTGGACGGGATTATGATTCGAACGTTTAAGCAGGAAACCGTTGAGGAGCTTGCCCGTAGTGCTGATATTCCGGTTATAAACGGTCTCACAGACCTTTATCACCCCTGTCAGACGCTGGCCGATGTTTTTACGATGACCGAGCAAAGGGGAGGGTATGCAAACCGTAAAGTCGCCTATATTGGTGATGGAAATAATATTGCCCATTCATGGATTAATGCTGCCCTGCGTCTTGATTTTGATCTGACTCTGGCCTGTCCCAGAAATCACACGCCTAAAGATGCTATTTTGAAGAGGGCGCAAAAAGAAGCATCATCAAATATTTCACTGGTGCATGATCCCTATAAGGCTGTTAAAGGGGCAGATGTTATCAGCACTGATACCTGGGTCAGCATGGGGCAGGAAAAAGAATACCGTGAGCGCATAAGGGCCTTTAAGGGGTTTCAGGTAAATGAAGAGCTAGTGGCTGCTTCAAAAGACGATGTGATGGTTATGCACTGTCTTCCGGCTCATAGAGGAGAAGAAATAACCGATGGTGTTATGGATGGTAAAAACTCGGTTGTCTTTGACCAGGCCGAGAACCGCATGCATGTACAAAAAGCAGTACTTGAGCTGTTAATGGGCCGTAAGGCATAGAATATGGTATATAATTTTTTTCAATAACATGTTTTGCTAATTACCAATCAAGCAAAAAGCGGAGATTACTTACATGGAGAGTATTAAAAAAGCTGTCCTTGCATATTCCGGGGGCCTTGATACCTCTGTTATTTTAACCTGGCTCAAAGAAACTTTCGATTGTGAAGTTATCGCCTTTGCTGCTGATTTAGGACAGGCTGAGGAGCTTGCCGGCATTCAAGAAAAGGCCCTGGCAACAGGTGCGAGCAGTGTGTATGTTGAGGACTTAAAGGAAGCGTTTGTTAAAGATTTTATCTTCCCCATGCTGAGAGCTAATGCGCTTTACGAGGGAAGTTATATGCTTGGTACTTCTATTGCCCGGCCCCTTATTGCCAAGAAACAAATTGAGATTGCCTCAGCAGAGGGTGCCGACGCGGTTTCCCACGGGGCAACCGGCAAAGGAAATGATCAGGTTCGTTTTGAGCTTTCTTATCTGTCGCTTAATCCTGATATAAAAATTATTGCTCCATGGAGACACCCCTGCTGGAAGCTTAACTCGCGTAATGCCTTAATAGAGTATGCCAGAAAACACGATATTCCTGTGCCCGTAACCGCTCAAAAACCATACAGCAGTGACCGCAATCTTTTTCATATAAGCTTTGAAGGCGGCATACTTGAAGATCCGTGGGCCGAACCCCGTGAGGATATGTTTGTCATGAGTGTTGCCCCGGAAAAAGCACCTGATAAGCCTACCTATATTGAAATAGGTTACAGTAACGGGGACCCGGTTTCAGTTGATGGAAAAGAGATGAGCCCTGCCAGCCTGCTCGAGCATCTCAACAGGCTGGGGGGACAAAACGGTATCGGCAGAGCCGACATTGTTGAGAACCGCTATGTAGGGATGAAGTCACGGGGGGTGTATGAAACCCCGGGCGGCACAATCCTGCATCATGCCCATCGGGCAATTGAGTCCCTTACGCTTGACCGGGAGATTATGCATTTCAAAGATGAAATGATGCCCCGTTATGCAGAGCTTGTGTATTACGGCTATTGGTTTGCTCCTGAACGGGAAGTATTGCAGAAGGCTATTGATGAGAGTCAGAAAAACGTTATGGGAACAGTAAGGCTTAAGTTGTATAAAGGCACCTGCACGGTTGTAGGCAGGCAGTCACCCACAAGCCTGTACCGGGAAGATTTTGCTACTTTTGAAGAGGACAGTGTTTACAAACAGAGTGATGCCGATGGGTTTATTCGTCTCAATGCCCTGCGACTGCGAGTAAACGCATTGTGCCGGAGGGAGAGGGATGGCCGCTAAGAAGCTTTGGGCCGGTCGTTTTGGCACAGCAACATCGAAAGCTGTAGATGAATTTACAGCATCAATTGCGTTTGATCATATTCTGTACCGGTATGACATCATGGGCAGTATTGCTCACTGCCGCATGCTCTCAAAACAGAAAATCATACCGGCCCGGGATGCCCGCACGATCATCGGCGCTCTTAAAGAGATTGAAAAGGAAATAGAGAACGGCAAGCTGGCCTTTGCCCCGCAAAAAGAAGATATTCATATGCTCATTGAATCCAGGCTGATTCAAAAAGTGGGAGCGGTCGGGGGAAAAATCCATACCGCCCGAAGCAGAAATGACCAGATTGCCCTGGATGTCAGCCTGTATCTGAGGGACGCACTTGTTGACACTGTTTGCTTATTAGATCAGGTTCAACAGGCTCTGATCACTATGGCTGAAAAGCACATAGATGTTTTTCTGCCTGGGTTTACCCATTTGCAGCATGCCCAGCCCCTTTTGTTTGCCCATCATGTGATGGCCTATTTTGAGATGCTCCAGAGGGACAGGGCCAGAATGGAGGCATGCTACGGCAGGGTCAACAGGATGCCGCTGGGGGCCGGTGCCCTGGCCGGAACGCCGCATCCTATTGACAGGCAGTATGTAGCCGGGCTGCTTGGCTACCCGGCAGTTACTGCCAACAGCATGGACTCGGTAAGTGATCGGGATACACTCATCGAATTTTGCAGCAATGCTGCCATTGTAATGATGCATCTGAGCCGTTTTTGTGAAGAGCTTATTTTGTGGACATCCTCTGAATTTCAGTTTGTTGAGATCTCAGATTCTTTCTGCACGGGCAGCAGCATCATGCCTCAGAAAAAGAACCCTGATGTGCCCGAACTGATACGGGGAAAAACAGGCCGGGTCTACGGCAGCCTGATGGCGCTGCTGACCCTGATGAAATCGCTGCCCCTGACCTACAACCGTGACCTGCAGGAAGATAAAGAAGCCCTTTTTGATACAGTTGAGACGGTAAAAAGCTGTCTTGCCGTTTTTGCCTTAATGCTCCCGGAGATTAAGGTTAATAAAGAAAAAATGGCTGAAGCCGCTCAGAGCGGATTTTTAACGGCCACCGATCTCGCCGATTATCTTGTGGAAAAAGGTGTTGCCTTCAGGACCGCCCATGACATCGTGGGTCGTATAGTTTCATATTGTATCCGGAAAAAGAAAAGTCTTTGGGATCTGTCGGTTAATGAACTCAAACGTTTTAACAAAAATATTGGGGCTGATGTTCTAAACACTATAGCCCTTACGGCATCCATAAACCGCAGGACCTGTGTCGGCGGGACCGGCAGGACCGCTGTTAAACAGGCTATTCGAAAGGCGGCTGCAGAACTGCGTAAGGGCAAAAAATTTATTGAACAGGCAGAGACTACCCGCAGGAAAATGGCCGACGTGAAGTAAACTGTTCATGGGATTAGTGGAAACTCAGGTGAAAAACATATTATTATACGTTACGGGTTACGCGTTAAACAGTAAACACAAAAGGATGCTGGGGCAAGCGCTGATGAGTAAACCTGCTGTACGCACCCTGCAACGCGCAGCCGGTCTTCTCTTGGTGCTGTTTTTTTTTGCATGCGGCAGAAAGGCTGATCCGGGGCTGCCCCTTACCATCGCACCACAGCCCGCAGAGAGGCTGTATGCCTTTGCCCGTGATGAAGCCGTTGTGCTCGTGTGGAAATTTCCCCGGCAAAATACAAATGAGTCGTCTCTTCACGATCTGGCAGGCTGCAGAATATTCAGAGAAGAAGTGCCTTTTGAACAAGCCTGTCTGAAGTGCCCTAAAAACTTTATTCAGATATTTGACTATGAGTACCGTGGTCCCCGGGGAAAAACCCCGGGTAGAGAATGGGTGCTCTACTATGACCGTGATATAACGGTACAGAACCTCTACACGTATACCATACAGTGCTATAATGAAAAGGACGTGCCGGGGCCGTACTCAAGGAAGGTCCATATCTACTGGGATGTGCCGCCTGCTGCTCCGGGCGGGTTTTCGGTTTCCCGGCGCTACCGTGTTGTAGAACTGCAGTGGGATAAAACACTGACGCTGGCGGATGGAACCCCTGCCGATAATATTGCAGGATATAATGTGTATCGTGCTGCAGATCCGGGGGTAACTGAACAGTTGCCCCTCCATGAGGAGATACTTATAGATACATGGTTTGAAGATATTCCCGAGAAGCAGGACACTGTGTATTATTACAGCGTACGGGCTGTACGGGCCGTACAGGGCAGCCTGATTGAAAGTGCTGCCTCAGCAGAGATTAAAATAGTCTACAGTGATATAAAACCTCCCGGAATACCTCAGGCCCTGACAGCCATCCCTACAGCAGACGGTATAGTCCTGAAATGGATGCCCAAAGCAGAGCAGGATTTCGCCGGATTTAACCTGTATAGAAGGGAGCTTCCGGCAAAAGAATTTATCAGATTAAATGAGAAACGTATATCCCAGAGCTCCTGGGTCGACACAACAGCCAGGAAACGAAAACGGTATATCTATGCGGTTACATCAGTGGATAAATCAGCCCAGGCCAATGAGAGCGATTTTTCAAAACCGGCAGAGGTGTTGTATATTATCAAGTAACAGGTTAGAATAGCTAAATCAGTTAGTGGACAGAATGAGAGGTATGAGTAGAATCACTTTTTGCGATTGGGGGTGAAATAAACATGCTGTATTTGCAGCATAGGAAATATACATAGAAACTTACTTTTCTTTGCTTGCTCCAAAGAAAAGTAACAAAAGAAAAGGCACCCTGCAACTTGGCCTACGGCTTCCCTCGCACAGCGCTTGCCTGCGGCGGAGGCAAAAACTCGCTACGCTCAAACAGTTTGCCTCCTTGACCCGCAGAGCAACCACTGCACTCGGCTGCGTTGCAACGGGACAAAGAACAAACCGTAAAGGCTTTTTAAATTAGATCTGTGTGCATAACGGTGGTGAGTGATAATCCCTTTTGGGGGAGATTCCTAACGCCTCACATATAGGCGAAGATAAGTGCTAATTTTTTTGAAGAGAAGGACAATGCATAGCTTTACGTACCATGGAGATGACCTTTATTGCGAAGATGTTCCCCTACACGTTATTGCCTCTGAAATAGGCACACCATTTTATCTATACAGCCGCAAGACACTTGAGGATCATTTCAGGGTCTTTGACGGAGCATTTGAGCGCATACCGCACCTCACCTGCTATTCGGTCAAGGCAAATTCAAATCTCGGGGTGCTCAAAGTTTTTGCCGATCTGGGGGCCGGCGTTGACGTGGTTTCAGGCGGAGAAATTTTTCGGGCAGTCACAGCAGGCATTTCTCCACAAAAAATCGTATATTCCGGTGTGGGCAAAAGCAGACAGGAGCTTGAGTATGCTCTCAATACGGATATATTGATGTTTAATGTTGAATCATCTCAGGAGCTTGAACTGCTCGGTGCAGTTGCGCAGTCCGCGGGCAGAAAAGCCCGGATTGCCCTGCGCATCAATCCTGATATTGATCCCAAGACCCATCCCTATATTTCGACAGGGCTCAAAAAGAATAAATTCGGGATAAAGATTGAAGAGGCCCTGCAGGCATACACCCGGGCTGTAACCACAACCCATTTTGAGATAGCCGGGGTCGCCTGCCATATCGGCTCACAGATCACTGAGGTGAGTCCATTTGTTGATACTCTGCGCCGGGTAAAGCAGTTTGTTCAGAAGCTTTCTACACAGGGAATCCGGATTGAATACCTTGATCTGGGTGGCGGGCTCGGCATCACCTATGAAGATGAACAGCCCCCCCATCCCAGTGAGTATGCGGATGCAATAATCAGGGAGATGGACGGCCTGCCCTGTACTCTTATACTGGAGCCGGGTAGGGTAATAGTAGGCAATGCAGGAATCCTAGTAACAAAAGTACTGTATACGAAACAAACCGATGAAAAAAAATTCGTTGTTGTTGATGCTGCCATGAATGATCTTGTAAGGCCCAGCCTGTATGAAGCCTACCATGATATACAGCCGGTAGCCAAAAGACAGGGGCCCCAGGTTACAGCGGATATAGTCGGGCCTATTTGTGAAACGGGAGATTTTATAGCACGTCAAAGAGAGGTTCCCGAGTTTGTAAGCGGCGATTGTATTGCTGTAATGAGCGCAGGGGCCTATGGTTTCAGCATGTCTTCCAATTACAACTCACGGCCCCGGGTACCGGAGGTGCTGGTTGACAACACGCGCTACTTTGTGGTCCGCAGGCGCGAAAGCTATGAGGATCTTGTAAGGCTGGAAACGGTTCCGGAAGAGCTCTAATATAATATTGTCTGAGGGATATTGTATGCAAAAAATTCCTTTTTACAAAATGAGCGGGAGCGGCAATGATTTTATCCTTATCGACAACAGGCACGGCCAATGGGACCGTTTTAAAAACCCTGATTTTGTCAAGGCGGTATGTGCACGCAAAATTTCTGCAGGAGCTGATGGCCTTATTTTTATAGAAGTCTCCGAAAGGTGTGATTTTTCCTGGCGGGTTTTTAATTCTGACGGCAGCGAGGCCGAGATGTGCGGCAACGGCGGCAGGTGTGCGGCCCGGTTTGCCGTGCTACAGGGGATAGCCGAAACCAGAATGTCGTTTGAGACCATCGCCGGCATAATCCATGCCGAGGTTGAAGGCTCGCGGGTGAAAATTCAGCTGCCTGAACCCGACAGCCTTGAAATGAATATTAGTTTTATCATGGACGATAAACCGTATGTTTTACATAGTATCAATACGGGTGTGCCCCATATTGTCCATTTTGTTGATAATATTGAAGCGGTACCGGTTAAAAAAACAGGAGCCTATATACGGTTCCACCAGCGCTTTCAACCCGCAGGAACCAATGTAAATTTTGTTTCACAAGCCTCCGGTAATATGTTACATATCAGAACTTATGAGCGCGGCGTGGAGGACGAAACATTGGCTTGCGGCACCGGCTCTGTTGCCGCCGCCCTGATTGCCATAGAGATGCAGAAAGCCGTGTCGCCCGTTCAGATTATGACCAGAAGCGGGGAAATCCTGAAAGTGTTTGCTGAAGACAGCTCAAAGCCCTTTAAGCGTGTTTTTCTTGAAGGAGGCGCTCATGTTGTTTATGAAGGCGAGCTCTGGGAGGAAGCATATCAGATTCAGTGAACGGTAAACAGTGAACAGGGAATAGTGACAGAAAACAGTAAACTGATTCAATGGAAATACTTTATTCTGAATACATTGCCTGGAGGGAGGTGGGTATAGGATAAGAATAGTAACCTTAAAATTGTTTCACGATTTGTTTGATGAATACAATAGTTAACTATGTATCTAATCTTAAATTAATTTTTTTATGAAAGGAGAGGGTTAATGAAAAGAGTAAAGAGAATTGTTTTAATTACAATGGTAGCTGTGAGTGCACTGTCTTTTGCCGCGTTTGCAGAAGAAGAAAAAGCTGACAAGGTGCTGGCCACGGTAGGCAGTGAGAAAATCACCGAAGCCGACCTTTTTGCTAAAATATCGACGCTGCCGCCCCAGTTTCGCGCCCGTTATGAGACTCCTGACGGCAAGAAAAAACTGCTTGATCAGACCATAAAATTCAGCCTGCTTTCTCAGGAAGCACGGGCTCAGGGCATTGACAAGAAGGATGAAGTTGCCAAAAAGATAAAAGAGATTTCCGACAATATTATTATCCAGGAGCTTACCAAGCAGGAAGTCTCGGACAGGGTGTCTGCCAGTGATGAAGATATTAAAACGTACTACGATGAAAATAATCAGGAGTTTATTAAGCCGGAAAAAATTAAAGCTAATCTGATTCTGTTTGAGGTAAAGGAAGGTGACAGCACGGATGTAAAGAAGGAAAAGGAAGCCAAGGCCCGGGAGACACTGAAAAAAATAAAGGATGGGGCTGATTTTGAAGAGCTGGCCAAACAGGTTTCCGATGATAAGCGCACGAAAAAACGCGGCGGCAGCACCGGGTTCTTCTCAGAGGGACGCCGCAAAAACACCTATGGCGAGAAATTTGAAGAGGTTGCCTTTTCCCTGAAACAGGGTGAGCTCAGTGATGTGTTTGAAAGCAAAAAAGGCTTTTATATTGTAAAGGTTACTGAGAAAAAAGCTGAGGAGCAGCAGAGCCTGGAACAGGCTAAAAGCCGGATTGAACGAAAGCTGAAGCAGGCCAAACAGAAAGAGGTGTATGACAGCTATGTGGAAGAGTTGAAGAAAAAATATCCGGTCAAGATGGTGGAGCAGTGAGAAACGTAAAACGTAAAGTGTAAAGCGTAAAACGTTTTCGATTTCAAAAAAGCCAATAGGGAAAAACTTATAAGAGGCAGGGTGCTAAGATGCGCTGCCTCTTTTTTTCTTTTTTGGTAATAAGCACAAATATTTCCATATAATGTAATTTTTAAAGCAAACATCAACTGCCACCGCTAATTCCTCTGTGTGTTTTTAAAAACTTCTAAAAACCCCAAAACAACATTGTTATCCGCTTTGCCAAAAACACCATACTATATAGAATTCGTATAATATCTCGTTATCGATAAACATTTTTAAAAAAACAATTTATTTGACAACATCCCGATCATTTGTAATAAGCGAGTTAGAAAAAGGTTTTAAAGCTTGGAGGTAATAAATGAATAAAAGAACTTTCCTAAATGGACTCAGTAATGGTGAACAAGACATTATACAACAATTATTAAATTTGCTCACAGAACTGGATATAGATTATTGTATCATTGGTGGATTAGCTGTTAATGCATATGTTGATCCTGTCGTGAGTTTAGATTTGGATATTGTCGTTGTTATGGATTGTATTGAAAAGCTTATTGAGGGGGCACAATATACTTTCAAAATTGAAAGTTTCGAGCATAGCATTAATTTAACCAGTGCTAAATCTGATATTCGTATACAGTTACAAATTGATAAAAGGTACCAAGATTTTATAGAAAAAGCATCGATGAAAGAAATTATGGGTTATCAAATGAAGGCCGCTTGCCTTGAAGATGTTTTACAAGGGAAAGTTTGGGCTTACTCAGATGAAAAAAGACGAGCAAGTAAGCGTCAAAAAGATTTAGCAGATATTTTTCGGATCATTGAAGCGTATCCTGAATTAAAAGAAAACCTTCCGGAATCAATTAGAAATAAGATGGCTGAAAATCCATAACAAGCAAATTGAGCGGACGCCCAGGTCGCCGCTCATCTGCTCGCGTTCAACGAGAGGAGATGGAGTGAGTGATTTACGAAACGTAACATATTGCGGACTATATTGCAGACTGTGTGCAACGAAGGCGAGAATCCCTCAGGCAGCGACTGCGCTCAGAAATACCCTCGCTGTCGACGGTTGGGAAGACTATGGTGAATACATCACACCTGACTTCAAGACATTCTGGTCCACCTTGAATAAGCTTGCCGGATTTGAGGAAGAATGTCCTGATTGCCGGGGAGGGTGCGGTGATCCCGGATGCAATATTCGGAAATGTGCGAAGGAGCGGGAGACGGAGCTTTGCCCGCTCTGCGCAGAGTACCCCTGCAAGCACATCAACGCCCTTGCGCAGCGATATCCCAATCTGATTGCTGATGGCAATCGCCTCAAGGAAATTGGGGTGGAGTCGTGGGTTCGGGAACAGGAAGAGCGGCGCAAAACGGGATTCTGCTATTGTGATATCCGCTTCCCACAGAAAGGCGTTGTCGAACAATGCGATGAACCCGACAAATAGAGGGGAACCCGGGGCCACTGGGGGTTTTTCAACTGTCCACACACTGCTTAATTATTTCAAAGAAGAATGCAAATATTTTCATCTTTGGATGATTTTTTATTGACAGTAGCAGAGTAAAGGAGTATTTTATTTAAAATATCATGTAATATTAAATTAATACTTTAATATATCATATTGAAATCGCCTGACTTTTGGCGAGATCTCCGCTCCGCTATGACCAGCAATCAGTCTAACTAATCACGAATTATGAGTCACAAATTACTATTATTTTATCCCCCCTGCGTGCCCGGGTTATCTCCTGGGCGCTTTTGTTTTTCACCGACACCTCCAGGTGTCCGCTGCTGCCGAACAGGCAGAAAAGTTCATCATCTTCCGCCTGTGTGTAGGTTTGCAGCAGGCGTGTGGCCTTTATTCCATTTATGCCAGCGATTATAGTGTCACCTAAGTGCTTTTCCAGAAACCGGCGGGTGATGTTTGTAATGAGGTTGCCGAACCGGTCTATGTGAAGTATTTCGCCTTCTATTGCACCAGTGCTCTGAAGCACCGGTTCGGGGGTCCGGATGAGAACATAATCGGTAACGGGGCTGCCGAAGCGCTGGGGCGGTATCCCCTTAGACAGATGGGCAGCAACGGGAGCAAAGATGTCCCGGCCGTGAAAGGTGGTGCTGGGAGAGGGCCGGAAATAGGCTGCATTGGTGATTTCAGTGACTTTTGCAACATCCGGGCTGTCGAGTACAAAGCTGAAGATACCATTATCCGGGCCCACAAAGATATACATGTCAGTTTCAACTATAATCGCACGCCTATTGCTGCCCACACCCGGGTCTACCACGGCAACATGGATTGTTCCTTTGGGGAAGTAGTTATAGGAGACTGAGAGGGCAAAGCAGCCGTGTATAATATCCTGAGGGGTAATCTCGTGGGTGATGTCAATGAAGGTGCATTGTGGATTAATTGAAAGAATCACCCCTTGCATGATGCCGACATAGGGATCAGCACTGGCAAAATCTGTTGTAAATGTTATAACGGAGTTAAGTTTCATATTTCATACCATAGGGCAAATGCTTTCCGGGATCAATAAAAATGCTAAAAGATATTGACAATGCAGTGATTTATACGTATCCATGATCAATCTGCCCGGTGCAGAGTAGCAGGAACTGTAGTTACATTACAAAGTTGGAGGACTTATGACAAGACTTAAATCCAGAGGTTTTTTTGCGGTTGCTTGGTTGATTGTCGCAGTGTTGTGTGTGCCTGTTGCCCCTGCCATTACTGTCAGACAGGCCAACCTGGCTGAAATCATCGCTTCTGCCGGGGATATTTTTTCAGGTGTCTGCATTGACAGGCAGATGACGTTTGATGAAGCTATCCAGCGGGATGTATACGTTGTGACTTTTAAGGTAAACCTTATGCTTAAGGGTGAAAAGCAGGAGGTGTATACTGTTACAACAAGTAAGACGCTTGTGGAGATGGGGCAGGTGCCGACGTATTCTGTAGGAGATGAAGTCGTTTTGTTTCTGCATACGAAGAGTTCTCTGGGGTTTTCAAGCCCGGTTGGTTTAGGGCAGGGTAAGTTTTCAGTGATATATGATCGGCAGGGAACAAAAAAAGTTGTCAATGCAAACAACAACCATAATCTTTTTAAAGGTATAAACACCGAAACCATTGCCGATAAACTTTCGGATAATCCCCGCAGAGAGAGTATCCTAAAGAGTCTGCAGCAGACCTCAGGTGCGATTACCTATGACAGATTCATAACCCTGGTGAATGTCCTGATGCAATAACATAACGTTTTACTGCACTTTGATAGGAAGGAGTTATCCGTGAAAAGAGTCCTGATGCTTGTAGTCTTAATAGTGTTTATGATGCTTTACGGTGCCCGCAGCTATGCCGGCGGGCCCCTTAATACAGTTGACGGTGAAGCAGTTGTATACCCGGATAGTGACTTCCCCATACCATACCACGTAGACCAGGGCAGCCTGGGCTCCCTCAGCAACTCTGAAGGCACATCTCTGGTTGACAGCAGCTTTCAGGAATGGCAGGACGTTTCTACAGCTACCATCACGTTTACAAATGGCGGACAGCTGCCCGTAGATATAATCCCCGGTAATTACGGAGTTTATGACAGCAATTATACTGATGGGCTCAATCCTATTATTTTTGATACAGACGGCGCTATTATTGAACAGGAATTCGGTACCGGAGCAAGTGATTTTGTAATCGGTTTTGCCGGTTCGGCCTTTTCCACCGCGACCGGCCGTTATGTAGAAGGTCTTGCAGTGCTTAACGGAAAGTTCACCGCCATGTTCAGCTTTGAGCAGTTCAGGGCCACCTTTGTGCATGAATTCGGACATTTTTTAGGGCTTGACCATACCCAGATAAACCTTGAATTTGCCGGCGACGGCAATACATCGAATGATGCAAACCTGCCCACCATGTTCCCTACATCAACCGATGACGATACCCTGCTGGCAGAATTGAACCCGGATGATGAAGCCGCTTTGACACTTCTCTATCCGGGGAGCACTGCTGATTCCGCCTACGGTACAATAACCGGGACGGTAAAGCGAGGTACCGGCAAGGCCGTGCGGGGTGCCAACGTAGTGGCCGTACAGATCGGCGATGAAGATTTCAGCCGATTTTCCAGTGTTTCCGATTACTACCAGCAAAATGACGGCGCATTTGAGATGCTGGTTACTCCGGGGACCTACAAGCTTTTTATCGAACCGATTAATGCAGCATTCACCGGGGGGTCCGGCGTCGGCCCGTATACGGCAGACAGCAATGATGATTCCTTTGATGATCCGGTAACCACAGAGTTTTACAATGGCGTTGATGAGAGTAACAGTGAACCGGATCTTAATGCTTTCGAGGAGGTTAACGTCGCTGCCGGTGAAACAGTATCCGATATCGATTTTATTGCTGAAGGCGGCCCCGCACTGACAACCACAACAACCGCGGCTGAAACCACCACCACAACGACAACCGTTTCTGCAGAAACCACGACAACAACAACCCAGCCGGATATGGCAACCACAACTACATCAGTTCCTGAGCCGTTAAGTGTAGATTTTGAAGGCAGTCCTACCTCAGGATCTGCCCCGCTCATGGTAGAATTTAAGGATCTCTCCTCAGGCCCCCTAGATACGTATGTGTGGGATTTCGGTGACGGTACAACCGGTTCTGAACCAAACACCTTCCACACCTATGACAACCCGGGATCATATACTGTTTCATTAACCGTGACCGCCACAGACGGTCGTATGGAAACAGCCTCAAAGCAGGATTACATAACCGTTTCACGCAGATGTCCTTTTGCAGCCACCCTTGATAATGCGGCTCATCTTGCCACGCTCTATCAGCTCAGAGACAGCTGGCGGGATCATTTCTCCGGCAGATTTATTATGCAGGTCTTTTATGCCAATGCGGATGAAGTTACCCGTATATTGTCGGATCACCCGGAGCTGCGAAACCGTTTGAAAAACCTGGTAGCTGAAAATAGTGGTTTTGCTGCTGATGCAGCTCAGAGCGGTACAGCAATTATACCCGAAGAGAATGTTGATGATATAACTGCGTTTATCAAGGACCTTAAGCAAGAAGGCTCACCCAAACTTGTATTTTATGCCGATCTGGTCATTCAGAAAATACGGAACGGAACCTTGCTGGAAAGTATCGGGATTACGGTACAGTAAATGTTTCACCGGTATTCTCTATAGTAACCGCGGAAACTATTAGAAATCGGTATCCACCTTCAGAGGGATTTGGTCCCTCCTTTCCTCTTTGGGCCGTGCCCTCTTTTATCTAAAAACAATAATCATTATGGAATAATTTTAACTCAATATTAATAATAATGTTCTTGACAAATAATAATTGAAAATATATTAGATTCGTAAAGAAAAAGGGTACAGGCATTAAACAGTTTTTTGATCCTGTAAGAAGGGGCAGCAAAAGTGAGGGATCATTTTAAAAAAGTCAAAATAATTGAGTAGAAAAATGCCTTCAGGTCAACAACCAGATCTGAAGGCATTTTTGTTTTTTTTTGGCTTTGATAGAGGGGCAAAAGAGGGGGTGTAGTAGAGGGGGCACCATAACCCCTCTCCACCACCCTTCAGGTTAACACCAATGCCCAGCCGACGGGGAAATACTGTCATTTTTTGTCCGGCAGGAGTTGTCTAACTATATGGCCATTTATTGGAGAAATATCAGCGCACTTGAAAACCGCAGAAATATTATGACGTAAAAAGAGACCAAAACGTATACACAAAGAGGAGGAAAGAAAATGAAAAAGACAGTATCAACAGCGGTTGTTTTTATTTATGTGCTTTTGTTTTTAGGTCTTGTAAATACCACAGTTTTTAGTTATCCGGCAAGTGATACCGATGGTGACGGCATCCCAAATAATACAGACCGAACGCCTACGCTCACGGCAGAGTTTTCCTATGAGATAGATAACAGCACCTTTGTGGTAGCATTTACCAATAATTCACGTTTGAATGTTGTTGCATCCCTCTGGAACTTTGGTGATGGTTCTACCGACAACAGCACGTCACCAACTCACACCTATGCTGTTGCCGATGAGTTCACTGTTTCATTGCGGGTTACCGATACGTATGGCAAACACGAGACTACATGGCAAAAGATTACTGCCGGCCCGGCCTGTATGGACCGGCGAGAGGAATGGGAGACGGGGGTTAATCCGGTTCGGCTTTATTTGAATACGGATGCATATGATGTCGACGTTGATGATAATGAGTCTGTTACCATCACTGCGGGAGATCCCCACCCCTATATTAGGCTGCCCGAACTAACCGATAACAGCACGACGTGCTTTGATATTGTTTTTAAAGCCGATAACGGCACGGAAAAGAACTCCGAGGAGAAATGCATTACCTATAATGCTCTGGGGTCACAGTGGGAGGTGGTGCTGGCTTCTTCAGCCTATGTTGATCCGGCTGAACGCGACAACAGTACAATCCTGTTTGACCCGGCTGATCTTGCGCGGGTGAAGGGCTATAGGACAAGTAATGATTATTACACGCGGGGGCTCTATCATTGTTTTATGTATTATCTACGGGCGTATGTAGGTGGGAAGACCAACCTGGGATTTTTTGATCATCCTCCGTATACAGTCAGTAACGACGAACCGGTAAAGACCTTAGATGATTTTCTTTTTAACGGCAGCATTGTTGAAGATACGCAACCCGACAACAACACCTTGTATATCAGCATCCCGGACAATGCAAGCATTCTAGGTTCTGGTTATGGGGGAGATTATATAGAAATAATAAGCGGTGCAGAGAAAGGCAGGTTTCTTGCTATTCCAGTGAATGGAGCACAGTATGACAATGCAACAAAAACATGGATAGTTCACTATGCCTATGGATATCATAAGGACGAATTCAGGAGCATCCCTGATTCACCGTTATCATTTCAAGCGGAAACAGAAATTCGCATATACAGAATGCGTAACTGGGTAACGCCGGCAATGATTGCAATGGCGGCCCTGGCATACCGTATGGAGGAACATACCTATATCTATGAAGACAATGAAACCGAAAACGAGAAGTATTATGAACTTGCCCGGGACCTTTTGCTCTATGATCCCATGTACGGCGGTGCTTCTGCTTACGCGGCCCATAGTCTTGCCTCCTATGCCCTTGCCTATGATATGCTTAAAGAGCGGCTGCTTCAGGATGATACTGCACACGGGACGGACTATGAGGAACGGATACGACTCAAGCTTGCCAAGCTGATCGACCACTTAACGGTGAATTCCCACAAGACGAATCTCTGGAAGTACAAGAGCGGTAATGGAACAGGCACAGTGAACTTTGTCGGATATATGTTCCACTCAACCGGAATCTTTGCGCATGCGCTGGCCGACTGGGTTCCGCCGGCAGGCCATATAATGACCCACCCAGCAGGATGGATGGATACTGCTATCCAGTTGGTGAACCGGGCGCTTGAAAATGATTGGATCACCAAAGACGGTATCGAGAATACCGGTAATTCGTACCGCAATGCAGCGTTGGGGGATGTACTGTGTCTTGCCTTTATCCATGAGCGCGTTACACCAGAAAACTTTATCAAAGGGTCACGGTTCGAACGTGCGGTTGAGGCCATGATAAAGGATCGTTTCAGTGATGGCACCATGCCGTATTGGGGTGGTACCAGGAGTCTATATCATCCCCTTAGTTCAATGTTTCAAAATGACATATTGTTTCCTGATCACTTAGCACGGATGATGCAGTGGATAATTGAAAAACAGGGTGAGGGTGATGCAACGGGGAGAATTTACGGTTACCCTGTCCACTTTAGAATTGTACCCGGGTTGTTTATTTTTAGCCCTGATACCCAGTCCCTTTCACCGGCAGAATGGGGGCTCAACGACCCCTCGGATGTCACCCGCCCCATCTGGCAACAGCCCACACAGTTTTTTCCGCATGCCAACCAGGCCGTATTCAGGGATGCCTGGGATAATGCTACACAAGACCGGCAGTTTTTTCTGTTCGGCAAACCGGAAGGTCTCGGTAGTGAATGGACCGGCTGGGTTGATCTGGCCCATATTGCTTTTTTTGAAAACGGCGAGCACTATATAACCCCGGATCCGGCCTATTATAACCCTTCTGAAAATGACTCTCTTTATAAATATAAAACATCATTTATTTCCGTAAATAATGATTGGGATGGCCTTGACTTTTGTATAGCCGATGGTAACGGCAATGGCGAACTGGAACACTATTTTTCTTACTCTGGTGGTAATGAAAAGTATGCTTTTCTGCAAACTGCCCAGATCGGCTGGAAAAACAACCCTTGTTGGGGCCATCTCTGCTTTTGGGATGTTGATGTATCACGGCAGGTGCTGTATTTAAAAGACTATGTCCTTCTTTTTGATGAATTAAAGGGCGCAGAAGTCAATGACTATGAAATATCTTTACCTACCCCCCGGCTGGACAATGAAACTGAATTTGATGCAGAAAACAGGACAGCATCCTGGGCCGGGGTTGAGGTTTGGAATGCATTTTTAAAACGAAATCCTAACTGTACAACATCTTATGGCTATAAAACACCTGAACAAGCAAAAGGACATATTCATGTTCAGGGGCTGGTACCTGCTGAGTGGCATATCGGCGAATATACTCCTGAGAGAGATTATTGTTCTATAGGTGATTTAAAACTGGGATATGTCTCGCAGGTCCAGGATGATACGCAGAACGCAAAATTTCTGAATCTGATTTTTACGGATAACAGCTCGGATATGGAGAATGCATCTATCGAGATAACAAAATTGAATAACATTGATAACGGTACCGGGGCACTGCTGGAACCGGTTTCGCAGGACTATGAAGATATTGTTGTGGTGCACAACGCTGATGATAACCAAACCATGCTGGATATTGATAATGCAACTCTGGATATAGATATAAGTTTTCAGGGTAACCTGATGGTGCTTCGCAGAGATGCCGGTTCACATGATGTTACAGATTATTATCTGAAAGAGCCTGTACAGCTGGATGTTGATGCGGTTACCCTTTACGAACTCCCGGTCAGCGACAGCAATGGAGACAATGCAACGGATATTCACCAGCTAGCATTATCTTATCGGACTGAAAAAATAGTCGGCTATGTTGAAGCAACCACAGCTGCGACCATAGAGCTGTACGTCGACAATGAAGTCGACAGAGTTACCTTAACCAAAGATGCCGACAATGCCACGTACACTATGCCGTGGAAGAGGACGATACTGCTGGACTATGTAAAAGTAAACGATCAGATTGAAATTGACCTTCCCGCAGGGGAAGGAGTAATGCAGGTATTTTTCAAGGAATACAGCTGCACGGACGGTATTGATAACGATGAAGACGGTGATACAGACTGTGATGATTCTGACTGCCATGAAAACGACAGTGATAATGACACCGTGGGGGATGACTGCGACAATTGTCCTGATGCTGCTAATGTGGGCCAGGCCGATGGTGATGCTGACGGGATTGGTGATATGTGTGATGCTGATACCATCTATGGTACGGTCACGGGAGATGTTGAAAATGAAGTTCAAATTGATCTCTATAAATATGCTTGTGGGGGTCCTAGTCTTGATAGCACAACCAATACAGATTCTGTTGGGTATTATTCCTTTGGTGGATTAGACAACGGAACATACAAAGTGGAGCCGACAGAAGACGGGTGCAGTTTTGATCCTTCTGATAGTGACAACATTACCATTCCGCAGAGTACCCCGACGGGGTATGACTTTGAGTCAAGCTGCACAACCACGACAACCACAATCTAGGAGGCAATAGAAAGAGGGCGGGTATCCACGTTCAGAGGGGTTTGGTCCCTCCTTTCCTCTCTGGACCGTACCCTCTTTTATCTAAAAACAATAATCATTATTGAACAATTTTAACTCAATATTAATAATAATGTTCTTGACAAATAATAATTGCAAAATATATTTGAATCTAAAGAAAAAGGGTACAGGCATTAAACAGTTTTTTGATCCTGTAAGAAGGGGTAGAAAAAGTGAGGGAGCACTTTAAAGAAGTCAAATCAATTAATATAACTGAGTAAATTTATGCCTTTAGATCTGAAATCAGGTCTGGAGGCTTTTTTGTTTTGAGGTTGTCTGTAAGGAAAAGGAGGTAAAAAGGAAGGGCATCGGGGCTCATCTCCACCAACTATCTTCAATCTTTCGAAAAGCCACACAATAAACAGGGGAGGAGTGTCGTTTTTTGCTTGGCCGGCATTGCTTGACGGTATAGCGATTTGTTCGAGGGAAACGCAAATGGCAGCGCTGGTAATCAGTAATCGGTAGGCAGATTTATAAATTTTGGATTGCGGACTTTGGATTAAACAATTGGTATACAAGCATGCTGGATAATTATTTTGAAGTAAAAAAATGAAACTATAAACCAACAAAGGAGGAACGGTTATGAAGAAATTACTTTTCGTTTTAATCATGTCTTTGGTGTTTGTTATTAACAATGTTTATGCTGGTGACTTTTATGTCAGGCCGGATAACGCAACGTATGGTGCGGGAGATGGGAGTTCATATGATGATGCCTGGAGTGGCTTTGAGAATATTGATTGGGGCATAAACGGCGTTAGTGCCGGTGATACCCTGTATGTATGTGGTAAACATAAAAAAACATTAGAAGTGGGAGATAATGGATCAGCAAACTCCCCGATTGTTATTAGTGGTGACTGTTCCGGTGATAATGGAACCATCGACGGTGGCATACCAGTGGGTGAGTCGCATGGTCATGAGTGGGTTGCATCAGACAATGATTCAACTTTATATTATTTAAAAAAATCTGGCGGTGGAGATCCAGGTGTTGGAAATACGATGAGGATTTTGCGAGATAATTCTACGCTTCTTGATGGGATGCGATCTACGGACATTGACGATCCTGCTGATTTAACGGTTGGACAATGGTGTAATATTGATAATGGTACAGATTTTCCTACCATTTATGTGCGTGATAATGAATCAGGAACGATACTCAACCAGGATGAGATGATTGCTGGAAATAAAGATGGTATAAAGTTAAGTAATAAAAAATTTATTACTATTCAAAATATAAAATTTTTACACACTTCTACCAGTATATATCTTCCCAGGCTTCCCAGCGCTTGTAATAACATTCATATAACAAATACCCAACATCAATATAATCACCATGCGGTATTCAGTTCGAATACGGGCTCTTTGACATTTGATAATAATACTGTTGAAAATTTCGGTTCTGAAGCTATTTACATAACGTCTAATCTTTCTACAATAACAATTACTAATAATAATTTTATGAATGGTTTTGATAGATGGTCTGGCACTGATGCTGACGCTATAGATATAAAACCAGGGACTTCTAATATAATAATTACAGGGAATACAGTTACTAATGTTGAGGGCAGTGGGATATCCTGTCAAGCAAATGCAGATAGTACAATTGCAGATAATATAATAAATGATGTTGGAAAATCGTCACAAACTTCTAAATGTATACAAGTTACTCCGACGGATAATGGTACTAAATATATCATAAATAAAAATTGGTGTTCTAATTCTAAACAAAATAGTGACCAGAATGGTGCGTATGGTATATATATCTACGCAGCATCTAATAATGTAAAAATATCCGCTGATATTAATTATAATGTTGTGGGTGATTCTTATGATGCCATAATCGTCAGAGGAGATGTTAATGGCTTGAATATTTACAACAATACTCTTGCTGGAAACACTGCAGCGCTTTTATTCTATGATGGCACTATGTCTAATGTTGAAATAAAAAACAATATTTTTATAGACGCCAATAGCAGCTATCTTCTGTGGGAACATGACACTGCAGATGTAGCAAGTCCTGTTATTGATTATAACTTTTACGTTGGTCAGGGAAATTATATTTATTGGGACGGTGGCAAAAAAGATCTAGATACTTTTCAAGATCAAGGATATGAAGCCAATGGTCTTGAGGGAGATCCATTATTTGTCGACAATGCTACAGATGATTTTCATCTCACGCCGACATCGCCGGCTATTAATAAAGGGGAAGATGTTGAATTAGACGAGGACATCGAGGGAACTCTTATTCCACAATGTTTAGATCCGGATATAGGTGCCTATGAATATCCGGAGGGTGTCGACGCTGATAATGACAGTGTAGATGATTGTGAAGACAACTGTCCCATTGATTCAAATGCCAATCAGGATGATACGGATAATGACACCGTGGGGGATGACTGCGACAATTGTCCTAGTGATGCAAATTTCGATCAGTCGGATAAAGATACAGACGGTACCGGTGATGTGTGTGATGCTGATACTATTTATGGGTATGTCACGGGAGATGTCAAAAATAATGTTCAAATTGATCTGTCTAAAAATAATTGTGGAACGTATAATCCTGAAAGCACAAGCTATACAGATTCCGCTGGATATTATTCATTTGGCGGACTCGACAACGGGACATACAAAGTGCAACCCACATATGACAACTGTACCTTCAGTCCGACCGACAACAGCAGTATCGTAATACCTCAAAGCCAAATTGAATCGTATGATTTTGAAGCTGACTGCCCGTAATAGAGCAGTATGATAAGGACACAATACAAAAGGCAGGACCAGCAACGGCCCTGCCTGATTTTTTATTCTTAGGATAAAGCTTAAACGGTTTGGACAAGTCAGCAAATATGGGACAAAGATTTAGAGCATTTCATATTAAATCGTAGCCGTACAGGTTTTTAGACACAGGGCGGGAGCGACCTTTGGTCGCGATAATCGCTGCCGGAGGCAGTTCCTACCGGTCATACTATTTTGAAAAATGCTATAGTGGCCGGTTTCTTGTTTCCGGATGCTGGATAAATACATTCGATTGCCGAAAATGTGGAACGTTTACATATAAGTATTTTTTATTGATATACACATTTTTTATGCTATAATGTGTATAAATATTTTATACTATAAGGGTACATGCCGTCATGCGAACAAATATTATTTTGGACGAAAAGCTTGTTGAAAACGGCCTTAAAGCAACAGGGCTGAAAACCCGCAGAGCGCTTGTTGATTATGCACTGCGCGAATTGCTGCGCCGCAAATCACAAAGAAAGATATTAGAGCTGCAGGGAAAAGTAACCTGGGAGGGCAATCTCTCAGATATGCGGCAGAGGCGGAAAATTAAGTGATAGTGGTAGACACTTCGGTCTGGATCGGCTTTTTAGGGGGCAAAAAAACTCGACAAGCAGCTCAATTGAGATCGCTTATTGAAAATGATGAGGACATCTGTATATGCGGGATAGTTCTTAGTGAGATACTACAGGGGATCAGGAACGACCGACAGTATAGACACACCAGAGACATCCTGGAGAACCTGATTTTTTTTCCAATGACAAAGGATACCTTTCTTTTTGCGGCACATTTATACAGAACGTTGAGAAAAAAAGGAGTAACTATAAGAAATGCTGCTGATTGTATGATTGCAACAGTTTGTATTGAACAGAAAGTTCCTTTGCTCCATAGTGATAAAGATTTTGATCTGATAGCAAACTATTTCGAGTTACAGATTTTAAAATAGTGATGCTAACAGTGTAAAATGCTCTAGCATATCCGCGGCAGGGGGTCTGAAGTCAGGATTCCCAGCGTCCGCATTGTTCCCATTTCAGTCTGCAATATCAACGTACCAGGGTAATCTGCAGTTACCGTTCCAATAATGGCGGCATGCTTGCCCAGAGGGTGTTCGTGAAGTGCCTTGAGTGTTTCAGAGGCGTGCTCTGCACTTACTATCATGAGCACTTTACCTTCATTGGCACTGTAGAGGGGGTCAAGGCCCAGTAGTTCTGCCAGCCCGTCTACAGCTTCATGAAAAGGCAGATCAGGTTCAGAAAGCATTACACCCCAAGGTTTATTTTCAACCAGCTCATTAAGTGCGGTTGCAACACCGCCTCGGGTAGGGTCCCGCATCCATTTAATCTGCTGCTGTTGAGCAACCTGGTGAATAAGGCCATTGAGGGGTGCACAGTCACTTTGCAGTGATGATTTAAGGGGAAAGCCCTTTCGCATGGTTAGAATAGTCATACCATGATCCCCAACGGTGCCGTTTATCACTACCTTGTCCCCTGGTTGAATCAGGGTTTCGTCGGTCGGATAAGCCAATACACCGATGCCTGCCGTATTAATGAACAACCCGTCACCTTTGCCCTTTTCGACCACTTTGGTGTCACCGCAGGCAATACAAACCCCTGACTTTTTAGCAGTATCAGCAATAGAAGTGACGATGTTCTTTAAGCGCGATATTTCAAAACCCTCTTCAAGAATTATTCCCAGGGAGATATACAGGGGGGTTGCCCCCATTACTGCAAGGTCATTTACCGTGCCGGCAACGGCGAGTGTACCGATATCACCCCCGGGAAACTCCAGAGGACTTACCACATAGGAGTCTGTGGTAAAAACAAGCTTATGGTCCTGCCGCGGCAGAACGGCGGCGTCATCCATGCTGTGAGGTGCAGCTTCCTGCAGCCCCTTGACAAAAAGTTCATCAACGAGCTCACGTGTCAGCCGGCCACCGCTGCCATGGCCTAACAGAATTCTATCATTCATAGGCTATTTAGCTATATAAATATGCCGCATTACATGTGCCCTCATTGCTTACCATGCAGGAGCCTACCGGTGAATCAGGTGTACATGCTTTTTTAAACAGGTTGCAGTCAAACGGTTCCTTTACTCCGGAAAGAATTTCACCGCAAATGCAGCCTTTGGGCTCTTTACTCTCAACGGTAATATCAAACCGGCAATCTGCATCAAAGTGCCGGTATTGCGGGTGTATGCGAAAACCGCCCTGGGGAACAACCCCCAGGCCCCTTAGTTCATCATCAGCAGGTATAAAAAAAGTGCTGAGGATATCCTGAGCTTTGCGGTTTCCACCAGGTTTAACCACCCGCGTGTAGGCATTGGCATTGGCATGCTTGCCTTTGGCCAGCAGCCGGGCAAGCATGCGTATTGCAAGCAAAAGATCAAGGGGTTCAAAGCCGCCCACAACCATAGGAACCTTATACTCTGCACAGAGGGGCTCATATGCATCGGTCCCTATAATAGCAGTAACATGACCGGGGGTAATAAACCCGTCCAGATCAATTTTTTCTGATGATAATAGGGTTTTCAAAACCGGGGGAACTCTTTTCCCCGAAAGCAGCACCGAAAAATTATCAAGATGCAATTCAGCGGCCTTCTGAATTGCAAGACCGACAGCGGGCATTGTTGTTTCAAAACCGATCCCGAGAAAAACCACCTCTGTTTTCCTGTGTTGCTGGGCATAGTCAATTGCCTGCAAGGGGGAGTATACTGCCCGGACAGCGGCACCTTCGGCCCGTGCTTTTTCAAGTGAACGGCCGGTGCCGGGCACACGCATCAGGTCGCCAAAGGTGTGCAGGACGGCCTGTTTTTCAAGTGCAAGCCAGACGGCCCTGTCGATAAAGTTGATAGGGGTAACGCACACCGGGCATCCCGGTCCGGAAACAAGCTTCAAGCTTTCAGGAAGGATTTCTTTTAAACGATATTTATATATTGTATGAGTCTGCCCACCGCATACTTCCATGATCTTGAAGTTTCTATTCCCGATCAGCTCGTTGATTTCGCGGGAAATGGGTCGGGCAGCATCAGGCCGTCTAAAATCTTTAATCAGATCCATGCCGGGTCATTTCCTCCAGCAGCGCAATGGTTTCCAGGGCATCTTTTTCATCAAGCATCTCGATAGCCGTTCCGGCGTGCACAATTGCATATTTACCGACTTGGGGCTCATCAAGCAGCAGCGTTGAGAACTCAACCTGTACTCCCTGGTATTCGCCCACGGCAAGACCGTTATCTTTTATCTCCATAATTTTTAAAGGTACTGCAAGGCACATTATTGTACTCTCCCTGTGGATATTTAATTAATAATGATAACAACTAATGTGCATGAAAGCAAATAACAAATTGTAAATTTAAAAAATTAAGCAATGAGCTAGCAGACTGTCTTTTTTTTCTTAGACTGGATTAACTAGATGAACCCTTCGACTTCGCTCAGGGTTGCACAGGATGTTGTTTTCAACATAGCCGCTGCCATGTTGAAAAATCATGTCAATCCTGCATTAGTCCTGAGCGGAGCCGAAGGGTACATCCTGTCAAATGAAATCAGCAACAAGTAACTATTCACGTTTTACTCATTACGCTTCTCGTTTTACGTCACTTGTTTCTTATCACTCATCACTTTTTACGTTACTAATCCCCACAAAAGCCTGTCCCAGGGCTATGCCGCTGTCATTGGGATAAGAGCAAAAAAACAGTTTGTGATCGGCTGCTTTTTTATGAGTAAGAATTTTTTCTACCAGTAATCGGTTTTGAAATACCCCGCCGGCAAAGACCAGCGGCAGGCTGCCATGCTTTTTCGTGAGCCGCTCCGCACAGTCAAATATTATATCGGCAAGCATGTTATGGAAGCGTCCTGCCAGAACGTCGGCAGGCACCTCATGCTGCATGTGCTGAAGCAAGTGTGCAAACATCAGCGAGCAGTCTATGGTTTTTTCGTTAATCGTGTAGGGCAACGTTTCGATTTCATGCGGTGATGCAGCAGCCTCAAGCCTCATGGCAGCTTCCCCGTCATAGGTTTGCACATTGCAGATTCCAAGCAGACAGGAGACAGCGTCAAACAGCCTGCCCGTACTTGATGTCAGGGGGCAGTTTACTCCCAGCGTGATCATCTGCAGGATTCCGTCACAGTCCGGTGAAAACGCTAAAAAGTCTTTTGCCGCAGCAAACAGACCAGCCTGATGTAGATATGCAATAAGCATTCGCTGGGGGTGCTTTACGGCCATGTCACCACCCGGCAGGCAAACGGGTTTCAGGTGAAGTTCCCGGCGGAACTGCTGTCTGTCAAACACCATGATCTCGCCTCCCCAGATTGTGCCGTCGGTTCCATATCCGGTACCATCAAGGGCAAAACCAATGGCTTTGCCGGCAAGGCCATACTCGGCATGACCTGCAGCGAGATGGGCGTGATGGTGCTGCACCGCAATTGCAGGAACATTTTTATCTCGTGCAAACCGGGTTGCCAGACGGGTAGAGAAATAATCCGGGTGCAGGTCGTGAATGACGACTTGGGGTTTAATCTTGAAAAAATCAAGGTGGCGGTTGACATTTGTCATTAATATGTTTTGGGTGCCGGGATGCTCGAGATCGCCAATGTACTGACTGATGGAAACCCTGTCATGGTGGACAACCGCAAAGGTATTCTTCAGGTCTGCACCAAAGGCAACAGCCTCTTGTGCGTTTTTACAATTAATCGAAAATGGTGCTATGCCGCGTCCCGGTCTGGTAACAAAAAAATGATTGTTTGTACTGATACAGACAGAATCATCGCATCTGTTAACAATATCTCTATTGTGCATCAAAAAAACATCGGCAAGATCCTGTAGCTTGCAAAGAGCATCCTGATTTGTGTGTATCATGGGTTCGCTGCTGTAATTGGCACTGGTCATTACCAGGGGCGTATCTGTGAAAGCAACCAGCAGCTCATGCAGCGGAGAATAGGGGATCATGATGCCGAGGGTATCCAGACCGGGGGCAATATATTTAAGAGCCGGAAAATCGTTTTTAACCTTCAAGATTACAATAGGACGTTCCCGCGAGGTCAGCAGCTTTTCTTCTTCAGCAGCCAGTCTGCACACAGACCTGACCCAGTCAAGATCAGGGGTCATTATGGCGAAAGGTTTTGATTCACGCTGTTTCCTGGTGCGCAGCAGGTGTGCAGCCGTTTCATCAAGGGCATTGCAGGCCAGATGAAAACCCCCGATACCTTTTATGGCAACGATCCGGCCTTGCTCCAGGGCATCCTGCCAGACAACCCGCCACGGTCTCTCTATTGCTGTACCGTCCGGCAGCATAGGTATAATGCGGGGGCCGCATGCCGGGCAGGCAACCGGCTGGGCATGGTATCTTCTATCGGCAGGGTTATTGTATTCAGCCGCACACTCGGCACACATATCAAATACGGACATGCTTGTTGCAGCCCGGTCATAAGGCAGATTTTGAATGATTGAAAACCGGGGCCCGCAATTAGTGCAGTTAATAAAAGGATAGTGGTATCTTCGGTCGGCAGGGTTAAGCAGCTCACTGCGGCAATCGGCGCACAGCGACATGTCGGGCATAATGTGTGTTGAGAAATCTCCGGCTGTCTCGCTGTGCTGTATTTGAAAATCCTGCATGTTTTGCAGCTCTGCCGTTTCCGTCTGGATTGAAATTATTTTTGCAAGGGGAGGCGGATTTGTTTGCAGTAGATCCAGAAACTGCTTAATACGGTTTGTGTCGCCTTCCAGGCGTATGTGTACCCCATCAGGATTGTTCTGCACGCAGCCTGCCAGTGACAACGATGTGGCCAGTTTCCAGACAAACGGGCGAAATCCGACTCCCTGTACAAGGCCCTCGATTTTGATCGATAATGACTGTTTCATAGTATTACATAGTGATAGTGGGACTGTTGAAAAACGTTCATCTGCCATTCGACAGGCTCATGGCCCTGAGCAAAGTCGAAGGGTTGCATTGTGCTCATCATTCGTCATTGCAAGGTACGGTAAAGCCCGTCTCATTCCTTATGATTCCGTACGCCTTTTATCCGGACATGTTTGAACAGCCCCTTTAAAAGGGTTTTTGCAACACTCCCAGAGTACCGGTATTATGTCCTGTGAATAAGCATACGCCCTTATAGTACCCTTTCTGATAGTACATTTCAAGCATCAAGACTTTTTTATCACGGCATATCCGCCGGCGGGTAACAGAACAGTACCCAAGGGAAAAACTGCTGCTTCAGAGTTGCTTGATTAGTATTGTGCAAGATGATACAGTATGCACATGGCCATTCCACAAGAAACGCATACACAGAATATTATTACTCAACGACTTGTACGCAGGGGCTTTGAGGTTTTGTGTGTCAACCCGACAAAAGCTCTGCTTGTCCCCAAAGGGGATGGGCCCCATATAATGGAAAAGTATTACCTTTAGCTTAAAAAATATTCATTCAGGCTTTTTGTTAGGGATGTAACCCGGTATCGTGAGCGCATGTTTTTTGCAAAGCAGGGGCGCCCGGCTTTTTTTAACCGGCAGGTAACACTTAGAAAGACATGAACTATTCAAATCCCACAGCACATTTTCTGCAGCTCCTTAAGAAAAGAGAATGTGAGAATCTTGAATTTAAAGCACGTCTTTCTTCCGCGTTTAAAGCCGCCAAGGAAATGACGGCACTGGCAAATACCATGGGAGGAAATATAATTGTCGGTGTTGATGATAATGGAGCAGTGCCGGGGGTTGACTATCCGGAACAGGAACTGGCAGTCATTAATGATGCAGCCGCAAATGTCTGCATTCCGCCGATTACTCCTGCTGTAAAAACGGTCTTGCTGCAGGAAAAAGTACTTATCGATATATACATACCAAAAAGCCCGGCACAGCATGGGGTGCGTGATCCCCGGGGGAATACGCTTGTATACGTACGGGTACATGACAAGAACCTGCCGGCTTCCGGGAAAACAGCCCGGAGATTGGCTGAAGGTCCGGCTGCAACCCTTTCAATGAAGCGGCTTGACCGCCATGAACAAAAGCTTATAGCGCATCTGAAGAAAAACGATCATATCAGTCTTCATGAATTCGCCCGTTGCGCAAACATTTCAAAGCGCCGTGCCATGCGTATTATTGTAAAGCTGGAACAAGCGTCCCTGATCCGATCCCATGATTTTGAGAAAAGAACTTTCTATTCATTGAACCCGGATAAAGTCCGGCAATAAATATTTTTATATAATTTTAAAAAAATGTATGTTACTTTATGCAATGTAAAAAGCGACGGAATAACAGTATTTCAGACGTTTTCAAAGGAGATGGATTGTGAAAGTCTCATTAGTCATTCCGACACTCAACGAAGAGCATACTATCGGTGAAGTTATTGAAAAGTGCCTTCCATATGCAGATGAGCTGCTTGTTGTTGACGGGCATTCTACCGACCGGACACGCCGGGTAGCTGAAGCTGCCGGTGTCAAGGTAGTGCTTGACCATAAAAAAGGCAAAGGTGAGGCACTGCGACATTCAATTTCGTGTGTTACAGGTGACATAATCGTGTTTATTGATGCAGACGGGTCCCATGATCCGGCTGATATTCCTAAACTGATTGAGCCCCTCAAGAAAGGTGAAGCCGACCATGTTTCAGCCTCACGGTTGATCGGCGGTTCAAGTGAGCTGCATGGGGGATTTGATGAGTTTTTTCGCCTGGCGGGCAGCTCTTTTATAACCGCCTGTATTAATTGGCGATTTAAGGTCAGGCTTAGTGAAAGCCAAAACGGGTTTCGGGCCATACGAAAGGATGTAATGCAGCAGCTTGACTTGCAGGAAAACATTACCACTATTGAACAGGAAATGATCATGAAAACCCTTAGAAAGGGTTTCAGGATGGCGGAGGTGCCCAGCCACGAGCATGAAAGAAAAATGGGTTATTCAAAAATCAGTGTGCGCAAAGTCTGGTTCCGGTATGTATATACACTGGTGAAGTACTTGTTCTTTTGATATAAGAAAAGACTATGGGCACTCGCGCAAAAGCTCTATTCTGCCGACCTGCCAGTACAACAATATAAAAAATTTACTTTTCTTTGCGTGCTCCAAAGAAAAGTAACCAAAGAAAAGGCACCCTGCAACTTGTCCCGACTTGTCGGGATACCCTCGCGGCAGGATTTCAGACGGCGGGTCAACAAACTCATCCCGACAAGCCGGGACTCAGACATGTCGACCCTTTAATCCGCCTGAAATCCCTGCACTCGGCTGCGTTGCAATGGGAACCAGAAAAACCACGTTTGACAAGATGTAAAGACTTTTGGGTCAGAACTGCAGGGATATGGCTGAAGATTCTTAAGACCCCGTTAGGGAGCTTTCTAAAACTTCGCCCATGGGCGAGGATAATTACTCTATAATAATTTGTACAATTCTACGGTTCCAAGATTGTATGTTATGAAAATTCTGTTGCTTAATCCTCCCACAGGAGACAAGAAAAAATTTATTCGGGAAGGGCGCTGTACCCAGGAACAGGGCGTTTGGGCCACACTGTGGCCGCCGATATCGCTTGTGATGATCGGTGCTGTTCTTGAAAGAGCCGGTCATGATGTACGGATTATAGATTGCCCTGCGGACGGAGCGGAATGGGATGATCTGCTGCAGCATCTACAGCAGTTCCTGCCCGGTCTGGTTGTCTGGAGCACCGGCACACCCTCCATATACAGTGACCTCGGCCTTGCCGCAGATATTAAAAAGATTGATCCTTCGGTTTTTACCGCTGTTTTCGGTACCCATGTTACCGTGCTTGACAGACAGAGCCTGGACGCTTTTCCACGGATTGACTGTATAATCCGCAATGAACCTGAGATGACTGTCCAGGAGCTGGCTGCTGCTGTGCAGCAGCGCACGGACCTCCGAACGGTTGCCGGCATAACATTTCGGGATCATAATAATCAGGTTGTTGTAAATCCTCCCCGCCCGTTTATTGATGATCTTGACAGCCTGCCGTTTCCGGCGTGGCACCTCATAAACCTTGATAACTATACCCTGCCGATGAAGGCCAAAAAATTCGTTATTGTTGTACCCCAGCGGGGGTGTCCGTTCATGTGCAGTTTTTGTACATGTCAGACATATTACGGCAAAAAACTGCGCAAGAGAAGAGTTGATAACGTTGTTGCCGAGATTGAATATGACCTTGATCGCTTCAACATCCATGATTTTTTTTTCTGGGCGGAGACCTTTGTGGTGGATAAAGACTATGTTGCCGAACTGTGCCGGGCGATCCTTAAGAAAGGAATCAGGATTTCATGGACCTGCAATAGCAGGGTGGATATTGTCGACGAACAGCTTTTGCAACTGATGGCCCGGGCAGGATGCTGGATGATAAGCTATGGGATAGAGTCGGCTGATCAGCATGTGCTTGATAAGACTGAAAAAGGTATAAAGGTGGAGCATTTCCATAATGCTGTTCGCTGTGCACACAAGGCCGGCATAAAAACTGCCGGTCATTTTATATTCGGACTGCCCGGTGACACTGAGCAGTCAATGGAATCAACAATCCAACTTTCAAAAAAACTGGAGCTTGATATAGCCCAGTTTTACTGTGCAGTGCCGTTCCCGGGAAGCAGGCTCTATGAACAGGCCGTAAAACAAGGATGGATTGCTTCTAATAATTTTACCAGCCTGAGCCAGGATCAGGCCGTAATGAATTTACCGACTGTTTCCACACAGGCTGTCAACCAGTTTCGCTCCCGGGCTTTTAAAGAGTTCTATTTCCGTCCGACTGTTTGGTACCGGATCTTCAAACTCATGGATGTTACTGCACTCGGGCGGTCGTGGCAGGCAGTCAAGGACTATCTGAACTGGTCAGGCAAGTGAAGCTCCCCGTACTTTTTTGCAGGGTGCGGAAGTTTGCACACAAATGAGGTAACCTTATTGACCTTACACCGGATTTTTCCTATAGTGTGCTTACTGAAAAAGAAATCTCGATAGTCGTAAATCTTATCTGCCGTATCGTTTTTTCAGGTCAAATCAATGAAACAGTTTGTTCAAAACCTGCTGAAAGATAAAAAATTTGCTTTTTTGCTTAGCCTGTTTTTGCTTACCGGTGTGATTCTGCGATGCTGGAATATTAATCAAAGTTTCTGGTGGGATGAACTGTGGGGGACTATCCCCTATGCCCGTGCAGACAGTTTATGGACCGTAATCAGCGATCTGGGTTATTTCTACAACAACCACATATTGTATTCGCTGCTGTGCCGGGTCTCAGTACACCTGCTGGGTGAGAATGAGTTTTCCGCCAGGCTGCCTGCATTGTTCATGGGGATAGCCGGCATCTATGTGCTTTTTAAACTCGGACAGCGTTTTGCAGGTGCAGGACCGGGTTTGATTGCTGCTTTGCTGCTCAGCGTTTCGGCGTTTCATATCGACCACAGCACAGAGGCCCGCGGTTATTCGGGTTTGATGCTCTGCGCCTTACTCTCATCCCTTTGCTATTTGGTGGCCCTCAAGACAAACAGGACGAACACCTGGGTTTTGTTTATAGTGAGTACTGTTCTGGGGTTCTACTTTCATGTGTATATGGTATGGATTTCGATTGCCCAGTTTTGTAGCATGCTCATTTTTTATATTCTGCAACGTATGCATCTCCACCTGCAGCTCTCTGGAAATACGTTCAAAAAATTCTGGTATGCCCTTTTTTCCGCGGCCTTGATCACCATAGTTCTCTATCTTCCTATCATGCGGCACTTTATAGGAAACCTGGACAGAGTCCGCACAGTCGGTGTGGACCGCATGCCGTTTATCTTCGATCTCTTAAATACAATTTTCCCGGGGGTCCTGTCCCTTCCGGGCTTTATTCTATACAGCATTCTGGTTGCAGCAGGGCTGGTGTTTATATGGAAAAAAGACAGGCGGCTGTTTATCTATATAATGGTCCTTTTTTTTGTACCGTTTTACCTGTACCTGCTGATAAACCCGATGTTTTTCTTTAAAAGATATTTTCTTTTTACATTGCCGTTTGCTTTGTTGACTATCGGCTGCGGAATATGTGCTGTTGCAGACCTTATAAGGGCACAGGGAGCATATAAAAATGGATTCGTGCTGCTTATTGTGGGAGCGATCATATATATTCAGGCACCATCTATAAAAAAAATAATAACCGAGGACCGCCAGAATTACCGCGAAGCCGTCAGGTATGTTGAACAGGAGAGCGGAATTACCGAAGATGTGCTTGTGGTCTCGCTTGGCTACGCCGGCAGATTTTTTCAATATTACTCCCAAGCTCCCCTTATCCACCCTGAGACCTTTGATGAATTTATTGTCCTGGTCAACAAAACACGGTACACCCATGTGTGGTGCTTAATGAGTGCCTGGCTGCCGTTAATGCGCGCTCCGCACGAGGATGAGATTCTTTACGCCGAGCACCCGGAACATGAAAAGATTTACAACTATGTCATTAAGCATTTCATGTTGCGAAAAGAGTTTGTTACAAAATTTCCGACAAGAATATATTCTTTGAGATAACTGCCCATGCCAGCAAAGACAAAAAAGCACTATCTTCTTCTGGCGGTTTTTTTTCTGGTAACCTATGCCTACTTTTTTCAGGGCGGCGGGTGGAACCAGAATTCACGATTCTGTCTGACACGCGCCATAATCGATCAGCACTCATTTATCATTGACCGATACCGGGAGGATTCCCAGGACCCCTACTTTGAGTTTGTAAATACGGCTGATGTGGCGTACTATGACGGCCATTACTACAGCAACAAATCCCCCGGCATGTCTTTTGCGGCAGTGGGACCGTTTGCCGTAGCCGACTATATCCTGCAATACGTATTCCCGGAGGATATCGAGAAACGGGTTCTCTTCAGCGCCTATGTAAGCACGCTGTTTGTGGTGGTGCCGAGTGCTGTTTTACTCTGCCTGCTTTTGTTGCACGTTTTTGAGCATTTTTTCGGTTTCAACTCTGCCCGGAGTCTGCTGCTTACCCTCTGTTTCGGGCTGGGAACCCTGATTTTTTCCTACAGCACAACATTTTTTTCGCATGTGCCTGCAGCCTTTTTTGCTTTTCTTTCCTTTGTACTGGCCATGCATATTAAACACGGTGCTGCCGGCAGGAAAAAAAGCATGGCTTTGCTTGCCGGTTTCTCGTCGGCAACAGCGGTACTGATTGAGCCTTCAAGTGTTTTTATCTTGGGGTGTGTTGTGGTATATATGCTCAGTTGCAAGCAAGGCAGGCGGCTGGTTCCTTTGTTTATACTGGGTTGCATACCACCTGCACTGCTGCAGTGTACGTATAATACTGTTTGCTTCGGCGGCCCTTTTGCTTCAAGCTATAACTACGCGGTAGGCCCTGTTATGTGGAAGGTTGACGGACGGCTTTTCGGTATCCCCAAGCCGAGAGTATTGCTTGAGTTGTTAGTGATGCCCTACAGGGGTCTTTTCGTGACATCGCCCATCTATCTTATGGTACTTCCCGGCATGGTGCTCTTTTTTAAAGAGCGCCGGTGGCTGTCTGAAGCTCTTCTGTGTACAGCGACCGCAATTATTTTTTTTCTATTTATGGCCAGCTTTTACGGGTGGCCGGCCGGTTCAACAGTCGGTCCGCGCTACATGGTGCCGGGATTTCCATTCGGCTTTATGCTGACGGTATTTGCCTTGAAAAAATTTCCGAAAACATTTACAGCTGTTGCGCTTGTTTCCTTCTTCATTAATTTTTCAATAACCGTTGTCGGAAATGAGATTCCCATTACTGTCAAAAACCCTCTCGGAGTTGTTTTTAGCAATCTTGCACAGGGAAAAGTTTCGATAAATCCGTTACCTTTTATGAATTTTACCGCTTTTCCGAATCTCTATGATCTGGGCGACCCGCGACACTGGTCCCCCAATTTCAACTCGTTCAATCTGGGTGAGCTTTTCTTCCCGCACCATATTGCAAGTATCATTCCTCTTCTCATTTTTTGGGCCGTTTGGGGCTATTTATGGAAGTGTGGCAACAGGGCGGGTAAGGGATGAGGTGCTAGTATAAAGTTCTATAAATAATGTTGCATTAAGTCAGTTTGTGTGCTACCCTTGTTATTAAATTATAAACATAAGGGAGGGCCGCAAAATGGCTAA
>JANQFE010000062.1 GCA_028278025.1 Thermodesulfobacteriota bacterium | reverse complement strand
TTTTATATGAACCTCCCGACGACTAAGGTTGTTGCGTGATCACGATAGGCTAACACAGGCATACCTGATCTGCACGGAACAGAAACCATGCAGATCAGGTGCATGCAGAGAACATTAATCTTCCCCGACCAGGTATTCACCTTCATAGGCAATATATTCGATATGGAGTCCTTTAACACCGCCATGTCCGGGATAGACTTCACCGTACACTTCGATTTTCCGGCCTATCATGGGCACCAGGGTGGACCAGGTAAACAGGCCCTCAGCTTTTTCTTCCTCTGTCAGCACCCGCGGGAACCGTACGCCGCCGATACTTTGCACAATTTTTTCTCCCTTTTTGGGGCAGGGCAGGTAGAGATCGCCGTCCTTGGTCAAAATAAAAATAGGTGAATTGCGCTCAGCGCTGATCTTGGCTGAACGCAGCTCATCGTGGGAATAAGGCTGACCATAAGGTCTGCTCCGGATATCATTGGTGCCGTTAAAAAAGGTATAGCCCTCAATAAGGACTCCCTTAATTGTTTTGCCTTCCTTGGAGGCGGCAAAGAATGTTTCCTCCATTTTTGTTATTTTTTCAGCATGTTTTTGCTTATAATCTTTTTCTTCCTCTGCCCAGACTGTTGTCGCTATACACACCCCCATGAGCATGACGAAGAATATTTTTAACTGTTTCATAATAATCTCCTTTAATACTTGAAAGGTTTTTTCGTATTAAATAACGTCCTTGGTCTCTATCATGCCTTCTTTTCTTCTGCGCAGATCCTTAACGATCAGATAGGTCGAGATAATAAAACCGGCAATAATGACACCCATGATGGGCCAGTTGATATGAACCCAGGGCTCTTTGAGCATGCCCCATTTTGCCAGTATCTCAACATCATTCCACAGGATTGTCACCGTGGGGATTGCATAGCGCAAATTGGCGCCAAAACGGTCATACCCGAGGAGCTTGTAGCACAGGTAGAAAAACACTGAAAATGATGCAAAAAATATCAGATAGGTAAACCAGGATTGGGGGCCGAAAAGCTGCTCATCATAAGCAATCATAAGCAGTACGTAGAAGGTCCAGGTTACCATGATGTATTCAAAGGCGGTCCGCGGACCGTAATTGCTGACCTTCCCGGTGGCTGTTGCGCCGCGCATCAGCTTCAGTTTTCTTCTCAGGAAAAAGATGAAATTGCAACGTACGCTCTCCTGATACATAAGATAGGTAAACACCATAAAGAGCATTACAAAGGTCCATTTCATGATGCGGTATTCAGGGTAGCTGCCGTTCCAGGTGTAGGTAACTCCCATGCGGTGCCCGGCGTACATCAGGCTGTATTCCCAGGCAAACCACATCCCCAGGCCTCCCAGACAGCCGACAAAGCTTTGCCAGCCGTCCTGCTTCATAAACCGGGTAGAGTAGATTGCCAGAAATCCGATGATCATACAGGTCCAGGCAAAATCCCATTTGATAGCCGGGTTGTATTTTTCAATCAGCACCATGACGATATGGCCGATGGCTGAAAGGCCGAATATCCACACCAGGGACACAGCCGTATAGAAAATTGATTTAATAGAAATTGGTTTTTGTGTTGCCATTTTGGGTTGCCTCCTTCTGAAAATTAATTTCTTTTTTGGCACAAAACCATATATGGATGTTGTGAGAATATTATATCTTGGTATCCCTCATAAAAGCATCTGCTGTTCAGTACTGAATTCTTGCAAATAGGTATGTGTCAGATGTTCTCAGTGTAATTAATTATAGACTTTACAGTTGTGGGGATGTATTGCATTCACTTTAGCAATGTTTTTTGAATGTATAGATACATATGAAACAGAATTATTATAAGATAAGCCGAACTGAGGTTATGGTAGTTAATTTGTTGGGGGGTTGTAGTGAAGAAAGGGCGTACAATCTGCCGTCACATTCAGGTCCGGCATACATGTCCGGTTCAATACGGATAATACCATCAGAAGCACTGAAACCTTCTTCTCCTTTTTCATGCTTTTTCTTGCAGATAATGCTGATAGATTCCTCGCTTTTTATAAAGCTGAAATCTATAAATCCCTGGCCCAGTGAATAGGCAAATGGACACATTATCAGATAATTGAAGGCAATAAGAAAAAGAATATTATGAAAAGTTCGAAACGTGGGCATATAAAATAATTAAAAATATAATATTAGACTATTTTTAATATTTTTTAAATAGATGTATTATCTAGCACCTATTGCAAAGGTATACATCTTTAAGAATACTAATAATTATCTGAAATATCATATTCGGTGTCAAGAAAAAAATACAGTATTGCTGTAAAGCCCCTGCAGGACAGAGCAGGGGCTTTTTTAACATATGGGTTCGTACATCTCCAACAGTGCTGAAATATTTTCCAACGTACATAAAAAAGACCTGAAATAACAGCCGCAGGGTCTTCAAACCTCCTGTGGAGCCTTCAAAGGGCACACATTTACGCAAGTTTTACATTCCAGGCACAAGGGTGTATCAATAAAGGCCCGGTCATCTACAAAACAGATTGCTGTTCGTGGACACAGATCAACACAACCGCCGCATCCCACACACTTTTCCCTGTCTATTCGAATCATGTCCTATCCTTTCACTCTATAAGGACTATATCAGAGTACCTTAACCATACAGGTTTCACCCGGTTCTACTTTGATTTTTACGCCTGCGCCAGTCGCAAAACCGTTCCAGACCGGTATACACCATTTTGTATGCACATCGTCCCAGTTTATTGTATATGTTCCCAGGCTTTTTTGGGTGTGTCCCAGGATAGCTTTATACGGACAGGGGAATGAGCGCTGGTTTTCTTCTATGTTTATTTTTTCATACAGCTGATATGAACAGCTGGTACGCTCAAACATACCCCACAGGGCCAGATCTTTACCGAGCATTTCAACGCCGGCTTTGAGATATTTATTTACCAGGGCACCCAGGGTGTAGACATAATGGTCTGCAAACTCCTTATCCAGGCCCTTGGTAACAACAAAGTCAAGATCTCTTAAAAGCAGTTTTACAAGGGCATCATTAAATTTATGCGGGTATGGGTCTGTATCAGTGTAGGTTTGCAGTATTACCTTAAGAGCATCTCCCAGATCTTCACGGTCGCGGATATTGCCGTCAAGCCATGCCAGGGCGGCATCCGGTGCACTGAACAGGGTGAGGGAAGAAAGCACGCCGGCGGAGAGCAGTTTTTTGGTAAAATCCCTGCGGTTAACTTGTGGCAAAAGCACTGAATAATCAGCATTGTCTATTTTTTTATCATGGATGTTCTTAGTAGCATTCATGGTGTTCTCCTTTGCTTATGACTGTTCAGGTTTAATTACCTTAACGGTGCAGATTTCACCGGGTTGTGCAGCAATCGTAATCCCGATGCTTTCGGCAAATCCGGTCCAGACCGGGATGCACCACTTAGAACAGACATCATTCCAGGTGATAGTGAACACGCTTTCGTATTCTCCTGTTGAGGCAGAAGGGGCTTTGAGATATTTTTTACAGTGCCCCAGCATTGCTTTATAGGGGCAGGGGAAAGAGCGCTCGTTTTCTTTTATGTTAATGCGCTCATAGAGCTGATAGGAGCATGATGTGCCTTCAAACATGCTGTAGATGCCTTTTTCCGGGCCTTCCTGCTCCACCAGCTTTTTTATCCGCTGTAGAAGAGGCTGCATGGTAGTAATATAGTGCTTAACGTAATCCTTTTCAATACCCTTCATGATGCAAAATTGCAGGGTTCGCAGTTGTGTTTTGGTTATGGTTTCATTAAATTTGTGATCATAAGGATAGGTGGAATCATAGGTCACATAAAGCGATTTAAGAGCGGCATCCACATCGTCACGTTTGAGAAATTTGTTGTTTTTCCAGAGAGTGGGATCAAAGCCTGCCCCGCGGGTTTTACCCTGTAAACCTAACAATGTTACCAGCGATAGTGCCCCCCCCAATGTCAATGTCTGTTTGCTGAATGTTCTTCTGGAGAGATCGCTCATAGGTATTCCTCCTGAAATATTTTATTGTTATTTTCACCGCACATGACAATGCATGCGATGAGTCTTTCTGGGTGAACAAAGGTATTTTTTAATTATCTGAAAATCCGGTGCTTTCTACTGTCTGCTAAACTATAACACAGTTTTTTGGAATCGGAAACCCGCTACAGGGGAGGCGGTTGCTGCTAGAGCATTTCGCAAAAAAGCGTAGCCTCACAGTTGAGGCTGCGAAGGCCGATGCGGTTCGGCTGCCTGCGGCTACGTGCTCGCTGGAATATCCAGAATCAACTATAGCGTCCATCGTTCGCAACGCCGCAGTTGCTCTTACCACCTCAGCCTTCGCAGTGCTCAAGGGCTATAGAAAAAAGAGAAATACTCTAATCTATTATGTCCAGTTTAATCTTAATTTATTAGACTTCAAAAAAAGGGGGCTGAAGAAAATGAGCAATTCTTCTACCCCATCTGTTGTTTTCATATAATCATGGAAACGGTCTCTACTAAGATCGGTATGGTGAACGCAGCATTATATCCGGCCGGTTTATGCTTGGACAATATCTTCTGCTGATGACTGCCAATGCTTTTCAATAGTTTTAGCTGTTTCAGGCCGTTCTTTTTTAATCTGGTCAATATGGCTCATGATGGCTTCTTTCATAACCCTCGGTGCCGTGTTTTCACTGACATATCCAAAATATTCCTCTTTGTCGGTCAGGCTGAAAATATAATCCAGTTCCTCGTCACTTATCATATGCAGTCCAAATCCCTGCAGAGCCTTTTCAATTTCTCCGGGCCAGCAGTATTCAAAACTTTCTCTCCAAAAGGTGCTGTAGTCCTCATATCCTTTACCGGTATCAAGTTGTTTTAACGCCGCCTGGGCCGCACGATACCCGTATACAAGAGCTGACTGGCAGTACGTCTCAATAAATGAGGCGGCATCACCCACGACCACAATATTGCCTTCAACCGGATTCATGATGCAGGTATAAAAATTAAGCACACAGGCTGCTTTATGGACTATCTTGGCATTATGGAACCATTCGTTAAAAGGGCCTTCCTGCAGACACCAGTCAAGGGATTGTTTTGAGGGTACGCCGATTGGTGAACCGCAGAACACGTCAAGAATCGGTTTGTCACCCGGCTTTGCATTCGGCAGATATTTGGGAACCATGTATATCTGTCCCCTTCCCAGCTGGGTGTGGCCTTTACCCACACAGGTGATCCATGAATCCCAGTAGGGGTAGTCTACCTCATCGAGGAAATAGGAAGCTACCCGGTATGAACCGAAATATTTTCTTTGTTTGGCCAGTTTCAGCCCCCTGGTTATCTGAGAATTAACGCCATCGGCGGCAAAGGCTATTTTGCAGCGCACCTCCTTAAGGAAACGCGAATGCGAACTGCGCAGATATACCTTAACCCCGCCATTGATATTTTCAGCCTTTATCCCTGCTGTTTCAGTCAGGATATCTACACCGTTTTGCACTGCTTCCTGCAGGAGATCACGCAGGATAACCTCTTTTGTGTAAGGATGGGCAACACCTTCCTTTTCGTTAGCCATGGTGAGCTTGTAGCCGCCGGGGCTGAGCCGCGAGCTTTTTACCAGCTTTACAAACTGCCCAGAATACTTAACAGTGAAACCGGTTTTTTCAAAATGCAGGTTGTTGTCAACAATGTGTACGGTTTCGCCATGGGTATTAGGCTCATTAATCAGCATGGTGCAGCATGACCGGTTTATAAGAGGAATATCCTTTTTTATATCAACCAGCAGCACATCCTGGCCGGCAGCAGCCATTTCTTTGGCAACCATCAAACCTGCCGGACCTGCCCCAACTACTACAATATCATATATATCCTTCATTAAGTATGCTCCTTTACGACGAGACATCCTGCATCGTGTAGACTGCGCAGAAAACTTAAATAGTCGTGGTATCATCCGCATAGGGATTGTTTGCAAAATTGAGCAGCACTATGTCCGGGAAACGACAACCCGCATAGATGGCCTCAACGCCGCACGACTCTCTACAGGTACCACACTCGATACAGGAGACCTGATCAATATAGGATTTGTTATCAATAAACCGTATGGCCAGCCTGGGGCACAGATTTACACAAGCCCCGCAACCAACACATTCTTCTCGATCAACTACCATATGTTTTTACGCCCTTATTAGAATTTATTATTCAACTAAACGTATGTTATGTCCGGCACTGCCGGCAGACATTAAAAAAGTCATCCGGCAGTGATGCTCGTTTGCTGAAATGATCAAGCTGAAACTGGGGGGCGAAGTGTTCACCGCATTTTTCACATTGTTTCAGGGCCAGACCGACTTTCCAGTTGTCAATTATGCGGGCAGGGCCGGTGATGTTTATTCCATCGGCAACAACAGCCTTTTCACCTGCGGGAATATCCCTTTTAGTGATTGCCCCGGTCGGGCAGATATCCACGCAGGTGCCGCAGGCAATACAGTCTTCAGATCGCTGAAAGAACGGTGATGCGGCAACACGCTCATAGCCCCGGTGGGCAAAGTCGATTGCACTCACTTCAACTATCTCACGGCAGGCCCGTATGCACTGCCCGCAGGCAATACACAGTTCATTGCGCGGCTGGAAACGTTCTGGAGGAGTGACCCCTAAATCGCGGGCCAGATCCTGAAGCACTTCGGCCTGGGGTGCTTCGGCCAGCAGCATTTCAACAATAAACTTTCGTATTCCAATGATTCTTTCGGTACATGTCTGCACTTCAATGCCGTCTGCAGCTGCATACGTGCAGGCAGAAACTATCTGGGTTGCCCCATCCAGAGTCACCTCAACCACACAGAGCCGGCATCCGCCGTAAGGAGTCAGTACATCGTGGTGACACAGGGTTGGAATCCAGATGCCCAGTTTTTTGGCAACTGTTAAAATGGTTGTCCCATCAGGAACACTCGTTGCAATACCATCAATCTTTAGCGCGACCATGTAATATACCTCTGCATAGAGAAAATTGAACCTAACAGTTTATGTTACTACAGCACCCACCGGGCATACTTCCTGGCATGCACCGCATTTAATACATTTTTTGGTGAGCACTTTGTGAGCTTTCTTCTTTTCGCCCTTAATCGCATCAGCGGGACAAGCCTTTAGGCAGGCTCCGCAGCCGGTACAGACTGCCGGGTCAATAGCATAAGTGATCAGGTTTTTACAGACTCCGGCAGGGCATTTTTTTAGCAGAATATGGGCCAGATATTCATCCTTAAAATATTTCAGGGTTGACAGCACCGGGTTCGGTGCTGTTTTGCCGAGACCGCACAGGGCGGAATCTTTTATATTGAGAGCCATTTTTTCAAGAAGTGCCAGGTCCTCTATAATGCCGCTGCCGCTGCAAATTGCGTCCAGTAGTTCACGCATTCTTTTCACGCCAACCCGACAGGGCGTACATTTGCCACAGGATTCATTTTCCAGAAAGTCAAGGAAATACTTGGCGACATCCACCATGCAGGTTTTGTCATCCATAACTATCAGGCCGCCGGAGCCCATAATAGAGCCGGCCCGGCTCAGAGCTTCATAATCTACCGGCAGGTCGATGAGTTCAGCGGGAATGCAGCCGCCGGAGGGACCGCCGGTTTGCACAGCTTTAAACGCTCTGCCATCCGGAATCCCGCCGCCGATATCATAAATAATATCGCGCAGACTAGTTCCCATAGGAACTTCCACCAGTCCGATTCTGTTTACTTTGCCCACCAGTGAAAAAACTTTGGTTCCTTTGCTGTGCTGTGTGCCCAGGGCAGAAAACCACTTGGCGCCATTATGCATTACTGCGGGAACTGTTGCCAGAGTTTCCACGTTATTTATAACGGTCGGCTTACCCCAAAGGCCCCTTTGGGCAGGATAGGGCGGCCGTTGCCTGGGTTCACCCCAGTCACCTTCTATAGACTTGATAAGGGCAGTCTCTTCACCGCAGACAAATGCACCGGCACCGCGATTGATGATGATATCAAAGCTGAAACCGGATTTAAGAATATCGTCACCGAGCAGACCATGTGTGCGAGCCTGTTTGAGCGCTTTTTGCAGCCGCTCAATGGCCAGCGGATATTCATCACGTACATATATATATCCCTGCGCGGCCCCGATAGCATACCCCGCAATCAGCATGCCCTCGATCACGGTATGGGGATCTCCTTCCAGGATGCTGCGGTCCATATAGGCACCGGGGTCGCCTTCATCTGCATTACAGATCAGATATTTTTTATCGGCGTGTGCAGCGCGGCACATTTTCCATTTGCGCCCTGTTAAAAATCCGGCCCCGCCCCGCCCCCGCAGACCGGAGCGCTCTATCTCGCTTACCACCTGCTGAGGCGATTTAGACTGTAAGAGCTCGGCCAGGGCCGTATAGCCGCCCTTGGCCATATACTCGAGGATATTTCCCGGATCGATAAAACCGCAATTGCGCAGGGCAATCCGTGACTGTTTCTGATAAAACGACAAAACATCAAAGCCGGGAATCTGTGCGATTTGCGGGTCTTCAGAATCTGTGCCGTAGGTACGAGAGGTCCCTTCCAGCAGGAATTCTTCTGTATCGATCCTGGCAAAGGCACCTTGCGGCACCTTACCTTTTTTCAGAGCATCCAGTATTTTCTTGACAGCTTGCGGAGTGACCTTTCCATAGGTGAGCCGGGGCTTGTCGGGAATAATTACGTCAACCAGAGGTTCCTGGTGGCACAGGCCGATACAACCGGTCCTGGTGACACGGGCTTTAATTCTTTTTTCTTTAACGCCGGTTTTTATAGCCTCGAACACCGGTCCGGCCCCGGCGGCAAGGCCGCAGGAAGCTGATCCTACTATAATTTTGATTTTGTCAGGAAAAAGGGATACAAGCCCTTCTTTTTTTAACCCTTGCACGTTTTTTATTGCTTTAGCATTCATCTTTTACTTTTTTTCAGTTTTTTAAGGAGATTTGCTGTTTTTGTCTGGGTCATAGAGCCATGAATATCATCATTTGCCTTTACCACCGGAGCCATGCTGCAACAGCCAAGACACCGGACTTTTTTTATAGTAAATTTGCCGTCAGCGGATGTGCCTTCGGAATTATCAAGACCAAGCGCTCTGCCCATCATAGCAATCAGGTTTTCACCACCCTTAACATGACAGGCTGTGCCCAGGCAGACACTCAAGGTGTTTTTACCTTGAGGTTCTAAGTTGAATGCATTGTAAAACGTTGCAATAGAGAACAGCTTGCTGAGTGGAATATCCAGCACGGTGTTGACATGCTGCAGTGCTTCCCGGGGCAGATAGCCGAATGTATCCTGGATGTCCTGCAACAGGCTAACAAGAGAGCCGTTCTGTTTTTTATGTGCTTGTATAATCGTGTTAAGCGAAGTTTTATTAAACGATTCCATAGTGTTTTTGCTACTGCTCCTTTTGTAAAAGGTCTGCATAGACTGCATCAACAGCAGCCTGGACAGCAGGGATGAGTTTTGGCGGAAAAGCTATAAAACGTTTTTGTGCCATTAAAAATTCCTGTACCGGTTTTTGCTTTTGCAAACGCTCAGTGATGCGCAGGCTGCCATCGCTGATTTCATACAGAGGGAAATAGCCGGTTTGTACGGCTTTCAGTCCCACCGCAATGGTCTTTTCAGGCGCAAACACCCAGCCGGTGGGGCAGGGGGTCAAAACCAGGATAAAGGCATTGCCGCTGCAGGCAAGTCCCTTTTTGACCTTATCAATCAAATCAAAAGGCAGGCTGGAACAGGCCGTTGCGGTATAGGAGAACCCGGCTTCCGCAACTACCGGGGGAATCTGTTTTTCCTGCAGTATGCGGGCAATATCTTCATTAGAGACGGGGTGTCGGTCTTCTGCAAGGATGAAGGGTTTGGGCGCTGCCTTGGAAATAAGGGTATCAATGCTGCGTTCATTATCAAAGCAGACATACAGGGCTTCCTTGCGTTGCTGGAACAGCTGTGACAGTGCCAGATAGTCAGACATGAAAACCTGCCGGTTAATACCGACAATAGCCTTCTTAATCAACTTATGGTTTGTTTTGGTCTGCTGCGCAGCAGATGCGTTGATGTGATCTATAGATGCAAGAAGTTTTTTAAGCGTTGCATCACAGGTAACGTCATCCAGGGCATAGCTTTGAGCGTTTAACGAGACAAGCTCCGGGAAACGGGCCTTAAGCACTTCCTCCGAGATAACGGCAGCATCAGCCGCTTTGGTCACCAGGCGTGCTGCAAGTGCTTTGCCGCATCCTTTGCATGAGCGCCGACCCGATACGAATCGTTCATCCTGTGGTAAAAGCTTGGGAACATATACAGAAAATTTATCCATGTAACTTTTTCTCCCTAAGACCTTATTTTCCTAACCAGAGCCAACCAGGGGGGCGGCTCAGCATAAGGCTCCATTGAGATACAACCGGTCCAACATTGTTGCTTGCAGAGACCACACCCTTTACAATAGGTTTCATCTGCTTCGTAATAGCCTTCGCCATTTTGAAAAATTGCACCATCCGGGCAGGACAGGCCGCAGACCCCGCAACGGATACATTTTTGGTTGTCCCATACGGGTTTTTCGAATCTCCAGTCTTCATTGGAAAAAAAATTGGTTGTTACAGAAGCCAACAACTGTTCGTTTGGGGTGTTTTGTTTTTTCATTTTTCGAGGTGCTTTTATAATAATATATTTCTAAGGTATTATTCTGTAGACCAACTATACTCCAGCATGCAAAGCTTGTCAAGAAATAATGATACCGATCAATAACCCGGGAAGCCGGCTCGGCTGGCCGGTTTCATCATGTTGACAGCATTTTCAGGTTTAAACAGGGCAATTTTTTGAGCAATAACAGGTTGCTCCTGCTTAATTTGTTCCATATGCGGTGTGATAGCGGTTACCAGGTTACTGTACAGCTTGAAAGGATTCAGGGACCAGGGCAATTTCTGGTTGACGATATGGTGCAGATAATTAAACTCCTGTTCATTAAAAAGCCGATTAAAGAGCGGGTAGCACACAAAATCCCTGTAATCATGTGTGTCTGTCCAGTTCTGCTTCCACCAGTCAATATAATCGATAACACCTTCTCTGTTTATCCGCCCTGTATGGATAGCCTTACACACGGCATTAGCAGCCTTATGTCCGGACAGCAGGGCCCCGGTGTTTTCAGCTTCGGCAAACCAGCAGCTGTCACCGACAAAAAGCACATTATCAATAAATGGTTCTTTAGCCGGCCCCCAGTTGCTGACAACTGCACAGCGCTGGTGGGTTATTTCCACGTTATGGAACCATTTCCTGAAAGGGCTTCTTTGGGTCAGGAATTCAAAGCGCTCAAGGCCCACGATATAGAGCCAGTATTCACCCGGATTGTATACGCTGGGAAGCATAGAAAACATAATGGTTCCCAAACCGCCGGTCTGGTCAAAACAGATTCCCAAAAAAATTACTTCCGAGCGTTCAAACTCAACACCAGTAATATAAAAACTGTTGGCTCTACCCGTATTAACAAAAACCCGCTGGCGGTTCAGTCCCAGATTCCGGGCCAGCCTGGAATTTACACCGTCGGCAGCAATACAAAACGTGGCCTGCAGTGTTTCGCCCTCATATGTTTTGACCGTAATAACCTGACCGGTCTTGCGGGCATCAATAACATTGCGCTCCATATAAAAATCAACCCCGGCTTTTTGGCCTTCTTCAAAGAGTCCGCCAAGCAGGGCACCCTTATCAAATACAACAGCAGGTATCCCGCTGCCGGAGGCATTTTTTTCATAGTCACCGATTTCTATACGATCTACGGTGTTAGGGGCTACAAAATGCAGCCCATAGAATTCCTTATAGTCACCCTTGTAGTTGACTGTAAAATTATTTACAGGAAACACCCACTTTTCTTGTTCGCGGGAGAAATACATGCGCTCATTATAAAATGAATCCATATTCATCAAGAACATCTGTGCACATGACCGCTGGATCTTGGCCGGATTTGTTTTCCTCTCAAGCAGGGCAACCTTCAGCCCATTTTGCGCAGCCGTCTTTGCAGCTTCCAGTCCGGATGTGCCGCCGCCAACCACTATAAGATCATATATTTTTGCCATGTCCTGACCCCATACTCTTAGTTTTAGTTTATGAAATATTTTGTGCTTTGATAATTTCGAAAAAAAGGAGAATTTACCAAGAAGGTAAGGTGTTTCTGTCTACACATTAATTTTTGTGAATATTCTCGTAGAATGAATTTATTACCGGTACCATAAGCTTGGAGATTTCTTTCAAAAATTTTTTACCGAAGGGTGTGAGAGCATAATACTTCCTGTTTGCGCCCTGCTCTGACGGCTCTTCAGTACTTACCAGAATGCCTTCACGCTCAAGTACACGCAGCTTTTTATAAAGGTTGTTCCGATCTATATCAAAAGTACCTCCGGTGATTTTGAAAACCTCAGACTTTATCTCATAGGCATACGTAGGCCCTCGATTTATAAGCGAGAGTACTATAAACTGCAGAAATCCCCGTTTTATATCAAATAAAAGCTGTTCAATATGCTTTGCGATAATTCTTTCTTCTTTATCTTTTTTGCTTTCTTTCCTCGTGGTTTTCACGGCACACTCTACTGGTAGGATGTATTTTAAAAGACTATATTTAAAAGACTAATTCTGTATCATTGAAATGTCAAGAAAAAAATTAGCAGGACAGGTAAAAAAATAAAGATTATTATAGGCATATGTGAATAAGAATTGTCTTTAAAAGCCCGTAGAATTATGATACTAATCCATATGGTATATGATATGCAATTTAATTGTTTAGCAATACATTTTGCTGCGTTACTGTTAACCTTATCTGATATCTAAACAGGTGTTATCAAAAATATACTTTTACTATGAAAAACCTAAGCAGAAAAGAGACAGAAAAGAAAACTATTGCTAAATATCATGATCAGATAGTTTTTGACCTGAAAAGAGGATTCCTCCAGTTTATAACCCTTTTAATTATTAACCAGGGGCCAAAATACGCATATGAAATCAAGGCCGAGATCCTAAAGATAACAATGGGCGGCTTTGATATTGATCGGAACAACCTTTATAAAAAGCTGCGTGCTCTGGAACGAGACGGGATCCTTAACAGCCACATGGAGCCATCCACACGGGGGGCCCAACGAAAATATTATACCCTGACCTCGTTAGGGAAAACGCTGCTTGAGAGAAATGAGGCTTTACTGTATCCACTTATGAAATCACTGCGTGGACACTTTGCGGAGGCTTTAGTAGAATAAGTATAGGCAATTGTTCGCAGCGCCCGTGCTGCTTGAACCGACTGTTTCCAGCGGTTGAACAGATAAAAGCAGTTGTGACGCTGCCCTTGTGCAATGTGGGGAACACATGATTGTGCCACCGGTCTTCCCGTAACATCTTTTATTGACGTATCTTCTTTATCTTTTCAACAATCCTCGGAAGAGCTATGCCCGCTTTTGCTTGCAGGAAATAGTCGGCATCAGGAAAAGCTTTTTCAATATTGATTTCTATAATTTTGGCCCCATTCTGTTGCGCAAGGTACGGCAGCGAAGCAGCGGGCTGTACTACAGCCGATGTCCCAATGACCAGCATTGCGTTACAGGTTGCTGAGGCCTGTCGGGCTTGCAGCAGCACGTCTTGAGATAACTGTTCGCCAAAGAGCACCGTACCCGGCTTTAATACCCCGCCGCAGGCACAATAAGGCGGGAGGCCTTCCGGTACATGCGGTGCCGTAAATTTTGCGCCGCAGGAAAGGCAATAGATATGTCGCAGGCTTCCGTGGATTTCAATTACATTTGTACTTCCGGCCTTGGTATGCAGCCCATCAATATTCTGTGTTATAACAGCTTGTAAAATTCCCATGCTGCCGAGCTCTGCCAAAGCATAGTGGGCCGCATTGGGCTGATATGAATCATAGTTCCTGATAAAATCGCCTCGTATGGTCCAGTATTTTGATGGATCCTTTCTGAAAAATTCAATTGAAGCATAGATTGCCGGGTCATACGTTTCCCACAATCCGCCTTTAGATCTGAAGGTCGCAATACCGCTTTCTGCTGAAATGCCAGCACCGGTAAGTGCCGTACAGTGGTGCAGGGGTGCCAGCAGTCGGCTAATCTCTGAATATAGGTGCTCCATAATAGTTGTCTTGAGCGATTATTTAGGCATAGTGAGCACGGTAGCATTAAACGCAAACAAATAAAACTTCTTTAATAATCACCCGTTTTTTTACATGAAACTTTTTGAAACTAAGGGTGTTTATATAAATAATTGTTACAATAACTGAAGAGTACCATGAAATTACTTAATGTAAAACCTCAAGAAGATATTGTCGCCCTTTCACTCAGTATACTACTTTGGTGTATAAGTCTGGTCGGTATCTATGTTTTTGCAGAGATTTGTTTTACTGAAGAAAACGCCCCTGCTTTTTCCGATGAAAGCAGGGTAGTCAGATATTATGAAAAACAGCATCCATAACCAACAATACACTTTCTGATCATTGTTTTCTAATCCAGGGCCTGCCATAGCGCAGGCCTTTTATTTGTCTGCCGCAACAGATGTTACCCGGATGTTTCCCCTCACCCGCAGCCCCATGGGATAAGGAATAAAAACTTTTTTGCAATCAGTTTATCGGTTAATATGCATAATAAAATTTTACATATTAACAATTGACAAAATGATGAAAATACAGTATGTTAGAAAAACAATCAGCAAACACTCTCAATTATTATACTATTTTTTAGTAATATAATAAATAATAATACAATTTTAAAAGGAGTATCTAGTGAGGGGAAAGCACGGAGGTAATATTTACCAGGTGTCCCGTCAGTTGGGTGTAAAAGCAGAAAGCATTATTGATTTCAGTGCTAATATTAATCCGCTTGGATTTGCACCCCGGGTTAAAAAAGCGCTTGCCTCAGCAGATATGGCAATACTAAATTATCCGGACCATGAAGCATATGATTTAATACATGCTTTGTCATCATACCATAACCTGCCTGAAGAATTTTTTCTTGCCGGAAACGGTTCTACCGAATTTATCTATCTGCTTCCCGGTATTTTACGACCGAAAAGTGTATTACTCGTGGCACCTACTTTTACTGAATATGAATACAGTTTTCAGCGAGCAAAAGGGGTTGTATTTTATTTTAATACCAGGGAAGAAGCCGACTTCAGGTTGGAGGAAAAAAAGCTTTTTGATGAATTAAAAAGAGGATACAGTGCACTGTATATTTGCAACCCCGGGAGCCCCACAGGGGTATTAATTCCAGCTGATACGATGAAAGAGATATTACATTTTGCAGCTAAAAAAGGAACGAGTATTGTTGTTGATGAGACTTTTATGGACTACGCCGAAGAGCACTCCATGAAGGCTCAGGTCAAGAATTTTGATTGTCTGTATATACTAAGGTCAATGACAAAATTTTTTGCACTTCCTGGGATCAGAGCCGGGTATCTCATTTCATATGCGAAAAACATAGAAAAGGTACAAACCAAACAGGGGCCCTGGAGTATGAATGCAATGGCCCAGCGTGCAGGCGTTGAAAGTTTACGTGACAGCGCCTATATACAAAAAAGTATTCAATATATTCTCGACGCTCGCAAAACACTGGTCAGTGAGCTTCGAAAGCTCCCGTTTTTAACGGTATATAACAGCTCCTGCAACTTTCTGCTTGTGAAGTTGAACCGGTCGGCCCCGCTAACGGCATTTGAACTTTATGAGAAATTGCTGCACCGTGGTATTATAATCAGGACCTGTGGAGACTTTCAGGGGCTTGATGACAGTTTTTTTCGAATTGCTGTAAAAAAGAAAAATGAGAATAAAAAGCTTATTACAGAGCTCAAAAAAATGTTGAGTTCTGATGTTTCTAAAAAGAAGAAAAAGTGAAAGGATCTGTAATTATCCCTTTCGAAAAGATTTTACCTGCTGTTTTATCCCTGCCGTAATTACGATATACTATTACAATGTCGCATTTGAATATTCTGGTTTGTATCAGCCTCCAAGCGTTCCTTTTTTGGTAATCCCATTTTTTTTGCACTAAAAAAATAAAAAAATTCCCATTTTTTATAATTTCTGTACTATATACACAAAAACGTTTTAGAGGGCAAAAGCCCAATAATATCTATAAGGAGAGCACATGTTTTTTATGCTGAAGGTGCTTGGCTGGCTGATATTAAGTTGTGTAAGTTTATGGTGTTCAAGCGGGTGGGCCAGTGAGGTTCTGATAAAGATTGCTAATGTTCCCGATGTGGTCCTGCAAAAACATATATTGTCGAGAGGACGTGTCTTTGCCTCGCAGCCCAGTGCAGTTCTTGATCTGGGACATGTTCTGGATACCGGTTTGGGGTTTGACAATGAAAGCACTATGGAAAGGCCCTCTGTAGATACCGGCACCTTTTTAGAAAAAAGGTTTCGCGAAGCACGTTTGGAAATAAGAAATTTATTTTTTTCTATGGGCAGTTTAATCGGACGGCAACGTGCAAGCAACAACAGCGGCTGGAACAAATTTATTATTAGCTTTCAGGGTGAAGACCACCTAGGTGATTATATCCTGGAGGTCGGCAGTGAGAGAGAAGAGATATCCCATGTTGCCGTTGCCAATCAAAGGGGTACATATGACCTATGGCAGATCAGTACGAAGCCCCCTTCACAAGGGGACACTGCGACAGTCTTTAGGATAAGGTATTCAGATTTTGTCCGGCATCTTACACAGGATGATGCCCGCACGTGGTTCTATGACATGTTTCCCGGAACTAGCGGTGTCGGGGTAATGGTTATTACACAGGATAGCGCAAATGCTTTCCCGTCATATTCAGATACGGCTTTGATTTGGATTCAGCGCAGCAGGCTTATGTCCGGTAAACAGGGTTTGCCAACGGCAGCGGTTGTAATTGGATGGAGAACCCGTTAGATCATATGGTTCTCTTTGGGTTTAAAATAATTGACTCAAAAGTTATAACTAGTACTAACCGACAATTAAAACTGTGGAGTCTGTGGTTGGGCTTGCACCTGCTTGTTTGCTGCGGGCAACCTGCTCGCTGGAACGACTATTAGTATAATTCAGGCTGAGGCTCTCACTGCCCTTGCTGCCCAAACAGGTGCGAGCCCAACGTACGCCCAATTTTAATTGTCTTCATGTGCTAGAAGGATTCGCTGTGCCAGCACATTCAATAAAGGGTTTTGTTATTGCCGGAGAACGCAGTGGGGTGGGTAAAACCATTCTCACGCTTGCTCTAGCTAAGCTGTTGCAGGACAGGGGCCTGCGGGTGCAGTGTTTTAAAGTCGGGCCTGATTTTATTGACCCCGGCTATCATAGTATTGTTACCGGCAGGACCTCAAGAAATCTGGATGGCTGGATGATGGGCAAAGATAATACCGTGCGCTGTTTTGAAGAAAATATGCACAATGCGGATATAGCTATTGTAGAAGGGGTTATGGGGCTTTTTGACGGCTATGACGGCAGGAGCGAAGATGGGTCAACAGCTCAGATAGCAAAATGGTTGAATCTGCCGATTATTCTTGTTGTAGATGGAAGTTCGATGGCCAGAACTGCCGGTGCGCTGGTATTCGGATTTGAGCGCTATGACCCTGCCGTTCGCATTACGGGTGTTATATTTAATAAGGTTGCAAGCACAAGGCATTATGAATACTTAAGGGATGGCGTTATGGATAGATGCAACCTGGATGTTTTAGGATATATTCCCCGGGGTTCTGAGTGGCATATTCCTGAAAGACATCTTGGACTTGTGATGGCATATGAGCATGACAGCTTGGGGCAGTCTTTGCAGAGCCTTTGTCAGCAGATGCAGCAGACAGTCGATATCGACAGCATCATAGCCTACACCCGGTCGGACCATGACCGTGACCATTGTGAGAATAATCGCAACCCTAGTGAGCAAAAAAATATAGTGACAATCGGTATTGCCCGGGATGAAGGATTTTGTTTTTACTATCAGGATAACATTGATTTACTGCAGGACTATGGTGCCCGGATTGTCTGCTTTAGCCCGATCCATGATGCAGCGCTGCCCGGAGGACTGGACGGCCTGTATTTAGGGGGTGGCTATCCTGAGTTATATGCTGCACAACTACACAAGAACAGAAAGATGCGACAGGCTGTTTTATCTTTTTGCCGGTCCGGCAAACCCGTGTATGCAGAGTGCGGAGGGTTTATCTATTTGCTCCAGGCTATCCGTGATAAAAAAAATAAACGCTATGAGATGGCCGGTTTTTTTCCTGCAAATGCTGTGATGCGTCCACGTCTGCAGCGGCTCGGGTATGTAGAGATCGAGGCACAAAATAATTGTCCTTTTATGCATAAAGGAGATAAAGCCAGGGGACATGAGTTTCATTATTCTGATATCTCGGCGATCCCCCCGGATATTAATCGTTGTTATACAGTCTACAGAAAAAGGGGTGCGGAGTCATTTGCAGAAGGCTATCAGGTCGGCAATGTGCTGGCAGGCTATGTCCACCTGCATTTTGCTTCACATCCTGACTTTGCGCTGAATTTTATTAGAGTGTGTCAGGAACGAAAAAGGGGGAAGTGAAAAAGGCAGTTAAAGTCCGGAGGTGATCCTTTAAAGATTTCCAACGGACAACCGACGACTAACAACAACCAAAATAATGATGCTGCATATCTTGAACCGTGCATCGAGATGCTTGACAAAGCAGATGTAGTACGTTAACTTCTCTTTTTTATTTTAAGAAACATTTTATATATAAAGGTATGGATACCAATGGAAGAATTTGCACGTATTAAAAGGCTTCCGCCCTATATATTCAGCATTATTGACAATCTTAAGATGCAAGCACGCCGCGCAGGGGAGGATATTATTGACCTGGGGATGGGAAATCCTGACATGCCTACACCTCAGCCGGTTGTAGATAAACTCATTGAGGCGGTGCAGAATCCCAAGAATCATCGCTACTCGGTATCACGAGGGATTTACAAATTACGTCTGGCAATTACTAACTGGTATCGCCGCAAATACAACGTTGACCTTGATCCCGATGCAGAGTCTATTGTGACTATGGGTGCAAAAGAGGGTCTTGGGCATATGGTTTTGTCGATCATCAGTCACGGGGACGTTGTGTTTGTACCCAGTCCGGCCTATCCCATCCATCCCTATTCTGTTATTATTGCAGGTGGTGACCTGACGAGCATACCTATAGGTGAAGATCGGGACTTTTTTGAGGAAATCCTCAAAGCAACAAAAAGGACCTGGCCCAAGCCTAAAATGCTTATCCTTTCATTCCCCAACAATCCGACAACCCAGGTTGTTGACCTGGACTTTTTTACCAAGGTTGTGGATTTTGCGAAAGAAAACAATATCCTGGTTATCCATGACCTGGCCTATGCTGATCTGGTCTTTGATGGATATAAAGCCCCGAGTTTCCTGCAGGTCCCGGGAGCAAAAGATGTCGGGGTTGAATTTTTTTCCATGTCAAAAAGCTACAGTATGCCCGGATGGAGGGTTGGATTTGCCGTTGGCAACAGTAGGATGATCGCTGCCCTTGCCCGTTTAAAGAGCTATTTTGATTACGGTATGTTTCAACCGATTCAAATCTCTGCAATTATTGCTTTAAATGAGATTGAGCAGGATGTGGAGCAGATTGTTGCTACCTATAAAAGCAGAAGAGATGTTTTGGTTCCAGGGCTTACTAATGCGGGATGGCAGATTGAGAGTCCCAAGGCCACTATGTTCGTCTGGGCAAAAATTCCGGAACAATTTCAAAAAATGGGTTCGCTGGAGTTTTCCAAAGTACTCTTAAAGGAAGGTAAAGTTGCTGTCTCTCCTGGTATTGGTTTTGGTGAATACGGAGAAGGATATGTGCGTTTTGCCCTGGTTGAAAACGAACACAGAACCAGGCAGGCAGTCAGGGGCATTCGGGGGGTGTTGCGATGAAAAAGATATCTATTGGACTGATTGGTTTCGGAACAGTCGGAACAGGTGTTGTTAAAATCCTGAAAAAAAACACCGGTGTGCTGCGTCATAGACTCGGTGTTCCGATTGTGCTGAGAACAATAGCCGATCTTGATATCCATTCACATAGAGGTGTTGCGGTTAAACAAGATATGCTGACCCGCACAGCTGCCAATATTCTTGATGATCCTGAGATTGACATTGTGGTTGAACTTATCGGCGGTATTGAACCGGCAAAAAGCTTTATTATGCGGGCAATTGCGAACAATAAACACATTGTTACCGCCAACAAGGCTCTTTTGTCAGAATGCGGGAGTGAGATTTTTAAGGCTGCTGCGGCCAAAGGTGTTGATGTTGCTTTTGAAGCAAGTGTGGCTGGCGGAATCCCCATTATTAGAGCTGTGCAGGAAGGATTCAGCTCTGACAGGATATCAGGATTTTTCGGCATACTGAACGGAACAGCAAACTATATCCTCAGCAGTATGACTGATGAGGGGGCAGATTTTAAAGACATTCTCAAGGATGCCCAGTCAAAGGGGTATGCCGAGGCTGATCCGACCCTTGATGTGGAAGGCATCGATACCCTTCATAAACTTTCTGTGCTCATAAGCCTGGCCTTTGGTCGCAAAGTTGACATGCGGAAAATTTATACCGAGGGTATATCAAAAATAACGCCACTGGATATAGAATTTGCCCGGGAACTGGGCTATAAAATTAAACTTCTTGCAATTTGTCGCGGTACGCAAAAGGAGGTTGACGCTAGAGTGCATCCAACCCTGATTCCCGATAGTCACCTCCTATCAAGAGTTACTGAGACGTTTAATGCTCTTTTTTTGCAGAGCGAAGACGTAGGTCCTACGATGTTCTATGGCAAGGGTGCGGGCATGATGCCCACGGGCAGTGCTGTTGTTGCTGATATTTTGAGTCTGTCCCGTAATCTCGTTAAAGGTATTGTAAACAGGGTGCCCCTTTTGACTGAAGGAAACAAACCGTTACAGGAAATCAAGATTAAACCGGTTAAAGATATACTGACCAGATTTTATCTGCGTTTTTCCGCAGTGGATGAACCCGGAGTTTTATCAAAGATTTCGGGAATACTTGGTAGAAATCATATCAGCATTCATTCGGTGGTGCAGAAAGGCAGACAGACCCGGCGTGGTTCGGTCCCCATTTTTATGCTTACCCATGAAGCCCGGGAATTAAACCTGCAGAGAGCCTTGAAGCAGATGGACAGACTGGCAATTTTACGCCAAAAAACCATGGTTGTGCGGATTGAAGACAGTCTGATGTAGCCTTTATATCATACTGCTGAAGGCTTATGCATTTCTTTTAAAAATCAGACATACCCATTCCTCTTCCTCGAGTTTTTCATGCAGTGTAAGGCTTTGTAAAAACACAGCCGTGACCTCGGATGCTTTTTCTTTCAGGATTCCAGACAGAATCAGATAACCGGAATCTTTCAAGTGAGATAACAGCAGCGGCTGCATATCGATGAGTATATGGGGCAGGATGTTTGCAACAACAAGGGAAAAGGTTCCCGTGATTTTTTTGAGCGGCTGAGTGCTGAACGTTATCAGCTTCTGTGTTTTGTTTTGGGCAGCGTTTTTCCTGGCACTCTCAATTGCCTGATAATCAGTGTCAATTCCGGTAATGGTTTGCAATCCTAGAAGTGCTGATGCTATGGCAAGAATTCCTGAACCCGTTCCAACATCAAGCAACGACAGATCAGTCTTCTCCTGGCATCCTTCAGTAATATTTTCTATTGCCCGGAGGCACATACGAGTTGACGGATGCGTGCCGGTTCCAAATGCCATCCCGGGATCAAGTTCAATGACGACCTCATCATGTTTCTTCCGGTAATCCCGCCATGATGGTTTAATAACGATATGGTCCGTAACCTTGATAGGCTGGAAAAAAGATTTCCATTTCTTGTTCCAGTCCTCGTCGGGTATTTCATGCACGGTTATCTCTGAAATAAAATTGCTATTAACTGATATGTTACGTAAACCATTGAGATAGGTTCGAATGTTCTGAATTAACAGGGTAAGACTCTCATCGTTTTTAAGGTAGGCCGTTAATATAACCACATTGTTTTGTTTCGGGGATTTTTCCTCAACAATACCACTGCTACCCTGTTCTATTAGAAAACTTGCGACAGCATCAGCACAGTCTGCAGTAATGGCTATTGTAAGTTCTATCCATTCGAGATGATTTTTCATAAAATAGTTACATTGTATTGTTCATTACCGGCATGTTACAGCTGCCTGTTTCTTATACCACAGGCACATCAATTCCCAAACTTCAATGTGCCTTTATCCAATGTACTGCAATGCTGAGTTTTATTCTCATGAAAACCATTGCTTTGAGCGATGTTTTTATGAAGGAGTCAACTGGTTGCACACACTGTCTGTCCAACCAGGGCGGGTTTTGCCTTGACACAGCCAGGACCTTCTCCTATACTTTTTGGCTTAAATACGATGGTGTTTTAATAGAATAATAAGCATATGGAAGAACAATATCGCGTAGAAGTCTGTAAAGAACTTGAAAGAAAATTTCACAGCGCCCGACTGCACCGGCCAATGCGTGTTGAATGCTACGATGCCGGAGATGAGCTCTTTTATGATATTACCACTGTATCGGAAGCTGACGGGGCCGCTACGGGCCGGGTTCATCTGGTAGTAGAAAAGTTTGTCGGCGGAGGGTTTGCGGGCCAGGTATACCGGGTTAAAGTAGTGGATATTTCCCGGGAACTGCAGGCCGGTCTTGCCGTAAACGGCATATATGCTATGAAAATTCTTATTCCTCCGTCAGGCTTCTCGTTGCTGTTTCGTAATTTTTTGTATTTTATTGGTTTTCAGGCTTCTTTTCAGCTCCAGACTAACCCCACAGCTTCACGAGCCGGCGCCCTATGGCAGAAATTTATTCGCCGTGGTGCACAGATTCAATTCAGTGATGAAAACGTTGTAAATAATATCCATGCAACCTTTGTAGATACCACACTGGGCAGTTGCGGTGAACTGAGTGACTGGGTAGAGGGGCGTACCTGGCGACTGGAAGTTGATGACCGCATGGACCTTTTGAAGAATTGGCGTAAGGGTAAAAAAAACGATGTCCAGCCGCCCGGCTTGCCGGAATACCGTTGCAAGAAACAGTTCATGGACGAATTTGTTAGGCTGCTCCATGATATGGGTGCCCATGAGTTTGCCCGTCAGTATGAGTGGTCAACCTGTAAAAGTCAGCCGAATTGTCTTAAACGGGTTGACGCCGATTCTGATCCGGAGGCGGGGCTGGTAGCGGTTGATTTCAGGGCTGGGCTGGCGTTACTGCCGTTTCTGCCTATGAGCCCGGGAGATTTCAAGCTGATTGCCCAGGGGGTCCGGCGCGGCAGCCTGGTACAGTTCGATCGCGGTGATTTAAACAGGCTTGAAGCTTTCATGCAGGCTCACAACAATGAATTTGCTGGTATGCAAACTATGTTTGCTGAGCTGCGGGAAGCCGAGCAGGTATACCGCGACTCAATACCCGATATCACCCATAACCATGTGCGACTCCTGTACAGCAGATCTCTTTGGTCAACCATCCTGAGCAGTGCTGTAACCGGATGGAAGGTGCGCAATATCATAGATAAAAAGCATGAAGCCATACTGCGCAGCAGTACAACGCTCACCGTGCTCTTCTGCCTGATGGGATTGATACCGTTTGCAGGACGGATTGTGTGTAAGCTGTGGGGGCATGCGGATTGGCGCAAGCATTATGGGGGGTTGCTCACAAGCCGGACCTACTGGGGGCGCTCAGTGCAGGGTAAGGTTGCAGAGCGAGTTATAAGCTGGTACCGCTCGGGAAGGATTCGTGCCGAGAACGCGCTAAAAATAACAGAATCTTTTTCCAGCTTTCTGCGGCATCTGCCTGCCTCGTTTTTACCAGTTGGCCTGCACCGGCTGTTAACGGACTGGCACTATGCAAAACAGCGTCTGGCATACTATATAGTTCGGCCGGTTCGTTTATATTTCGATTCGCAGTTGAGGGAACAATGGCTGCGTGACATGGTTGCCGATGGGCAGAAAAAGCATATTATAACCGATGAGGATGCTGCCGAGATCCTTTCACAGATTAAGGAGCCCTTCATACAGAAGTATCTTAAAAGCTTGGCAGTGCATGTTTGCACGCTGCCGGTAACACAGATCGTTTCCGTAGTCATAGCTGTTATATATGTGCTCACCCATCCAGAGATGCCCCGTTCCCAGTCATGGAGTATCGGGGTAGGAATTATAGCACTGTTTCAGGTCATCCCTGTTTCGCCGGGTTCACTGGTCAGAGGGTTGTACGTAGTGTACCTGGTTGTACGTGAGCGTAATTTTAGAGACTATAATATAGCCGTTTTTCTGGGCTTTTTTAAGTATATTGGCTACCTGGCTTTCCCAATTCAAATGACGTATCGCTATCCCACTTTGGCACGCTTTATGGCAGGCCACTGGGCAACGGATGCCGTGCATATCGTGCCGGTTTTTGGTGAACACGGTGCGCTGCTGGAGCATGGTGTGTTCTGTTTTTTTTACAATTGGCCCCTGACCATTCGTAAAGGTCTGCAAAAAAGAGCAGAAAAAAGAGCTGCCTTGCAGCCGCGCTACTGGCATGTGAGTCTTTGTGCCCTGGCAGGAGCCGCAGTGTGCGGTCTTGCTGATTACGTGTATCTGGGCAGCATGGGGGTGCTGCCGACATTAAAAGACTTGTGGTGGCTTGCCGTCATAGTACCACTTCTGGGCGGTGCCGCAATAACAGCAGGCTGCCGGGGAGCTGCTTTCTCAAAACGGGTTATTGCAGCGGCACTGGGGGGTCTGTTAACTGCTCTGGGTTACACACTGCTGAGCACTGTTATCGGCTCAGGATCACCGGTTACCTTCGCGGATATGCTGACAGAAGGGGTCTGGCGTATGTTTGTGTTTACCATTTTTACAACAATAGGTGCAATTTTGTTTGAGCTGCGGTTGACGGACAATGATTTTGTTTAATAAAGTTAAATATAGATAGTTTATTTATGTTTAGCTCGTTGCTTGTTACTCATTGCTCAGCATTGTTTTATGAGGTTTTTATGAAATATATTGTACTTCTTGGCGATGGAATGTCTGACTATCCTTTGCAGGATAGGGGAAATAAAACACCGCTGCAAATCAGCAAAACACCTGCAATGGATAAGTTAGCACAGCACGGGACTCTTGGACTCGTTCAGACAATCCCTGAAGGTATAGATCCGGGAAGTGATGTCGCCAACCTCTCTGTAATGGGATACGAACCGGCCCGCTATTATACCGGCAGGGCACCGATTGAAGCCGCAAGCATCGGTATTGAGCTTGCAAAGCAGGATATTGCCTTTCGCTGCAACCTGGTGACCCTTGCGGAGCGTGACGGTCGGTTATATATGGATGATTATAGTGCCGGACATATTGCAACAGAGGATGCAGCTGCTATTATTACGATGCTTAAAGAAAAACTGGACAGTGATGATATCAGCTTTTATGCGGGTGTGAGCTACCGGCACCTTATGGTGTGGAAGCAGGGGCAACAGAACATGAGAACAACACCTCCCCACGATATTACAGGAAAGCCAGTAGACGAATATATGCCCAGGGGTGAAGGCGCCGAACGGATACGGGATATTATGCAGCGCGCCCGAGGCGTTTTAGACGCCCATGAGATAAACAGGCAAAAAGAAGCTGCAGGTCAAAAGTCTGCTAATGCGATCTGGCTCTGGGGACAGGGACGGGCTCTGAAGATTCCTTTTTTCTCAGATAAGTTTGGACTTTCAGGTAGCGTGATATCGGCAGTAGACCTGGTCAAAGGATTGGGCATCAGTGCGGGCCTGAACTCTATTGATGTTCCTGGGGCAACAGGATACCTTGATACAAATTACGCTGGTAAAGCCCGGGCAGCACTCGATGCGTTAGAAACTGTTGATTTTGTTTACCTGCATGTTGAAGCTCCTGATGAGGCTTCCCACAAAGGAAGCTTGGAAGAGAAAATACAGGCTATAGAGGATTTTGATGAAAAGATAGTGAGCGTTGTGCTGCAGGGCATGCGCGAAAAGTTTGATGACTACCGCATACTGGTCCTTCCGGATCATCCTACTCCCCTGTCAATCAAAACACACGCTTCAGACCCTGTCCCGTTTGTGCTGTATACGTCACAGGACAACACGAAGACTGTTAAAGAATCCCGGGGCTATAATGAAAAGGATGCCCGCGAGACCGGAATCTATATTGCCAACGGCTGGGAGTTGATGAATAAATTTATAACACAATTATAAACTAAACTCACCGCAGAGACGCAAAGTACGCAAAGGCAAACTATCTTTTCCTTTCTGCTGAGAGGGCAGAAAGGAAAGAACGCTTTAAAATGGATATCAATGAGTTAAGCACTTAGATTGTGTTTACAGATTGGATATTGTGGTTGAGAATGCAATTATTCTTGAATTGAAATCATGTGCAACGGTTGATCCCATACATAAAGCTCAGCTTCTAACATATCTAAAACTATCTGGACTTCATTTAGGATTAATTCTAAATTTTAATGTACCTGTCATGAAAGATGGTATAGTACGACTTGCAAACGAATTAGAAGAACAGGACTAGAATATATTAATTCTTTTTGCTCAGCGTTCTTCGCGTCTTTGCGGTGAATATTAGATAAAGGAAAGAACCATGATGCCCCACAAGACCGAGTATAGAGTCACGTATGCCGACAGCGATCCCTTTGATGTTGTCTATTACGCAAACTACTTTGATCTTTTTGAACGGGGCCGCACCGAGCTTTTCAGGGATTTAGGGCTTACCTACCGGGCAATATCTGACCAGGGCATTTATCTGCCCGTTTCGGAAACCTATTGTAAGTTCGTAAGCTCTGCGACCTATGATGATCTGGTGGTAGTAGAGACAGACATTACCTTTTTTAAGAAAGCAAGCATCAAGTTTGACTATAAGGTATACCGCAAAGAGACCAGCGAGCTGCTAGCCGAAGGCTATACCGTGCATGCATTTGTAAACAGCGAAAGAAAAATTGTACGCGCCCCCCGCGAGGTAGCCGAGCGTGTTAAAGCTGTTATGGCTGGTACAAGCCAAATAAGTCCTTGACTTTTTTTTGGTTTCTTATATATAATCAAAAAATTAAACACATGGTGCGGGGTGGAGCAGTCTGGTAGCTCGTCGGGCTCATAACCCGAAGGTCCTTGGTTCAAATCCAAGCCCCGCTACCAAAGCATTTACAAGCACTTAGAAAATAATCTGGGTGCTTTTTTTTTGGCCAAAACAGCCCTGGTTTGTCAACAACGTAATTTTTCTCTTGATGATAGATGATATATTTCTGTAAAAAAATAAAGCTAACACAATAAAGCTATATTATAGAAAAAAAAGATTTTTGCTTGACAGCAAATTTTTTTTGATATTTATTTTATACCATCAAACTTAGTTATTGTGATGTAAAAAGCAATTGACAATATAAAGCCAATGTGCCCTGACAAGGTCAGACATAACTTTTGTTTTGCTTTAGCTAATAAGCGGATTGTATTGTGATACACATTACAAGCAGTTCGCTTTTTTTATTGTTTGAGAAGAGTGTTTATTTGAGAAATCTATAGTATAGTTTTTTCCTTTTGTCAGGAACAAACTTTTTACACGGTAACAATCGCTACAGTAAACTTTCTGGGGGAGTCACCATACATCCTTAAGCGATTGGGGGGAAAGATAATGCGTTACGCATTTGATGCTCTCCTGAGCAAGAAAATGCTGCAGGATCTCACCGATTTTTTACATGATGCTACTGGTACGCCAACAGCAATTATTGATCTTGAAGGTAATGTCCTTGCCGGGTGTGAATGGCAGGATATCTGTACACACTTTCATCGGATCCATCCCGAAGCCTGTGCGCAATGTGTGGAAAACAACACTATTGTGACAAACCAGCTTGTCAAAGGCGCTCCGTATGCCATATATAAATGCAAAAATGGTCTTGTAGATGCAGCCGTACCTATTACTATTGAAGATGAGCATATTGCCAATCTGTTTGCCGGCAAGTTTCTTCCAGACTCTGCCGATACGGCGGAATTTTGTGAGCAGGCCCGCCGCAGGTTCGGCTTCGACGAGAATAAGTGCCTGGAAGTACTTGCCAGAGTTCCCGTTATACCGCAGGAAAAAATAGAGGTAAACTTGCGCATGCTTTCACGCTTTGCCGTGATGCTGGCCGAAATTGGCCTTAAGCAGGCCAAACTGCAGGAAGCTTCCGTGGAGGTTAACCGGAAAAACAGGCTCCTGCAGGCAATCAATACCATTTTCAGCGAAAGCCTAGCTTGCGAAACTGATAAGGCAGTTGCCGAGACCTGTTTGCGGGTTGCCGAAGAAGTGACCGGCAGCAAGTTTGGATTTATTGGAGAGATTAACAAGGCCGGACGATTCGATACAACTGCAATGAGCGACCCAGGATGGAATACGTGCAGGCTTGATAAAACAGATGCGGTAAAACTCATAAATGACATGGAACTTCGCGGCATCTGGGGCAAAGTCTTGCTGGATGGCAGCCCTCTTATAACTAATGATCCGGATTCCCATCCTGACAGTGTCGGCACGCCGGCAGACCATCCGGCTATTACATCATTTTTAGGCTTGCCCCTGCACCATGCAGACCGTGTTATAGGTATGATTGCCCTTGCAAATAAAGAGTCAGACTATTCTCAGGCTGAACTGGATGATATTGAAATACTGTCTGTAGCTTTTGTGGAGGCCCTGATACGAAAGCGCACTGAAATCGCTTTGGAACAGCACCAGAAACATCTTCAGAGTATGGTCGAAGAAAAGGCAGCCGAACTAATACAGTCCTATAAAGACCTGCAGGCAGAGGTGCGTGAACGCAAACAGGCCCAGGAAGAACTAAAAGCCCGTAACGAAGAGCTTGAGCAGTTTGCCTACGTGGCCTCCCATGACCTGCAGGAACCTTTGCGCATGGTGGCAAGCTACACCCAGCTTCTGGCAAACCGTTATAAAGACAAGCTTGATGAAGATGCCAATGATTTTATTACGTTTGCCGTTGATGGTGCCGGTCGCATGAAGACCTTGATCAACGATCTGCTCGAGTATTCGCGTGTAGGTACCCGGGGCAAGCCCTTTAGGCCTACAGACTGCGGTTCTGCTGCGGCTGATGCTGTTGAGAACCTTAAGATTTCCATAGAGGAGACCCATGCACAGGTGCAGTGTGACAGACTTCCAACAGTTATGGCAGACAGAACCCAGCTCGTTCAGCTCTTTCAAAACCTAATTGGCAATGCCGTTAAGTTCCACTGTGATGAGCCTCCGTGCGTACATATCTCAACGCGACAGGTAACGGATATCTGGGGCAGCGCTCAGGCTTCAGCAAACAACAGACTTGAATCCGGAGGCACCGATCTGAACATTGATACCGTAACAGATCAAACAGAGATGGAGGCAGAACAAAAGCATGAAAATAATCATGAATCACCAATTACGACTCACGGTAATTTTTGGCTTTTTTCTGTCAAAGACAACGGCATAGGCATAGCCCCGGAATTCCGTGAGCGCATTTTCATAATTTTTCAGCGCTTGCACGGTAAGAGCACATACAGCGGCACGGGCATCGGTCTGGCGATTTGTAAAAAAATCGTTGAGCGTCACGGGGGGCGTATCTGGGTGGAGTCGCAGAGGGGTAAGGGCTCGACGTTTTGTTTTACACTGCCGTGCGGTGGAGATTAGATGTTTGATCGTAATATTTGACAACAAACATGTAATATTAGACAGCCAACAGGACATCCAGGTACAATGATAACTAATTATAGAGACGGAGGTTAAGCAAATGCCGAACACTACACAAACAGTACAGGGAGAACCGATCGAAATCCTGCTGGTAGAGGATAACCCAGGTGATGTGCGCCTGACCGAGGAGGCGCTTAAAGAAGCCAAGGTTAGCAATAATCTGAACGTGGTGTCTGACGGTATGGAAGCCATGGACTTTCTTTACCGGCGGGGTGCTTATGCAGAATCGAAGCGTCCGGATATTATCCTGCTTGATCTGAACCTTCCCAGGAAAGACGGCCGTGAGGTCCTTGAGGAGATCAAAAAGGATACTGATCTGCGACGTATACCCGTTGTGGTGCTTACCACCTCGGATGCCGAACATGATATTTACAGGGCATATAATTTGCATGTTAACTGTTATATAACCAAGCCGGTTGCGTTTGACCGGTTCATAGAGATCATTAAACAGGTCGAGTGCTTTTGGCTGACGATTGTCAAATTGCCTCCGAATGAAATATAGCAGTATCTAAATAGAGGTAGTCTGTATTTACATGATGAAGGCCGGGCACATGAATCAGGAATCAAACATCAAGATTTCGGGGCCGGGTATTGTTATATACAAGTCCGGTAATGAGGTGCTTACTGCATGACAACAGAAGCAAAAGAAAAACTGGACATATTACTCGTTGAGGACAGCCCGGCAGATATCCGCCTGATTCGGGAACTGCTTACTGATATGGAGACAACAACAGGTAATGTGCACAACGCCGACACCCTGTCAGGGGGGCTTGCCTGCCTTGAGCAGGGGCAATATGACCTGGTGCTGCTGGACCTGTCTTTGCCGGACTCCCAGGGGCTCACAACGCTTGACCGGCTGCTTGACCGTTTTTCCGATAGCACCGTTGTCGTCTTAACCGGCTTTGAGGATAAGGATGCTGCTTTTGCAGCAATCAAGAAAGGTGCCCAGGATTATCTTCCAAAAGGTGAGTTAAACAGCATTCTGCTGGAGCGCACTATCCGTTATGCTGTCGAACGTGCTGGTCTCTTGGCGAGGCTGGAGCAGGCCCTGCTGCACAAACAGCAGGTACGGGAGCTGCGCTCCTTGGATCTTTTTTCACGAACTAAAACCGAAATTACATCACAGGTGTACGGGATCAGACCCCTGCAGGAAAGTGCTATGGAAACATTTAATGAACTGGCAGGGCAGTATGAGAATTTGTTGGACATGGCTCTGGAAAAACGTATTTACAAAAAAGATCATGGCATATCCGAGCACGTCCATTCTTTAGGAGACCGGCTTGGGTTCCTATCGGCAGGCCCTCGTGATGTCATCGATATTTATATGCATGCCATGCAAGCCAAAAGCACGAATACTAATCCTCAGAAAATGCAGGCTTACTCGGAAGAAGGTCGTATTTTGCTCATTGAGATCATGGGCAGACTTGTCCTGTTCTACCGTTATTATTATGCACAAACCCAAAGTGAAAAAAAATAGGGTGGGAAACCAAAATAATCGCGAGGTATAAGATGAATAAAATAATATTGAAACTTTATGTTACCGGTAAAACGCTTCGCACGCAAAAGGCCATAGCCAACCTAGAAGCGATCTGTAAAAATGAACTCGGAATGGAGTATGAACTCACGGTTGTGGATGTGCTTGAGCGGCCCCAGCTTGCCGAAAACGAAAAAATATTAGCCACTCCCACCCTCATTAGAGAGTTGCCTCCACCGGTAAGGCGTATAATCGGTGATCTTTCAGATAAAGAGAAAGTGCTGATAGGGCTTGATTTGCAAAAGCTCACCTGTGAAGAGTGAGATGATTAAAAATGTAATTCAGACAAATGTATGAACAGGATATTATAAAAAATATAGGGGGAGGGCGAGATGAAAAGTAATGCTGAAACGATAAAAAAGATAGAGACTCATATTCCAGGATTTGATTTTATCAGTAATAGCGGTCTGCCCGAAGGAAGAACCACACTGGTCTCAGGAACATCAGGCAGCGGCAAGACCATTTTTGCTGCCCAGTTTCTTGCTGAAGGCATTAAAAATGTGCATCAGAACGGTGTCTTTGTTACCTTTGAGGAGTCCCCCCAGGATATACGCAGGAATATGTATACCTTCGGCTGGGATATCAGTCAATGGGAACAAAAGGGGCAATGGGCTTTTGTAGATGCTTCTCCAAACCCCGAGAACGATGCAATAGTGACCGGTGAATTTGACATGGGCGCATTGCTGGCCCGGATCGAGCATGCCGTTAACAAAGTACAGGCAAAACGCATTGTGCTTGACTCTATCGGGGCGATATTCAGCCAGTTTGAAAATGCCGCCATTGTGCGTAAGGAGCTGTTTAGAATTGCTGTAGCCGTAAAAAAGATGCAGGTGACCGCCCTGATGACATCCGAGCGTACAGAGGAATACGGAGAAATAGCACGCTTTGGTGTGGAAGAATTTGTTTCGGATAATGTTATTATCATTCGCAACGTACTTGAAGAAGAAAAACGGAGGCGGACTATTGAAATACTCAAGTTCCGGGGGGCATCGCACCGTAAAGGTGAATGGCCTTTCAGCATTATGCCTGATGAGGGTATCATTGTGATCCCGCTCTCGGCTATTGAGCTCAAGCAGAAGTCATCCAATGTCCGTATTACTTCGGGCTGTAATGAACTGGATAAGATGTGCGGCGGAGGGTTTTTCCGTGATTCCATTATCCTTGTCTCAGGGGCAACCGGAAACGGTAAAACCCTTATGGTAACTGAGTTCACAGCAGGCGGTGTTAAAAACGGGGAACGATGTTTGCTGTTTGCCTTTGAAGAAAGCCAGGACCAGCTTTTCCGTAATGCTACGGGGTGGGGATATGATTTTGAAGAAATGGAGAAAAAAGGTCAGCTAAAAGTTGTCTGCCTGTATCCGGAGACCGCCGGGCTTGAGGATCATTTGATCAATATTAAGGCACAGATTGAGGATTTTAAACCAAACCGTCTGGCACTAGACAGTCTGTCGGCCCTGGAGCGGGTCTCCACCATAAAAGGCTTTCGTGAGTTTGTGATCGGCCTGACATCATTCATCAAGCATCAGGAGATTGCAGGGCTTTTTACCGCAACAACCCCTACGCTTTTGGGCGGTACTTCGGTAACCGAGGCGCATATTTCAACCATTACCGACTCTATAATCCTACTGCGCTATGTGGAAATTCTTGGTGAAATGCGCCGGGGCATTACCGTTTTGAAGATGCGCGGCTCAATGCACGATAAGGAGATACGAGAGTTTGCCATTGACGGTGAGGGCATGCATATTAAAGAACCGTTTCGCAATATCAGCGGAATCCTTTCGGGTAATGCCGTGTATATTAAGACAGGGGAACTGGAAAGGCTTAACGGACTATTTAAAGAATAATAATAGAGATTAGCCATTTGAAATCCGGAAGTAAACGTTAATAATCCGGTGCTGAGCATCAATTCTTAACAGTAAAAAGGTGAACTTCATGCCGTCCAAAGTCCAGCAAAAGAAACTGAATATCCTGCTGATAGAAGACAACCCCGGTGATGAGCGGCTTGTCAGAGAAATGCTTAGGAGCATTAAGGATATTGAGATGCATCTTGACCACGCAGACAGCATGGCAAGCGGCAAAGAGGTTTTGGCATCCTCACAGCCGGATATCGTCCTTCTCGACCTGTCTTTGCCGGACTCCCAGGGACTTGCAACATTTCAGAATCTTAGGGACTGTGTCCCGAACATACCGGTCATTGTTTTAACCGGTCGGGAAGATGCAACTTTCGGCCTCGCGGCAGTGCAGGACGGTGCCCAGGATTATCTTACGAAAAGTGAAATAAATGACAGATTACTACTGCATGCCGTACTGTATGCTGTTGAGCGTAAAAAAGCTGCCGAGGCCCTCAGATCCTCTGAAGCGAATCTGCGCACAATAATTACCAGCAACGCAGACGGCATTATTGTTATGGATCATGCAGGCAGTGTGCTTTTTGTCAATCCGGCTGCAGAGGTGTTGCTCAACAGGACAGCGGATGAACTTGTGGGCCAGCCCTTCGGGTTTCCTGCTGTCGACAGCGGTGCCGTAGAGATAGAGCTTGTACGGCGGGATGGCACTACACCTGTGGTAGAAATGCGGACTGTTCGTATGGAATGGCAGGGGAAAAAGGTTTTGCTGGCATCGCTACGGGATATTACTGAACGAAAGAAGATGGAAGATGCTTTGGGGAAAGCCAACAGCAAGCTTAAGAAGACGGTTGCCGAATTGGAAAAAGCAAATAAAACGATTTTGCAGCAGCAGAAGTCGGTCATAGAAGAAGAAAGGCTCAAGCTGTTGCTCCAGATGGCCGGTGCCACCGCCCATGAATTAAGCCAACCGCTATCAGTGCTGCTGCAATCTGTTGATTTAATGCAGGACGATGTTGAAGACCCTGAACGGTTGGAAAGACATATTAACTTGGTAAAAGAATCCGGCGGACAGATTAAAGACATTGTACGCAAGATGCAAAAAGTCCCCCGGTATGAGGTAAAATCCTATGATGCTGATACCTTTATTATCAATTTTGATCCTGAGATTGCAGTGCTTTCGGTAGAAGATTTAGTTGAGGATTTTGAAAAAATCAAAAAGTTACTTAAAGATAATCCTAGAATAAATATTTTGCATGCAAAAAGTATTGAAGAAGCATTTCAAAGCCTTAAAAGCAGCCAGGTTGATTTTGTGCTGCTGGACCATATTTTACCTGATGGGAACTCCTTGGAGTTTTTCAAACTGCTTGACAACAATGAGGTGGAAATTCCCGTTGTTGTCATTACGGGGCAGGGTGATGAAATGATTGCCTCACAGATTATCCAGGCCGGCGCTTATGATTATCTGCCGAAAGAGCGGTTGGGCAAGAAATCCCTGTCACGCTGCATCATGAATGCCCTGGAGAAGCATCGTCTGAAGCAGGAAATTAAACATGCCATGGATCGGATGGCCCGCATGGCTGTCCGGGACGAATTAACAGGTCTGTACAATAGACGATTTTTTACTGAGGCCCTTGAACGGGAAGTAGCCAGGGCCAAGAGATACAACTCAGGGCTGGTTCTGTGTATCATGGACCTGGATGATTTTAAACAGATTAACGATACCTACGGGCATCCTGCCGGAGATATGCTTTTATCGCAATTCGGCCGTATGCTCAATGACTGTTTCCGGCAGAGCGACCTGGTGTGCCGTTATGGGGGCGAGGAGTTTGCGGTAATCCTGCCGAGTACGAGCAGTAAGAATGCCCTGAAGGTGTGTGAACGGTTCAGGAAAACGATTGCCGAACATGTATTTACCTATGAAGCCGAGTCCTTTAATACAACAGTGAGCACAGGCATTGCGGCCCTGTCAAATAACTACTTAAAAAACCCTGATGAGCTTGTCTCTGTTTGCGATAGATCTCTATACCGGGCAAAGCAATCCGGCAAGAATCAAATAGTTGTATTTACAGAAGTAACGCCCCCCTAAAATAGGTTTTTTTAATTAAAAAAAATTTTTTGCTTTACCTGTCTGCCATCCTTGCAATCTGCAAACCACCTTTTCAAAAAATTATTAATATTAAAGTTCAACCATCTTTTTAGCGATATTCTCACTAGTTAAGCGTGTATGACGGGTCATGTGTATGTTAAACTTATAAAATAAATATATATTTTATAAATTGGTATTAAACTACGACCGTTTTTTAACCAGTATCTAACGAAAATCAGCACAAGTAGCATGGCAGCACAGGACCTTACGGATATTCTTGAAAGCGGCAAAGGATTAGAAGGCGGAGCTGTAAGTGATGTGAATGATATGAAGCAGGCAACAGTCAAAAAGATAAATTACAAAATAACTGCTGTGCTGATTGTTCTGTCAATTTTGTTTTATGTCGGCACTTTTATCATAATGTATCTGACTGTCGGACGGCAGATGTCTATATCAGGTTTAATTCCTGTTGTTGTGATAGGATGGCTGTTCGGGCTCTGGCCGGGTATTCTTACGGGTGTGCTCAGTTTGCCTGCAAATGTAGCTTTGCGATTGCTTGTCGGAGCCGGATTAACTGATGAAGGCTACACGCTCGGAACCAGTATTATAGGCACGGTTGCCATAGTGCTCATTGGAGCCATTGTGGGCCGTATGCGTGATCTTACGGTACGGTTCAGGACGGAGCTGGCTGAGCGCAAGCGGGCTGAAGATGAGGTGAAAAGGCATCACAAGAGGCTTGCAAAACAAACAGAGCAATTGCAGGGAATTAACCGGAGGCTGGAGACGGAAAGTGATGGGCGCAGACGTATTGTTGAAGAGATGCGGGAAAAAAAAGAAGAACTGGAAAAACTCATAGATATTTCTTTAGATCCTATACTCATTGGTGATAATAACGGCAATGTTCTTACCGCAAATAAAGCCTTCCTGAAGGTGACCGGATACTCGCAACAGGAGGTGGCCAGCAAGCAAACATATATGTTTGCGCCTGTTGAAACCGGTGATTACCAGTCTATTACCGGAGAGCTGATAACTATAGATGCTGATTTTTTTACCACCAACTCCAAGATGATAACCCGGCTGTTTGAAAAGGGTAAAGTTAATAATTGGTCAACCTACCTGATCAATAAAGAGCAAAAAATTATCCCGATTATGGAAAGCATTTCACTGTTGTACAGTAAAAGGGGTGAGATTATCGGGTCGTTTAGGATCATGCATGACATCACTGAAGAGCGCAAATCACAAAAACGTCTCCTGCAAGCCAAGGAGACGGCCGAGATCGCCAACCAGTCTAAAAACACATTTCTGGCCAATATGAGTCATGAGATCCGTACACCCATGAACGGAGTGATAGGGTTTACCGATATGCTGCTTGAGACGGATCTGAATGCGGAGCAGGCTGACTTTGCTCTGACAATCAAGCGCAGCGGTGAAGCCCTGCTGTCTTTGATAAACGATATTCTTGATTTTTCCAAAATTGAAGCAGGTACCATTGATTTTACCGAGATTGATTGTGATATTGAAATGCTGGCCTATGACGTATGCGAACTCATAAAGCCCAAAATAGGCAGTAAGGATATACATGTGCTATGCCGAATCGGCGATGACCTGCCTGCCAAGGTTATGACGGACCCCCACCGTTTCAGGCAGGTGTTGGTGAATCTGATGGGAAACGCCGTGAAATTTACTGAAACCGGTGTAATAGAGTTAACCCTGGATGTTGAAGTCGAACAGAGCGATCGTTACCTGATTCATTCAACAATTAAAGACAGTGGGGTCGGTATTGCCGAAGATAAACTTGAATCCATTTTTGAAGTATTTCAACAGGCAGACAGTTCTATAACCAGACAGTACGGTGGTACCGGGCTGGGGCTGTCAATTTGCAGAAGAATAGCAAACATCATGGGCGGTAATGTCTGGGCTGAAAGTGAGGTTGGCAAAGGAAGCATATTTCATTTTACAGCATGGCTTAAACATGCCGATATTGCCCAGACAAAACGTCCTGTGCCTGTCGCTTTTTCCGGCAAACGAGTCCTGATTGTGGATGATAATCCCCAAAACCTTGAAATTTTGGCCCATATGCTTGAATCGGCTGGAATGTCTGTGAGCGGATTTGCGCGCGCGCAGGAGGCGTTGGATACTATCCGCACTACCTGTAAGGACGGCAAAGTATTCGATATCGGCATACTTGATATTACTATGCCGGATATGAACGGCTGTGAGCTTGTACAAAAAATTCGCTCATTAGTGGGAGACACTATACCCTTGCTTGCATTTTCTTCGCTGGCGGAAGGCAGTGCAAAAAACTGTGAGGATGCAGGCTTTAATGGTTTTTTAACCAAGCCTATCAACCGGATTAAATTATTTGCAATGATGGAGCGGCTGTTGGCTGATGCGGCCTGTGCAGAAGGTCAAAAAAGCAGAGATACTAAGATTGTTACCCACTATTCACTACGTGAAGATCAAAAATATGCTTCCTCAATACTTCTGGCTGAAGACAACCCCGTCAATCAGAATCTTGCGGTAAAGATGCTTACTAAGGGTGGCTATAGGGTTGAAGTTGCCAACAATGGGAAAGAGGCTGTAGAACTTTTTACGGCAGCGCCGCAAAAGTATGATGTTATCCTTATGGATATACAAATGCCGGAACTCAATGGGCTTGACGCCACCAGAGAAATTAGGGGTTGGGAGGCTACCGGCAGGGCTCAGCAGTCTTCCCAAGAGAACACCGAAACACGAGCTATACCCATTATTGCGGTGACCGCCAACGCAATGAAAGGTGATCGTGAAAAATGTCTGACAGCAGGGATGAATGATTATATTACCAAGCCTATTAAACGGGAAGTTGTCTTTGAAATGCTGAATAAATGGGTCAATGCAAACAGCTATTGCCTGATTTAGGATTGCTGTATCAGTTGTAAGCAACGTTGCGATGTCCAGGGAGCACTATATGGCAGCAGAAAACCAGACGGCATTACTTCATGATAACCAGCTGATCACGGCTGATGAGCAGCAAAAGCCTCACCGCAGCACTAAAACTGCTGTAATAGCCACCCTTGTTTCAATCTTTGTTTATACGATGTGCTTTACGTTTCTTAATTACAAAACCGGGCATGGGATGGCAATAACGGTTATCATACCGGTTATTGTAGTGGGGTGGATGTTCGGGATGGTGCCCGGCATACTGGCCGGTGTACTGACACTGCCGGCAAATTTTTTTATGGCTGTAGTACTGGGTATTCCCTGGTGGGGCAGGGTTTTTCTGGGGGCTTCCGGTGTTTCCGGAACAGTAGGATGCATACTTATCGGGGCATTAGTCGGCCGCATGAGTGATTTAGCCATAAGGATTAACCTGGAGATTTTTGAGCGCAAGCGCGCAGAGGATATGCTCAGTCATCAGCGTGATAGACTCGACATACAGGCTAAAGAATTGCAAGAGAAGAACACAAAAGTCTCCGAAGAAATTGATCAAAGGAAACAGGCTGCTGAAGAGCTGAATAAAACCAAAGAGAACCTGGAAAGTCTCATAACAAGCTCTTCTGATCCGATTGCTGTCGGTGACCGTAATGGACATCTCATCAAAACAAACAAGGCGCTGCTGGATATGCTTGGTTTTACCGATGAGCAGGTGCTGGGCAAACCGATATATGCTTTTGCCGTAAGCGAGTGCGGGGTCTATACATCTACAACAGGTGAGGCAGTATCCATTGATGAAGGATACTTGCAGGAACAATCAGAACATATAAATCGATGTCTCTCAGAAGGAATTATATCCGGCTGGAACACCTATTTAGTGAACCGGGAACAGAAAATTATTCCGATTATTGCAAATATTGCCTTTTTGCAAAACGAGCAGGGTGAAACAATTCACTCGTTTATTACCATGCGAGACAGAACCGAACAGCGCAGAACAGAGCAGGGGCTGGTTAAATCAAAGCAGTCTGCAGAAGCTGCCAACCAGTCCAAGACTGCATTTCTGGCAAATATGAGTCATGAAATCCGTACGCCTATGAACGGCATTATTGGTTTTAGTGAGATGCTGCTCGACAGTAATCTTACCGGAGAGCAGAAAGAATATGCACGCACTATTAAGAAGAGTGCAGCGAAACTGCTTGCGCTGATAAATGATATTCTTGATTTTTCCAAGATAGAAGCAGACCGGATAGAACTTGAACAGGTTGATTTTGATATTGAGATGCTGACCTATGATGTATGCGAACTGATCCGTCCTCATATTAAAGGGCCGGATATAGAACTACTGTGTAGGATTGACGACAACCTGCCTTCCAAGGTTATCGGTGACCCCTATCGTTTCAAACAGGTTCTTACTAATCTTATGGACAATGCAGCCAAGTTTACCGCTAAAGGGGAAATAGAGCTCAACCTTGAGGTTGAGGAGGAACGAAACGGAGAGATTCTGATTCATGCGAAAATCCGGGATACCGGCATTGGTATTCCTAAAGAGAAGCTTGCATCCATATTTGACTTATTCCAGCAGGCCGATACCTCTGCTACACGGAAATATGGCGGTACGGGGCTGGGGCTTTCTATCTGCAAGAGAATAGCTCATCTTATGGACGGTGACGTTTGGGTAGAGAGTGAATCAGGCCAAGGGAGTATATTTAACTTTACAGCCCGGTTCAGGCAAGCCGAAAAAAAACAGAACAAACGATTTGTACCGATAGCCCTTGCAGGTAAGAAGGTTCTGATTGTCGATGATAATGCCTCAAATCTTGAAATTCTTACGCATGTATTAAGGTCGGCCCAGATGCATGTTGTTGCCTGTGCAAATGCTGAGGACACCATTGCAGCTTTTCAGCGTGCCCTTGCAGACAACAACCCCTTTGACATAGGTGTGTTTGACATCATGATGCCCGGTAAAAGTGGATATGATGTTGCCAGAAGCATTCGTGAACTGGACCATGGTGCTTTGCCGTTGCTGGCATTTTCTTCTTTTATTGAAGAGGGGGTACGCAAATGCAGAGAGGCCGGATTCAGCGGTTTTTTACCGAAACCAATCAATAGAATTAAGTTGCTGAAAATGATTGAGCGGCTTTTAGCTGAGGTGTCCTTGACAAAACAGAGAACGCCGGAACAGGAAATTGTTACGCAGTATTCAATGCGGGAAGATGCCAAGCATTCGATCTCAATACTGCTGGCTGAGGATAATCCCGTTAATCAAAAACTTGCCGTAAAGCTGCTGACCAGGGCAGGCTATACTGTTGATGTTGCTCATAATGGCCGAGAAGCGGTTGACAAATTCGTAGCAGAGCCGGGTAAGTACAGTATCATATTTATGGATATGCAAATGCCCGAACTGAACGGCCTTGAGGCTACCAGGCAGATCCGGGCCCGGGAGCTACAGCACACCGCAGAGAAATCCGCAACACGCAACACGAATCAGCAAACAGCAACTATACCTATTGTTGCCATGACCGCCAACGTATCCAAGGGCGATCGACAGAACTGTCTGGATGCCGGAATGAGCGATTATATTACCAAACCCATTAAGCGGGAGATTGTATTTGCAATGCTCAAAAAATGGGTATTCTGAATAAATACATTTTCCCGGGCTAGTGCACTTCAACATTTATTTTAGCAGTTCAACCGCTGGAAACAGTCGGTGCGTTTGCTGCGGGCTAAGTGCTCGCAACGGCTGTATCATTTGTATGCATGATCGGCGGCTCGCACCGCCCTTGCCCTCGCAC
>JANQFE010000021.1 GCA_028278025.1 Thermodesulfobacteriota bacterium | reverse complement strand
TCGTTCAAAAGAAGATCAAAACATGATAGACAGTATTAGAAAAAATGTACTGACCGGACGTCCGTGCGGATCGGAAAGCTTTGTGAATAAACTGGAGCGCAGATTTGGGCGACGTTTGCGTGCATTGCCCCATGGCAGACCAAAAGTCTGTCCCTATTAAACTCTCCGGATTTTTAAAGTGGGGCTAATACAGGGTAAATAAGGACAGCTGTCCCTGTTAAAGAGCTGTGAACACAATAAATTATGACGAACGAACTGCTTGACATCACACTGTTCAGCCGGGGCGGACAGGTCTTCATGTATGGCCTTTTAATAATCGGCCTGCTGCTGGGTGTTTCCGGGACCATTAATCTGTTACGGCCCCGCCCTGTGCTGGAACGCCCGACTGTCTGGGCTCTGGTTGCCGGTAATGTTATTTTTATTGCAGGGTTTTTATGGATTTGCAGCCTGCACTATCAGATTTACAGCCGTCTGCCCCTTGAGATGTCAGAAAGTCTCGTTGGCTGGTTTAACCAGCATATGCAGCGTTTTAGCGGTTCCGGATTGCCCTTGCTGGACCCGTCCCGCCCCATTCGTTACACTGTTCCGCTATGGATTGAAAACGAAAAATATTATTTCTGGTTCATGTGTTACAGCATTATGGCACTGGTTGCACACTGCAGGATAACTCATCACCGATTGCAGGCCTTGCTGCATCTCATGTTTTCGGCCCAGGTTCTTATTCTGTTCTTTGCAGCAGACCCGTTCAGCCAGCCGTTACCAAAGTTTTTTTCAGAAATACAGCCCTGGTTTGCGGACTCACAAACACCCATGGAACGCTTACAGCTCTTCATGCAGCTGTATCCACGGATGATATATTATTACAATGCTTCCTACATGTGGATACATCCTCCCATGCTTTTTTTATCGTATGCCTGCATTACCATTACTTTTGTGACTTCCGTTTTTATGCTTGGTGTGAGGGATATGACCATAGAGACTACCGGGTATGATTTTGCCAAGCTGGGCTTTCTACTGCTCACGCTTGGAATGCTTTTGGGCTATCCGTGGGCTCTCCAGGCCTGGGGGAAAAACTGGTGGTGGGACCCAAAGATCTGCAGCTCAATTATGATGTGGTCAATTTACAGCACATACCTTCATACCCGGCTTTATGCTGCACGCTCCGGCATGTGGTATTTTACCTCTGTGATGGGCATTCTTTGTTTCTTTTCCATGGTCTTTACGTTATTATCGTCCCTTTATTTTCCTGGTGAACACACCTTACAATAGGAGCAGCAATGAATCCTAAAAGCAGTTATGATTATTATCTGATCCTGGCAACCGCAGTGGTTCTTTTTATCATTTCAGCAATCTGTATTTACAGCATGTTTTACTTTAAGCTTGAACAGATTCAGCAGATGCCGGTAACCGCTAAGCTCCGCTACATGAATAATATGAACACGGTGATGGCTCCTTTTCTGATTGCGCTGATCGTACTGCTGGGAATCTGTGTGCCGAAGCGCCTTTTGCAGACCGGATGGTTAAACCGTTTTTCAGCTGTTCTGGTTTTGCTGGCCTTGATTTTTAGTATTATATGGAACGTAAAAGTCGGCCTCGCATTTGTACTCATTGTATCGGCGCTTCTGCAAATCGTGGTGCTCTGCATGGCCCTGGCCGGAAGCAGAAGTTTAAATTTTGAAAAGACCGGCTACTGGGTCCGGGTAGGCTCATCACTGTTGCACCTTGGTCTGATCATTTTTGTTCTTGATGTTTTTTTCTACCGTTACCAAGGCCTGCATCTGATTCTTTTCTGGGCCACTACAGTTTCAACAACCATAGGAATAGTGTTTTGCTTTTATGCTGATTCCTGCAGCAAACTGGTCAAAAAAATCAGATAGATAACAGGGTCAATATCTCTGACCTGACAAAACAAATAATAAAAAATTGTTTGTGTCATCTGCGAGGAAAAAAATGCGTTGGTTATCAACAATGAAAAGATATTTCCTGTTCGGAATTCACATTATTGGGGTCACACATTATTGGGGTCAGGCATTCGTAATAAAGTATTTTTATTCTTATACCTACTAGCTTATTACGAATGCCTGACACTTTAATCTGAGCCCTCCTATCGTTTTCCACCCAAATGTTAACTTGACATTTTTGTATTCTATTGTATTCTATAGATATATTAGTGAACACATGCCATAAAGGAGGCCCAAAATGTCTAAAACTGTAACCTTACGATTAAATGAAAAAACATATAAATTATTCCGGGCTCTTGCTGAAAACGACAATAGACCCCTTTCTAATTTTATCGAAACAACAGCACTTAGGTACATTGAAGAACATCAGTATGTTGATGACTTTGAGATGGCTGAAATAAAAAGCAATCAAGAACTAAATAGAAGTTTGAAACGTGGTGTGAAAGATGCAAAAGCCGGAAGGGGGCGATTTGTTGGCTAATTATCGCATTTTTGAAACTGATGAGTATTTAAAAAAAATTGCAAAACTTCCCCCAAACAATGCTGCAACCATTAATAAAAAGTTACAATCCTATATTTACCCTCAGTTAATCAAAAACCCCTTTTATGGTAAAAACATCAAGAAACTTAAGGACTATGATCCTGAAACCTGGCGCTACAGAATTGGCAAATATCGTCTGTTTTATTCAATAGATGACAATAAAAAAATCATTTATGTGCTTACAATAGATTTTCCTAAGGACGCCTATTAGTTGTCGGATCGGGTCTAAACTTTTACAAATTATCACGGTAATCCCAAACTTACGGTGAGACCTTTTTCCCGTTTTCATACTGCCCCTGCTTTCGTATTTTCCCCTTCCTATCATAGTAGATAGCAGCTCCGTGTTTCACACCATCCTGGTAGTGTACTTCCGAAGTTATCAGACCATTCTTACCAAAATTTTTATCTATGCCGGACTGCTTACCGTTTTTATAATCAACCTGCCGCATTACTTTTCCGTTTTCATAATAATATGTGGCTGTTCCGTGTTTGAGACCTTTTTTAAAGGGTACCTTCTCACTCACACTACCGTTCTCATAATACCCTGTCGTAAGACCGTGTTTCTTTCCCTTTTTGTAACTGATCTCAGCCCGTATTTTACCGTTCTCATGATACTGCTTGGCAAGGCCGTGTTTTTTGCCGTTCTTATAGTGATACTGTTTTTTCAGCGTGCCTGCTTTATTATACTTTTGATTAAGGCCGTGCTTTTTACCTTTTTTATACTGGATCTCCTCTTGCAGTTTTGCATCTTTGGTATAATATTTGGCATTTGTTATGTTGTCTTTTTTATAGTGAATCTCGCTGCGCAGTGTTCCGTTTTTATAATAGCCTTTGGCCAGCCCTGCCCGTTTGTTTGATATATAGGGCACCTCTTCTTTGAGTGTTCCGTCTTTATAATATACGCGGGCCGGTCCTTCCTGGGTGCCCTGTACATATGCTCGCTCCTCAATGAGTTTTCCCCGGCCATCGTACATCCGGGTAGTTCCATGTTTATTATTGTTTTGGTAAGGTATCTCTTCGCGCAAGATTCCAAAATCATAATAATACTTTGCAACACCTTCTATGTTGTCGTTTATATAAGGCACCTCGCGACGCAGTCTCCCATTTTCAAAATAATATTTTGCACTACCGTTCTTTTTACCCTGTTCAATGTTGATCTCTGCCTTGAGCTTACCGTTGGAGTAGTACTCCTTTTGAACTCCAGCCAGGCCTGACACAGCACATCCTAAAATCAGAATTACTGAAACTGCTAATATTTTTTTTGCTTGCTGCATTATTTTCTCCCGTTCATTTTCATCTGTTGATTAAAATCCTCAAAATAACAAGTGAAATGATAATAATATTTTCCGCAATGTCAAGAAAGTCTGATACATTTTTTCAAGACATACAAAGATCTGAAAAAATGCATCCGGCTGCTTGACTTCCACAAAAATCTTTTTATTTTATTAAAATTTATATAATTTATAATGAATTATCAGCAATCCAAATACTACGACGCTCTCTTAAGTTTTTTACCTTAGTGCTTAATACGTATTGTGCTTTTGCCCTTCGGTAAAAAAATCCTTCCAAAACCTTGACCTGAGAAATTTCTCGCTTATAATTACAAAAATTTAATAATTTTTACATTACTAAAAACTCTTTCTAATGTAGTGGAGGACAGCATGCAGGCCAACATTCAAGAAATCACCAAAGAGGTTGAAACGTTCAGCCACACAACAGGCAAGCTGACTGCTGAAGTAAAAAAAATAATAGTCGGCCAGGACTACCTTATTGAGCGGCTGCTCATCGGCTTGCTCGCCAACGGTCATATTCTGGTAGAGGGTGTTCCCGGACTGGCTAAAACCACCGCAGTAAAAACACTGGCACAAACAATTGACACCAGCTTTCAGCGCATCCAGTTTACTCCGGACCTGCTTCCGGCTGATTTGATTGGAACCCAGATTTATGAGCCCAAATCCGGTGATTTCAGCATTAAGAAGGGTCCTCTTTTTTCTAACATCATCCTCGCTGACGAGATCAACAGGGCCCCCGCCAAGGTTCAAAGTGCCCTGCTCGAGGCAATGCAGGAACGGCAGGTAACGATCGGTGATACAACCTTCGGCCTGGAAGAACCTTTTCTTGTTATGGCAACCCAAAACCCCATCGAGCAGGAGGGTACCTATCCCCTGCCGGAAGCCCAGGTAGACCGGTTTATGCTCAAACTTAAAATCGACTATCCCAATAAAGTAGAGGAAAAAGAAATAATCAAACGTATTGCCGCAAAACAACCCGAGCACATACAACCGGCCGCTACACCGGCTGAAATCCTTGAAGCCCGTAAAGTTGTTGATAAAATCTACATCGATGAAAAGCTGCTTGACTATATCGTTGAGATTGTCTTTGCCACCCGAGAGCCCAAAGTGTTTGGCATAGAAATAGAAGACTTAATCCAGTACGGCGCCTCACCGCGTGCGTCGATCTATTTGACCCAGGCTGCCAAAGCTTATGCGTTTCTGCAGGGAAGAGGATATGTTATTCCGCAGGATGTAAAATCCATCGGCCTGGATGTGTTGCGCCACCGGGTTCTGCTGAGCTATGAGGCCGAGGCCGAAGATCTTACGTCCGATGATATTATTACTAAAATATTTGATAATATTGAAGTCCCCTGAAAAAGCAGAATAGATTCAGACTGAACAATCTTCTGCCTTTCACCTAATGGTTTTGATTATGATTGCCAAAGAAGTACTAAAAAAAATTCAGAAAATTCACATTAGAACCAATTATATCGTTAATGATATGTTTGCCGGTGAATATGAAAGCGCTTTTCGCGGCCGCGGCATGGAGTTTGAAGAAGTGCGCGAATACACCCCCGGTGATGATATCAGGGACATCGACTGGAACGTAACAGCGCGGTTTGGTCATCCTTTTGTAAAAGTGTATCGAGAAGAGCGTGAGCTGACCATCATGCTGCTGGTAGATGTCAGTTCATCCAGCCTTTTTGGCAGCCAAAAACAGTTGAAACAGGAGCTTGCCGCTGAAATAGCCTCGGTGCTTGCATTTGCGGCAACCAAAAGCAACGACAAGGTTGGACTTATTATCTTCAGCGATCACATTGAATCCTTTATCCCTCCCCAAAAGGGTAATAATCATGTATGGCGGGTCATTAAAGAGGTTCTGGAGCATACCCCTGCAGCCACACAAACTGACATTGCCGGTGCGCTCAATTATCTGAACAAAATCGCCCGCAGGCGGGTGGTAACATTCCTTGTCTCCGATTTCATCGCAGACAATTATGAAAAAGCCCTGAGGGCAACCAACAAAAAACATGATGTGATTGCCGTGCCGATAACCGATCCCCGCGAGTTGGAATTTCCAAAGGCAGGCATTGTGGAACTGCAGGATGCTGAAACAGGCGAAACCATGCTGGTTGACAGCTCTGATGAGCATTTTAGAAAAGGCTACCGCCTCCTTGCAGAAAAAAGGCTCAACGATACCTTTGACCTGTTCAGATCAGCTAAGGTTGATTATATCGATATCAGAACAAACATACCGTATATTGAACCCATGATGAAGTTTTTCAGAATGCGGGAGAAACGACTATGAATAAAATGGCTGTAACCTTAAGTTTTTTGAGTATCTGTCTGGCCTTTGTTGTGGTTTTCCTAGGCTACAAAGCAGGGCTCTCCCCGGATGCACCCCCGGTTTCATGGACACCTGAGCAGCAGCGCGAACTGGCCAGCAAACTTAAAAGTGCAGGTGTCAATCAGCCGGCAATCCGGGCCTATGAGCAGTATGCCAGCACAGCTTCCGTTGATAATAAGCAGCTTGCCGGCCTTGCCTATACAATCGGCAAAATGCATATGGATGCCGGCAACTATGAGGATGCTCTTGCGTGGTTCTATCGTGTCGAAATTGCCGACCCGTCAACATCGCTTAAGGCTGATGTGGGAGCCAAGATTATCAGCTGCCTGGAGCATATTGGCAAGTATAGTGCTGCCGAGTATGCCTTAACCAAACGGACTACCAGCGGGCAAAAACCCGACCACAAGGGCCGTACGGTTGTAGCAGAAATCTCAGGTGAAAAGATCTATCTTGAAGATCTGAACGAAGCCTTTGACAGTATGCCTGAATGGATGCGCACCCAGTTTGAAGATCCAAAAAAGAAGGCTGAGTTTTTAAAAAAATATGTTGCCGATGAACTGCTGCTGCGCAAGGCCGTTAAGCTCGAATATGACAAGGACCCCCAAGTTCGCAAACAGCTCAAACAGATTCGCAGGGAACTACTGGTAAACAAGGTTGTGGAGGCGGAACTTAAGGATAAGATCAAGGTCGAGCCGGATGACCTGCAAAATTATTTTGAAGCCCACAAAAAAGACTACATTGAAAAAGAAGCTGTCAGGGTGCGCCTGATAAAAGCCGGTATGCAGGAAATCGCCGACACCTTTCTGGAAAAACTCAAAGCCGGTGAAGATTTTGCCGAGCTTGCCAAAAAATCACTTGACAAAGAAACGGCCGAAAACGGGGGTAAATTCAACGGATGGGTTAGAAAAGGCGAAGATGATCTGGGTATTGGTAATGTCGATGAGGTATCGCGGATTCTCTTTGCAACAAACAAAGGTGCGATTACCTCGTCGGTTGAGGCCGGAGGGTATTACTATATTTTCCGCGTGGAAGAAAAACGGGATGAGAAAACACCTGAATTTACAGATGTGGTCGAGCGCGTAAAAAATGACTACTACATGCAGAAACTCAAAATCTCCTATCAAAACCTGCTTGATCAGATTCTAAAAAGCGCTGAAGTCAAACTCTTTCCGGAAGCCCTAACCGGGGAGGAATCTTCGTGAAGGCCATAGTACGGGTATTGTTCATTACGGTTATATTCTGCCTGTGCTGCTGCACTGCTGATAAAAAAAAACAAAGCGGCCAGGAACAGAAGCAAACCCCGCCCCCTTCAATTGAAGTCCAGGCCTATACCGACTACACCAGTGCAACCATTGCTCAGCCGATAGTATATACTCTGGCAGCAAAGTATGATCCGGCCATAAGTATAGTTATGCCGGAGGTCGGTTCCCAGATAGCCGGGCTCAGGATTGTAGATTTCGGTGAAGAGGGGCCCAAGGAGGTTGATAATCAGCTTGAATATAAGAAATGGTATACATTGCAGGCTGATATTGCCGGCGCCTATATCATACCATCCATGACTGTTGCCTATACTGATAAAGATAATCTTAAAAAAGAACTCCAGACACCCCAGATTTTTATCCAGGTAATGTCGGCACTCACAGCTGAAAACGGTGAAGTCTCCAAAGATATTATAGATATTAAACCGCTGCAGAAGCTCGAGCGTGATTTGACACCCTATATCCTGATCTCTGCCGGGGTGCTTGTGTTACTTGTAGTGATAGTCGGCACACTTGTGTATATTGATCGCAGAACAAAACGAAAGCAGCAAGCGGCAAAGCCTGCCCATGTTATAGCCCTTGAGGAGTTTGAGCAGCTACAGAAAGAAAATCTGATTGCGCGGGGGGGCTTTAAAGATCACTACTTCAGGCTTTCTGATATTTTTCGCAGATATATTGAAAACAGGTTTAATGTGCCTGCTGTTGAACAGACAACCCAGGAGCTTTCTCCGGAAATTGAAAGTCTGCAGGATATGACCGCATCAGTAAAAACAACAACGCAGGCATTTTTAAAACAGTCTGATCTGATCAAATTTGCTAAACATACTCCGGCAACGGATGAAATTGATCACAGTCATCAGGATGTGCTAACGGTTATTGAGCAGACCAAAAAAGAAGCAAAGGACATTTCACCTAAAAGCACAACAGACAAGAAACAGTAACAATAAATTTAATTAAGCAACCATAACATGCTTCGATTTGAAGACCCCTGGGTACTGATACTTCTGATAGTTATCCCTTTGATGGCGTTCTATGGCTGGCGCAGGCTGGGAAGCTCTCAGATCCGTTTCTCGTCGTTAATAACGCTGAAACGCTTGAAAAAACCTCCGTCGCTTTTTTTTCGCAGAAGTCTTGTAGCCGTTCGCTGTCTGGCCGTAAGCCTTTTTATCCTGGCCCTCGCCCGCCCCCAGTCCGGCATCAAGTCAACCGAGATCTCCACAGAGGGTATTGATATTATGCTGTGCCTGGACACCTCGGGCAGCATGCAGGCCCTTGACTTTAAGGATAAGGGCCAACGGGCGGACAGGCTGCACATAGTCACAAAAGTTGTCAGCCAGTTTATTCGCGGCCGTACAAATGACCGTATAGGCATGGTGGTCTTTGGGCAGGAAGCCTTTACCCAGTGTCCCTTGACGCTTGACTACGGGGTGCTGCTCAGTCTGCTTGACAGTGTGGAGATCGGCATGGCCGGTGACTCTACGGCCATCGGCGATGCCCTGGGCATCAGCATAAAACGTCTGAAAGATCTCAAGTCAAAATCAAAAGTGATCATACTGTTAACCGACGGACGCAACAATACCGGCACCCTGAGTCCCGCGACAGCGGCTGATATTGCAAAAACCTACAATATAAAAGTGTATACAATCGGGGTTGGTACTGAAGGCGAGGCTCCCTTTCTGGTTGATTCATTTTTTGGCAAACAGTATGTATACCAGAAAGTTGACCTTGATGAAGATACACTGAAGGAAATAGCCCAAAAAACTGATGGTACCTATTTTCGGGCTACTAATACCGAGGCGCTGGAAAATATCTATAAGCAGATCGATGAAATGGAAAAGACCGAGGTAAAAATCAAGGAATATATGGAATATGAAGAGCTCTTCAGCTACTTTTTGATTTCCGGACTGTGCTTGCTGCTGCTTGAAGTGTTGCTGGCAAATACGCGCCTGCGGAAAATACCCTAGCCTGTCTTTTTATTGAAGAGGTAACGATGAGATTCGGCAATTTATCATATCTTTTTTTGCTGTGGATTATACCCTGCCTGGTATTCTTCTATATCTATGCTTTTCTAAAAAAGGACCGGCTGATAAAAGAGTTTTGCGGATCGGAACTCTTTTCGAGACTGGTTCCTCCGGTTGGTAAAGGCCGACAGAAGATTAAAGCCTTCTTAATAGTTACCGGTGTGCTGTTCCTGATTCTGGCCCTTGTCAGGCCTAAATGGGGATTTCACTGGGAGGATATAAAACGGGTAGGGATCGATATTATTGTTGCAGTTGATGTGTCCAAAAGCATGCTGGCAGAAGATGTGAAGCCAAGCCGTCTTGAGCGGGCTAAAAGAGAGGTGTATGATCTGTGCGCCATGCTTGAGGGCGACCGCATCGGCCTTATCGCCTTTGCCGGGACAAGCTTTGTACAGTGTCCCCTAACCCTTGATTATGGTGCTTTCAGGATGTTCCTTGACTATCTCAAGCCGGATTTGATTCCAACACCGGGCACAGCAGTAGGGGACGCAATCCGTAAAGCCACCGCATCATTCAGCCGCCGGGAACGCACATCCAAGGCCCTGATACTCATAACCGACGGTGAAGACCATGAAAGCAATCCTCTTGAAGCTGCCAAGGAAGCTAAAAAGGAAGGGGTGCGCATTTTTACCATAGGCATCGGCAAAGGCGAGGGCGCTCCGATCCCCGCCGGAGACGGCTCCGGAGGATTTCTGAAAGACAAACAGGGCAACCTTGTTTTAAGCCGGCTGGACGAAACCACCCTGCAGAAAGCAGCCTTAGAAACAGGCGGCAGTTATGTCCGATCAGTCACCGGCGATATGGATCTTGATAAGATCTACCGCAATGACATTCGTGGGTCAATGGAACAAAAAGAGCTGCGCTCCACACGTAAAAAAAGATGGGAAGAACGCTTTCAATGGTTTATATGTATTGGGGTTGTGCTGCTGCTGGTAGAGTTTTTTATTACTGAAGGCAAACGGTTTCATAATCCGTGAGTAGTAATTCGTTATTGGTAAAAAAATTGCATTTTCTCATTATGAATTACGGATCACTGGTCACCAATTAGAGGGGGTGTTTATGACAGAAGCACCGGATCTACTGGTTTTATTTCAGCGCTTCGGTATTGCCCTGGCCCTAGGCCTGATTATCGGCATTGAACGCGAGCTGGAAAAGAGCGAGGCTTTTGCCGGGATACGAACCTTCCCCCTTATTGCGCTTATGGGCTGTACCGCTGCAATGCTGAATGAATATTTTGCGGCCTGGTCTTTCGTGGCAGCTTTTCTGGTCCTTGCTGCTGTTGTAATAACAGCTCATATTCACACAACCACTCCCCGTTCCGGCATCACAACAGAAATTGCAGCCTTTCTCTGTTTTCTGTTCGGCGGGCTGGTATGGTGGCAAATGACGGCCCTGGCAGCTGCACTGGCATTTGTTACCGTACTGCTGCTTGCAACCAAGAAACCCCTTGAAACCCTGTCCCGCAAGATTGCCCAGCAGGACATTGCCGCCGCGCTTCAATTCGGAGTAATCACACTGATAATTCTGCCCATCCTGCCTGACCGAACGTTTGGGCCTCTTGATGTTATCAATCCCCACACCATCTGGCTTATGGTTGTGCTCATTGCAGGTATTAATTTTGTCGGATATATCCTTATAAAAATACTGGGGGCTCAGCAGGGCATTGGACTTACAGGACTTCTGGGCGGTATTGCTTCAAGCACTGCAGTTACGCTGGGCTTTGCCCGCCGCAGTCACACAGAACAAAAACTGGCCCCTGAGTTTGCCCTGGGCATTGTAGTAGCCTCTGCGGTTATGTTTATCAGGGTGCTGGCAGAAGCATTCACGGTAAATCGGGCTGTTGGAAAAATGCTGCTGATTCCGATCGGCAGTGCCGGATTGGTGGGTTTGTTATGTTGCGCGTGTATCTGGTTTGTCAGAAAAAAGAAAGTCGAAGTTACCGAAAACCTAAAAGCTGAAAACCCTTTTGAACTCTGGCCAGCCCTGTTATTCGGTCTGCTGTTTGGTTTGATTTTATTAATTGCCAAGGCTGGCCAGGTCTATTGGGGTACCACAGGAGTCTATCTGTCAAGCATCATAACCGGTCTAGCGGATGTTGATCCCATTACCCTGTCTCTGTCAAGCCTGGCCGGGGATACCATCAGCACCACCGTGGCAGCCCGGGGCATAACCCTTGCAGCCTTGGCAAATACTGCTGTTAAAATGCTTATCACCTGCAGCGGGGCTCTATCTCTGTGCAAATACAGCATCCCCATTTTCAGTGCCATGATCCTCACCGGCCTGGTGGTATCCTTTACGCTCATCTAAGAAAGTGCTGCGTACTGTGCAATGAGACCAATCTCAAAAATATCTCAATACTCGTTCTCAGCACCCGACATTTTTTTGTTGTAAATACACAATCATCGCCCCGCTGCTGCGCTTGCTGCGATTTTCCCACATGAACGTCAGGATTTGTCCGCTTTTTTTCAATGAAACAATCTTTTCCTCAATAATGTCGGGCAGCACTGCTTTGCCTCGGGAATGAATTCCTTTGCCTACAATAATACGCACTGTTTTAATGCCCTGCAAGCGGGCCGTTTGGATGAAGGACTCGGTTTTGCAAAGCGCTTCTTCAGCTGTATATCTGTGCAGATCAAGTTCATCCTGCGGAATAGGATATGTCTTGAGCTGTTCATGTATTGGCGGGGATTGATCCTGGGGCACATCAGGCGCAGACCGTTTTTCATCCAGAAGATCCTTTTGACCCTTTTCCGCCAGTGACCGTTCAATCAGTTCACTGAAATCTTCTTCAGTATCACTGCTTTCTGTTTCACCGCTAAAAGCAGCAAAAAGGTCATCAGCATCCGTCAGCTCCCGTATCCCCGTTTTTGAAAAGCCTTTGCCTTTTTTCCGACTCCCCTTCATTGCTCCACTATGGATATTTTATTAGTTTTCCTCACCAATAAAGCGGGATGTTCTAAAACTAATTAACCGCAGAAAAACGCAGACGGTCGCTGACTTTTTTCTCCCGCGACGCTGCGGGAGAAAACCATCCATGGCCTTTCAGGCCAAAACCATAATTAGTAATGAGTCATAAAATTTCTCAAACAAACTGTTTTTATATCGCAATGCGATTGCATTTTCTAAGCGGACAGGTCGTCCGTTTAGAACGTCTGTGTCAGTCTGCGCCTGTCTGCGGTTAGTAATAAACCTTAAAAATCAAATAGTTTGTCCAGCTCTTCATCCTTCACCAGAAATGTTTTATTATGGGGCGGTAGGGCTTCCTTGTAAAAGAAATCCGGCAGGCGATTGTCTTTACTGGTCAGACCGGCCTTCAGATTGAATTCGTGTTCTACTCTTAGAACCCGTTTACCCAGTTCCGTGACATCTTGCGGCCCTATGGTGGTGCCGTATTTTCCATTAATCATTTCAAAAAGTCCTTCCCCGCCGCTCGGGATATCAGCCAGCGGAAAGCCTGCGAACTGGCATATGCCGGTACAGTCTGCTGCTGCGGTCTGTATCTGGACTTCCCGTGAACAGGCAACCTGTCCCTCAGGTGCCAGGGGATCAAGCTTCCCGCCTAAAGCCTCCAGGCTTGCTGCTACGGTCCAGCCGGCCGTATGATCGGCGCCCATAGGGCACGTAGCATAGGTGACCCCCATACCCTGTATTGCACGGGGATCATAGGCGGCAATCGATTGGTTCTTAACAACCGGCACGCGTGCTATACCATACTTCTTACCGACGGCTGCAGGCCCCTCACCAATCAACCGGCCGATTTCCGACCTTTTCCCGATTTCCTCAACCAGTCCCAGTGCGCCGACAGCATCGCCAAACTGCTTGAGCCCGGCCTCCATTGCAACAGCAACAGCACAGCCCGTGTTCATGGTGTCGACCCCCAGGTCGTCACAGAAATAATCAAACCGGGCAATTGCATCAAAATCGGCCAGGTCGCACATCCCGCCAATGGCCCAGATGGTCTCGTATTCAAGACCCGAGGTCACATAGTTTTTATCTTTGTCAACAAACACATTGGAGCAGCGGATAATACAGTTGCTGCAGCCGGAATGGGTTGTTTTGCCACCGCGCTCAGAAATAAGCCGTGCCAGTGCATCACCGCTGATCTGCTCCCATTTCTCATAAGTACCTACGGTGGCATTAATAGCCGGGAATGCTCCTACCATGTTTATGGGGGCCACCACCATGGCAGTTCCCTGGGCGGGCATGGCTTCGGCTGTCATGGGATGGGCAAGGATTGCATCGGCCACTTTTTTTTGGCCCGACTTGAACAGCTCCGGATTTTTCAGCGCTGGAGAAATACCATCAGTATCATCAACAATAATTGCCTTGAGACCTTTTGAGCCCATCACGGATCCCATGCCGCCGCGTCCGGCAGCCCGGCAGGGTTTTCCATCAAGGTTTGTTACCTGGATTGAGGCTGATGCAAGCTGCATTTCACCTGCAGGGCCAATGCACACAATTGCAGTCTTGCGGCCATATTTTTCATAAAGTCTATTTGCCAGGTCGTAGGTGCCCTGACCCTTCAGCTCCTGAGCAGGTACAAGTTCTGCCGAGCCTTGTGTGAGGGTGAGCACATGCTGCGTTGCAGGTTCCGGCCGACCTTCGATAATAATAGCTGCAAGCCCCAGCCGGGCAATTTTTGCAGAGCTGTTCCCGCCTACATTACTCTCCTTGATGCCGCCGGTCAGGGGACTCTTGCCGCCCACGGACATACGGCCCGAGTTTGGACAGGCTGTTCCCGAAAGGGTGCCGGGGGCAATGACAAGTTTGTTTTCCGGCCCCAGGGGATCGCAACGCGGCGGAACCTCATGTGCCACAACAGATGAAGTCAGGCCGCGACCGCCAAGGCCGCGAAACTGCTCCGGTAACGCTTCATACCTGCAGGACTTGGCTGTCATGTTTATACGTAGAATTTTTTCCATTGCTAAACTCCTTATTATTTAATTTCCTCACAATGTCCGTTGTTTATAGTCTGGTGTCGGTTGTAAACACAACGGACAGCAAGCTGCTGACAACAAACCAATTACTACTCAGTGCCCATCCCGCCGCCTTCTTTTTCAGTCTTTTTCATGCCGGATTGAAGTTGTGCGACTACACAGCAGCATCACCACTATTATCAGAAGCATTATAGAAAGATAGCCGGTCAAAAGAAGTATAACATAATTAAGGCCGTAATGCCCCTGGACAAAGCTGACCAGGTAAACCGAAAGTGCGCCGGCACCGAATACAATGGTAAATTTAATCCCGTAGCTTACAGAGCGCCATCGCGGGGGCGTCACCATGGCGATCAGGCTGTTTTCGATTGGCTGCATACCCAGTGAAAAAAAAGCAAAACAGCCAGCCGAAAGCACCAGATAAAACCCGTTTAAAAAACTCAATAATATCAGAAAAGGCAACGCACATACAAAAAACGTAAAGTAAGCCCACCGCAAATCTCGACGGTCGGCAACATGCCCGCCAAACAGTTGCCCTGCCATACCAATGAAAAAAACCCCGCTGGTGATAATTGTAGCGATCAATGTATGTACGTTTTTCTGCAGCGGATTTGTCTTGAAAAGCAAAGGTAAGCGCTCTTGCAGACCTGCAAGCAAGCCTGATAATTTAGCTTCCATAAAAGTAGGCAGAATAACCGTGAAGCCCCTGTACATCAGCCCTGAAAAAAGCATTGCACAGCACAGCAAAAGGAACAGGCCGGCTGCCTGCTTTTCATCAACAAGGGTTCCTTTTTGAAGATCTCTGTCCTTTGTCACTGAAAACGGCACAGCAAGTATAAAAAAACCTGAAGCCAGGGCAGTCCCGCCCAGCACAGCGAGTGCTGTGCGCCACCCGGCCGTATAGCAGAGAACTCCGGCTACAAGCGGGGCACTGGCTATACCCAGGTTGCCGAACAGACCGTTAATGCCCAGTGCTTTTCCCCGCTGCCTGATACCCATGGAAAGCAGTGCCAGGCCGGATGGATGATAGGCAGAACAACCCGCGCCGATAAAAGCAAAAAATACGGTTAACTGCACAATGGTTCGGGCCTGACCGGCAGTTATAAAGCCGACCCCGGCCACCAGCAACCCGGCACCCATTATAAAGCGCGGATTAAAGCGGTCGCTTAAGTATCCCCAGGGGATGGCTAAAACCCCATAACACAGGTACATGGGAAAACTCAGTGATATGACTTGCCCGGGAGAAAGCCCCAGATCTCTGCTGATGGGCATTACCAGCGCTGGAAAAATCAGGATAAAGAAATGGGTAAGGTAATGGGTAAGGCTGGTGGCAATTAAAATCTTGCTTTCATGAGCATCCATAGCAGCATTACTTTTTCCATTCATATTTTTTCAATGAGAAATCAGGGTGATATTCCTTTAAAACAATATGCTGCGGTGTAATCTTGATCAGATTGAGGGTGCCCATACCTTTGCTGATCATGGCAGCACCCTCTTTTTTTGAGACATGCTTAACTTTCAGCACGGGGGCCATAATCTTTTCAGCAGCAGCGTACAGGTTCCACTTGCGTGCTTTAGTACGAAAAAGCCTGGGGTTGTTGCGAATATTGATAAGTTCGGCGGTACCGAATATTTGAAGACTTTTTTGCAGCCTGGCATGGTCCAGGGGCTGTTCGTATATGTAAGCAGAGACCCTGGGGTTTCGTTTAATATTGGCTATCTTGCCGCCGGGCTCTCCAAAAATGTAGATGGTCAGTCCCTCATTAAAAAACTCCAGGGCTGTTGCCCGGGGCGTGTCTTTGTATGATGTTGCCAGCACCAGGGCATTGCGGTGCCTGATACCACAGCTGTGTTTCCCCGGTCGCGGGTCTTTGCTTCCGCTGGTTTTATCCAGGAAATCAATAATATCCTTCCTGATCGCTGCTTTTGTTTTTTTCTCTTGAGCAGACATGGGACCTCCTCTCACAGGTTGAATGAAAGTTCCTGTATTTTTCAAATCAATACTAACAAAGCATCATCAAATGTCAAGACAACCCTCTATACAGTGCTGAGTAAAATTAACCCCGAACAAGAAACCTTTTGCCTTGTATCTTTTTCTATTCTCGATCACAAAAAGATGTCCTTGACACCCCTGCAGGGGCACCCTATACTTCCAAGAAAGACCTTCGCAACACCCTATCCATTAAAGGAGGAAAGTCATGCAAGCAACAAAAAATAATGCCGTACAAACTTTTCCTGTATTATTAATCTTGTTTATACTTTTGGTATTTTGCTGCCAATCTGCAATTGCTTCCAGCGAAAAAATAATCTTTTTGCATCACTCAACCGGCGAGGGGGTCTACTATGAAGGCGGAGTACCGGACTGGATTGCAAATTATAATTCCGAGCAGGGCACATCATACCAGATCTCGGAGCGCAATTATCCTGGTTCCCCTTATGCCTGGCAGAACTACCCCTATGACTACTGGAATCTCTGGAGTAATGGCGCCTGTGATGCCGGTAATCCCAATATTGAGTGCCTGGACAGCCTTACCCAAAGCTATGATGTGATAATCTTCAAACACTGTTTTCCCGGCTCAGCCATAGAGGAAGACAGCGGCAATCCTGATGTGTCCTCTGCAACAAAGACCCTTGAGAATTATAAACTGCAGTACAGGGCTTTGCGGGATATGATGGACGGCTATCCGGACAACCTGTTTATTGTATGGACCCTGGCCCCGCTGCACCGCAAGTCTACCTATGCCGAGGAAGCTGCACGGGCCCGGCAGTTTGTAGACTGGGTACGAGATGAATTCTTAACTGAAGACGGCCTGAGCCATGCCAACATTGCACTTTTTGATTTTTGGGGAATTGTTGCTGAAGAAGACCCCAGCCCGCCAAACGGCGAGACAAACTGTCTCAAGTATGCATATGAGCAGAGCCACATTTCCGGTGACTCACACCCAAACACGGCTGCTAATGAGGCTGCCGGACCTGAGTTTGCCGGTACTATCATAGATGCTATTGAAAACTATTTCGGCTCTGCGGGCAGCGACAATGAAACCGGCACTGATGGTGACGACGATGATACCGGGGATGATGACGACGACGAACCGGAAGACTGTCCGGCATCTATGCTTCTTAGTGATGACGACCCACGGCTTGACATGCTGAGACACCTGCGGGATGCTGTGCTGGCAAAAAGCGCCACCGGCCGCAGAATAATCAAGCTGTATTATGCACACCAGAATAGAATTACTGCACTTATTACCACTAATAATTATGTACAGGACTCCGCCCGGAAACTGCTGGAAGCGGCGCTGCCCGGGCAGGCTGAGGGGAAAAAGGCTAAAAGTTAAAGAGGTTAAAAGATACAGGGCCTCTGGCACAGTTCTCTATGACACAGAAAGTATCAAAGACAAGAAAGCGGACCAAACAAAAAAAAATCCTCATGTGCCTCTCCTGCGGCAACCCTGTTTTGGACGGCAGAAAAAAATACTGCTCCACAGATTGCCGGGATTATCTTGCAGCTCAATTGGACCGGTGGACCGGGCTTTTAGTGGGACTTGAGACTCGTTTTGCAAATTTCTGGTTCACTGAAAAAGCCCTTGTTCTTGATGTGTTGCGCTACAATTCAAATGAAGTGTTACGGTTTATATATCAAAGGTCCCCCGGCAAGAAGCCTTTTGAAGACTACTTTTATATGGCCGATGAACTTGGCACCCATTGGTGGAATGCCCTGAAAAAAACAAGAAGAAAATTGAGTGCCCTTGAAAACGTACTCTCCAAAGCACATAAAACCGATGTCTCACCGGAAATTTTTACGCCCAAGACTCGCCGCACGTCTAAAGTCAGCCAGAAGTCACTTGCCTGTTTAAAGTTAAATATTGAGGATTTGACTTCTTCTTCAGCCCGTCAGAAGGTAAAAACCGCTTTCAGACTGCAAGCTCGTAAACATCACCCGGATGCCGGCGGCAGCAGTAAGTCATTTATTAAAGTGCGCAAAGCCTACGATGAATTAAATAAGCTGCTATCCCTGCAGGAAAATTCCGGCAGAATATTTAATGTAAATGACCTCATCGTTATGACCCGCCAAAAATCAGTTCCGGGCAAATGGCGTTATGACGGCAGAGAACGGAAGTGGTATAAACCCGCTTCCATGTGACCGTCAAATAGTTTTTCCAATTTAATACAGATGATTTCAATTTTATCATTAATATAACATACTAAAAATGCAATTTTTTATTCGTATTGCTAATTAAATAATTTTTTATTCCGATTAGTATTAAAAAATAATACTAGTACTAATCGACAATCAAAACTGTGGATAATTAGATTTTTTGTAATATGCTAAAGTGTTAAGGGGTACCAAATCATGTCGGATGAACAAAGAAAACATGATCGGCATTTAATAAAAACGAAAACATTTGTCGCGCTGGGTAGCGGCTATACCCGAGTCGGCGGTATTAGAGATATCAGTCTGGGGGGAATGGCTTTTGAGTATTACTACCATAAACACCTGAACTATGAGCCGGTAGATCGGCTTGATATTTTTTCACCTAAAGATTGCTGTTATCTGGCCAGTGTACCCTGCAACATAGTATATGACGAAACTGTATATGAAACTACTCACCCACTATTTATAATCAAACGCTGCGGCATAAAATTTGGTGAACTGAAAGCTGAGCAAATCGAGCAATTACAAACTTTTATAAAGACCCATACAGAAATACATTCTTCGGCAGAACACAACCTGCAGGCTTCATAATTGTAAATACACCAATCCATTTACATAATAATATCCGCTCAGTACTTGTTTATTATATTAAATCCCTCCCAAATAACCTCTGCCCGTCTATTTTCCGAATCCGTAACCCGGCAACGAACATCCCAGGTGTTTATATCATTGTTGGTTGGGGTCCAGATCCAGGTGGGACTGTTTTCTCCCACCGGATCCCAGTCTTCATCAACCTCTTTTTTTATTGACCATTGAAAATTATATACAGGTGTCCCGCCGCTTACCTGCGCTGTCCAGGTAATGGTTTCTCCAATTGAAACTGAAAAGCGTTCGCCGTTGGTAATATATACCATGGGATTGACAACCGCGTTGAGAACATGTTTTGCCAGCAGCTGCCCCAATCCTTTGTCATTATTGGGTGGTACATAAAGTTCCCAGGTTCCCGAATACTGGTCCTGAACCGGTCGGTCAGGATCAGGAGCACCCCGTGAGGCATCATACCCAAGATGGCCATAATCACTCAGGTCAAAAGCAAGTGAGGGATCCATATCTTCTCGTTTAGTATCAAAGGGCGTCTGGCGTGGCGGAGGATAATTGCTGTCACCCATAGATAAAGAGCAGCTCACCCCCGGTTCCTTCTTAGATTCAATATCAACCCAGTTACCCCAGTAATCGGCAAAGGGGTGTCCCACGCCCGGGTATCGGACATGATCACCGGTTTCCCATTTCAGCCAGGTTTTTATCCCGATCTCTTTTCCAATCTGGTTGTATAGTTCCACCATTGTTAACACTGAATCGGCAACCACCTGAGGAAACCCGATAACGATGTGTTTAACCCCACGGTTTTTCATATGCTTGAGGGCATCCCAGTAACGATAACCCCATTCTTCACCGGGCATATCCTGGTCTGTTCCCAGCAGATAAGCATGCGCCAAGTCCTCTCCCCGCATTCTTCTGGTGCGCTCAACAAGATTATTCTCAGGATTTATTTCCTTAACCCCTCCATAGGCTCCCACAATATTGTCCGGATCCATATCCGGGTAGCGCTCAAGCAGAAGCTGTTTGATTTTTTTATTCAGTAAGGTAGTATCATCGATCTTAGGGTCAAAGAACCGCCTCCCCGGCAAAAAAATCCCATGGTTAAAAAGCACAACCCCGGTTTGAGCAGCCGATACCGCTGGTGACATAGCGGCCGCAATACCCTTTACATGCAGAGCGGCAAGCTCTCCGTCCAGAACTATGGGGTTGGGACTGCCGCTTACGATAACCTTGCGGGGCTTTTCAGGATCACCCAGCATCGGCGTCCAGTCTGCATCTTCCGGGTAGCTTCGCTCCATAATAGAAGCGTAATCATTTACCCAGATGAGTGGAATTGCTGTTGTATGCTCAGCATTCCACTGTTGAAGTACCCGCTTTGTCATCTGTACCACATCAAAGGTTTTGTAGAAGCGGACACCGCCTACGGTCAGGTCAACAACAACAATGCAGGAAACGCCCTTTTTGAGCAGCCGTTCTGCCGGTCCATCGACATTATAGCGTTCCGGATTACATCCCGGCCAGGTGCCGCCGGGTTCATCCTGTCCGCAATAGGTGCAGCTGTCTTGTGCTTCTTCCGGTCCGTTATATATAAAACGGGGATAGGGGTAATGCTCGATACGGTCTGAGGCCATCCAGCAGGCATAGTCTACTTCGAAAATCAAACCATACGGGTTTTTATCAAGGACAGCCTTCATGTCGGCACACTGCCTGTCTGAAATTTTATGGAAAGGATCTGTACCTCCAATCCGCTCGTATTCAAACTCATATTTGCGTATGAACTTGACCGCAAATTCCGTTTGCAAAACCATTGACCAGGCATCCCTGTTCCAGATGACCATATGATAGACTGGATGATTATGGTCATAGGAGAACATCTGCACTGATGCATCCCACAGATATTGCGGATTGTAGGTGTCCATGCCACCATGCAGTACATAAAGCACACCAATTTTTTCACCCTTAACCGCAACCATGCCTGCCCTCCTGCCGATTAGAGCATTTCCCTTTTTTCTATAGCCCGTGAGCACTGCAAAGGCTGCTGTGGTAAGAGCAGCTGCGGCGGTGCGAGCGATGGACGATATAGTATCTTCCGGATATTCCAGCGAGCACATAGCCCGCAGCAATCAAAAACAAAGACCCTCGCTAAAGCATACCAACAAATTTAAGTGTCACGCTGTACCAGTTCGCTAAATTAATAAAAAATATATTATAGTATCAACTTAAAAACAAACTATATTGCTGAATTATCAGCAAGAGAGGATAAAATCCGGATTTGCCTTGAAAAATTTGTGTACTAAGTAGATAATTAAATGTTAACATGTTTTTAATAATTTAAAAAACAACATTCAATGCAATTTACTAATTAAACCGGGAGGCGACACCATGAATAAAAGGGTGCAAGCAATTACAATTATTTCTGTCCTTTGTATTTTCCTGGGTGCTGTAACAATGGGTATTGACGGTTGTAAACCAAAAGCAACAGGTCCCACCGAGGATGGCTCAACATGGGAAGCGGCAAGTGAGCCCGGCTTTGGCATTAATGATAACTATGCCGTTGTTGCCATGGCAGCTTATAAGGGGTACTTGTATGCAATGGCTCGCAATGAAGTTGACGGTGCCGAAATATGGCGAACTGATGGGACAACCTGGGAACAGGTTTTATTTCCCGATGGTGAGACAAACGGGCTGTACGGCAACCCCTGGGTTAATGCCCTGTGGGGCAGCCTGATAGTCTTTAATGATAAGCTCTACTGCGGGTTTTCATCCGGCTATCAGGGCACGGTGCTTGTCTCCACCGGCTGCGAAGTCTGGCGCTATGACGGCAGCGTATGGGAGCCGGTTATATCCGACAGGAAGGATGTTGATGAATCCGGCGAGATATCCGACATATCCGGCTGCCAAAATGAAGACGGCGACGTAACCGCCCAGATCACCGACAGCACCAAGAGCTGGGAAGAAAACCAGTGGGCCGGCGGTACTTTGCAGATAACTTCAGGAGATGGCAAATTCAGACGCTTTGATATTATCACCAATACCGACAATACTCTTACCATCCAGCAGAACGAGGTTGCCGGCAATATTGAGGCAGAATATACCATATGCGAGGGTCAGCATTTTGAAAATCCGTTTCCGCCGTATGAATATGATGTCGGCCCTGTGGTTGCCGGTGACAGCTATGAAATCGGCATGGGCTCTGATGAAAACGGGTTTGGAATTTACTGGAACAAAATGGTTACCGAAATGGTCATTTTCGAGGGCCGGCTGTTTGTCAGCACCGGTCTTAACTATGATTATGGTGCCCAGGTCTGGTACACCGATGATGGAGACAACTGGACGGTGACCACCCCTGAACACAGCTTCGGGAACTATCATAATGATCCCGGGTACAAAGACGGTCAAAAGCCGGTCAGCACCAGCATTCCCTCCCTGTGTGTATCAGCAGTGTCGGGCGAACCGGTACTGTATGCCGGCGGAACCGGTGCATCAGGAGATCAGGGTCGCTGCTCACGCGTGGCAAAGCTCACCGATGATGGCTGGGAGCTTATCGTGGATGTGCATGTTGATGATAATGATGAGGGCACTAATGAAAACGGGTTTGGCGGCGGTATGGACTGCTCCATGTGGAACGGCGACTTCATGCCCTGGAGCATGGCCGACTTTAATGACATGCTGCATGTCGGTATTCAGTCCCTTGCCGGCACCCGGGTGCTGTACACTGATACCGGCAGCTCGCAGGACGGCGCCTGGTTCCACAGCGTGGGAGGTGATTCTGACATGCCTAACGGATTCGACGGTAAACGCAACCGCGGCTTTCCGCTGGCATATCAGAATATTTCGGCAAATCTTTTTGTTTTTAACAACGCCATGTTTGCCGGACTGGTTTCAATCTATTCTCCACCCTTGCGCGCAAACCAGAAATACCTCACAGGCGCCCAGCTCTGGAAAACACCGGATGGTCTGAGCTGGCAGCCGGTCACCCTGAACGGCTTTGGCGATGAGCATATCATCTCCTTTGAGTCCTTTGCCGAGTTTAACGGCAGCCTGTATATTGGTGCAAACAAAGGCAGTGTTGACGGACCGGAAGGGCTGCACCCCCCGGAGGGCGGCATGGTTTACAAAATGGTTTCAAGCCCTGAAACACCTGCCCCCCGGTTTGAAGAAACGGAAAACTATGAAACCACTATACCCCGCTATGACGGGGATCCGGCTGATCCGGCTGACATCTACTATCCCCTTGCCAATGACAATCAGACCCGTACATTTCCCCTTGCCCTGCTGCTGCAGGGCGGCCGGATCGACAAGAAATATTATTCCACCTTTGCCCGGACGGTAGCCCGTTACGGGTTTATCGTGGTAGTGCCCAATCATATGAATGTTTTTTCTGTTCCCGGTGTTGAGGCCGAAGACCTCTTTGCCGAGGCCCAACAGATGTATGATACGCTGGAATTTATGGCTGCTGAAAACACAAATCCTGAATCCCCTATTGCCGGCATCATAGATACGCAAACCCTTGTTATGCTGGGCCATTCCTACGGCTCCGCAGTTACCATCGGGGCCATCCAGAATGTATGCGAGTACCCGCTGTGTGAAGGCGGCGAATTTACCAGGCCTGAAGAACTTAAAGCCGTTGCCCTGTGCGGTATTAATACCAGGCCGCATGGCGATCCCACAAGCCCGAGAATCAGGGATACCCACAACAGGGGGATGCCCATTGCCTTTATCAACGGCAAGCTTGACAGCAATGCAAGCTACGTTGAAAGCATCCGGTCTTTTAACAAGATAGAAGACCCGCCCAAACTGCTGATTTTTATCGATGGGGCTAATCATTACGCCATGAGCAATGAGAACAATCCCCCGGGGCCCGGCCCGGATAATGCAGAACCCACGCTTGACCAGCAGGTATCAATTGAAACCTCAGCCCGCTGGAGTGCTCTTTTCCTGAGGGCCCATGCTCTCAACGATGAAGCCGCCCATGAGTATGTGCATGAAACCGGCCTATACCTGGATCAGAATGTAGAGGTGTATTCCGAGCCGGAATAAAAACGTGATTCGTGATTGGTAGTTCGTGAATAGAAAAAGTTTGTTGACCCGCCGGCTGAATTCACGCCGCGAGGGTATCCCGACATGTCGAGGCAAGCTGCAGGGTGCCTTTTCTTTTGTTGCTTTGATCCGCCAAGGTGGAAGCTGCGCGCTTTGGAGCAAGCAAAGAAAAGTAAAATAAATTTCAACTCTTTACTTCTCGGCCCCCATTATCGCAACTCCCTGCTTGAATCCCAGGCCCCCGTTGCCGTGTACCGCTCCCTGTTTTACTGAGCCCGTGCGGAGTTTATCAAACATGCATATACATGCACGTAAGGCCGGATTGTTCCACGGCGCACGTGCAATATTCATCCCGCCGGTTACCGTAACCTCAAAGTTATCAAGTACGGTTTCAAGATCCTTAAAAGATCCGGCAATACCGCTGGCAAGTAGAAAGGCCATGGGAACAACCGGATAGCATGTATACACTTCAAGCAGGGCTCTGCCCTGTAAAAACTCTTCTCTGAAGTCAAGACCAGCCTGTCGACATGCTGCCGTATAGGCCTGTTTAAGATGATCATATCCGGCAATCTCTTGGATAGAAGCCGGCCCATCACCTGCTGTTTCTTCGACAGCTATCCCCAGCAGTTTTACCCGCTCTTTTTCAGGTACTGCACAGCATTGTGCGGCGGACTCATTACCAAGAATCATCCTGCCGGAAAAGTCAATAGAAGGATTAGCACAGTCAATCCCCCGGAAAAGATCTGTTATGTATGCAAACCATTTTTTTCAATTTCATGACAGACCCCTTCGCTGGCTGCGGTGCGCCGGCAGTTTTCATAAAGCTTTTCAGCTACCTTTTTAAATGCTTCCGGACCTGCCCCAATAATTTTGATAAATGTATAGCTAAGCCGGGTGTAGGCATCAGGAAGCGGACAGGTGCTTCCATAAATATTCATTAACTGCTGACGCAAATCCTTATTGCCGGCATAGGTTGTTTTAAGATTGTCTGTTCCATCAATGATCGCCGCATCACATGCACCGTGCATAATCATGTCGCTGGCATACAAAAGTGCTTCAATCGGTGCGCAGCCGCTCCTGAAATGGTTCTTCACAAGAGGGGTATCCCAGCCTTGAGCCAGGGGATCAATATACAGGCGGATTATGCTGAGATTTTTTTGTGACAGTTTTTCCTCTGCCTCAAAGACCGGCTGAAGGCTTCCTTTCCCATCAATAATACTGCCGGCAGCGATAATTATAGGCTTTTGCATAAGAATGCGCTTTATCTTTCTGAATCACATAATGCAGATTATAATTCTAGAGAAAAGGTTACTGTTTCCTGTTCATTGTTCACTATTAATATACTGCCTGTAATGCTTAAGGTTTACCCTGGTGACCTGTGACAAATTTTCAGGCATATCATCCAGGCCGAACCACCCGATTTCTAAGCATTTGTCAGGCTCCCGGACACCCGGCTCACCGGATATAATCGTACAAATAAAGGTCGGTGAAATCCAGTGCTGCCCTTCATTCGGCAGGATATGATCTACAACATCAAGTAGGCTGTCTACGCTTATTTCGATGCCGAATTCTTCCCGGATTTCACGCCGCAGAGCATCTTCAAGTCGTTCACCAAACTCTACAGCACCCCCGGGGAACTCCCAGGCATACTGTTCATTTCTGGCCCAGGGACCACGCCGTGCCAGTAAGAGTCTCCCCTGACTGTCACGGATCACCGCGCCCACGCCAACACCAATGTAGTCGTGCCCTTTTTTCATAGTAACAATATTACCAATTGATTATAAAAGTTATCAAATGTTTTTTCTCGTGCCGCCATATAATCATACCACTTTGACAGTCAGTGTTTGCCAACTATAGTGGTAGAGCATTTCCCTTTTTTCTATAGCCCGTGAGCACTGCAAAGGCTGCTGTGGTAAGAGCAGCGGCGGCGGTGCGAGCGATGGACGATATAGTGTCTTCCGGATATTCCAGCGAGCACATACCCACAGGCAGCCGAACCGCATCAGCCTTGGCAGCCTCACTTGTGAGGCTACGCTTTTTTGCAAAATGCTTCAGGTTACACACCGCCTGTGTAACTGATTCCAGTATAGAGGTATTTTTTAACAAGAAAAATGTCTTGAATAAAGCTACTAATAACGGTAAGTATAATAGTCTATGAAGTGCTGTAGTTAATGAAAAAGTAAAACAAATAAAGGAGCGCTGCCTTGACTGCAAATATCCCCCCCAGAGAGCCCTGGATGACAGCAGAACTTGAAGCCAAGCTGCGGGAAAAAGCTGTGGGCGGTATCATAACCTGCACCCAGGTACAGGAATTTGCCCAGGAAAACAATATTGAAATCACCAGGATGAAGCCATTTGTAGATATTGCAGGCCTGAAAGTCAAAGACTGTCAAAAACTGTGTGTTTAATCAATACTACGGTTTTCAATCCGCAATACATTCTCCCTGCTGGTCAGTTCAATTATTTCGGATTTGAGTTTCGGATCTTTTTCCTTTAACTCTTTGTGAACAAGCTCTGCCTCTTCCTGCGAGGCAAACATCCCTATCATGACACGGTACCAGATATCCCCGCCTCCCATATCATATGTTTGGATATAGATATCTTCAATCCCCAGGAATTGCCATCGGATTGTTTCATTGATGGCTATGTCCCGAATCTTGTAAGAGGCCGTACTGATAGAATACACAGTTTCCTGAAAATCACTTTTATCTGTCTGTTCACTCATCTGTGAGTCTTTTTTTTCGGTAACATCCGAGGGTCTGTCTGTTACAGCCCTTTGATCGTTTTTTTCAGATACATCAGCTTGTAGCGTTTTATCGGCAGTGATTATCTGCTGAGATGTTTCTTCCGGCAACAGTTGTTCATCCGCCGCTTCAGGTGGTTCTGCCGCGTTAATATCCGGCTCTTCCCGGATTGCTGCCTGCTTGACAGACTGTCCCAAATCTTCAAGGGGCTCTTTAGGGAGTACAACCTGCACTTCTTCCGCAGGCAATGCTTCTTCTACTGCAGGAGCGGCTGTTACCACGGCCGGCGCTTTCCTGGGTGCTTCTTGCTGCACGGGCTGTTCAGCTTCCGCAACAGGTGCTTGGGGTGGTGCCGGCTGCTTGTCAGTCGCTGCAGGCCCCACTGCGGCAGGTCTTTTCGTAACAGTTTCAGGTTCTGTCTGGAGCATCTCTTTTTCAGGTGCTGGTGCTGCAGCAACGGTTGCGGTTTTTTTGGATGCTATAGGCTTTTGTGATTTAGGCCTGCGTTTCATTACATAAGGGGTAAGCGTTGGATCCTGTTGTTCGAGCTCATCCCGGATTCTGTTTGCTTCTTTGCGCGAACTGAAATCTCCAATTTTTACGCGGTACCATACCTGCCCTGTTTCATAGCTATATGCCTGCACATAGGCATTGAATCCCATCGCTTTTAAACGGTCTGCTTCAGCATGTGCAACCGCTATGGTTTTAAAAGAGCCTGCATGAACGGTGTATGCCTTAGCCTTTTGAGGTGCGGGAGTAACAGGGCGCTGGTCCTGCCTGGGGGGCATCACTTTCTCATCCCCTTCAGCCGGCAGCAGGACCTGTTCCTGAGCAGGCAGTACGGGCTCATCATCGGCTGCCTGCAGAGCTACGGTTTCCGGTGTATCAATTGGCGGCTGCTTTTCTGCGAAGGGCGGTTCAGTGTCGGCATCGGCCGGTTGCCGGCCTGTCTGAATACTCATTTCTGGTTCCGGCACAGAGGCCTCAGATTCTTGTTGTGCTGTCTGGACTACCTGGACAGGCTCAGACATGGGGATGGTATCCGGTTTCTGCCTTTGCGGCTCTGATATGGTTTGAATACGTTCGGTCGTTTTTACTGTTTCTTCTGCTTTATGCAGCACAACACCAGATGATGGCTGTCGGCGGGATTTCAAAAGAAAAGCGCCCCCTGCGGCAACGGCTATGACAAGCACTATTACAAGTGCTGCAAACGGAACGATTTTGGACGAGCGCTGTGGTACTGTTTCCGACTGTTCTATTTCAGAAGCAACAGGATCTGCAATCGGATCAAACGTATCAAGCATGCTGTCCAGTAATTCTTGAGTCGATCCCTCTTCTGCTGGCAGCTCAGACTGCGGCGACAACTCCGGTTCACGGGGGAGCGTATCAGAATCGGATGACAGTGAGGGTCCTGTTTTTTCATCCTCCTTGTTCAACGCTCCTGCCAGGTCAAACGTATCTTCGGCCAGAAAATCAGACTGAAACGGAGGCTCCTCCTCAGGAGCTGGCAGCGTTTCAGGTTTCCGTATCTCCTGCTTCTCATCATCACTATTGAGCGTACTCTCAAGATCAAATTTTGGACTGTCCGTTTCCTGCTTTGATGTTTCCGGCAGGTTCTCTTCCCGATCTTCCTGCGGATTACCAGCCAGGTGTTCACACTCAGAATCTTCTATAAGGGATCCCCCGCATAAAGGGCATTCCTTGATAGTACCCTGCACTAAAAATTCACACTTCGGACAATACATAATGATCCCCTTTTTTTGCTTTCCACATGGTAAGTTTTCAATTGTTGTCTTTTGTAGGGTTGAAAAAATCAGGTGAAGCTACAATGTCTGGAAACAACCCGTTACATAAAACAACAGCTCCGGAAAACAAAGCAAAAACAGACATTTTTATAATTTATGCCCCTAAAAGAATAATAGGTTACCTAGTAATTATCGGTTCAAACCTCCCTGGGAATTATTAAAAAAGCCCCTCTGGAAGACAAGACTCAATGGTGCAACCTCTTTCTGGAATAAAGAAACTCAAAGAGAGCACTATTAATAATAGCTGCCAGGCAGCCACAGAGTCTCTAATGAGTTCTCCCGCTTTAATAAAATTTTAGAGCATTTCCTTTTTTTATAGCCCTTGAGCACTGCAAAGGCTGCTGTGGTAAGAGCATCTGCGGCGGTGCGAGTGAGGGACGACATAGTAACTTTTGGATATCCCCGCGAGCACATAGCCGCAGGCGGTCGAACCGCATCAGCCTTTGCAGTGCTCAAATGCGAAGTTACGCTTTTTTGCAAAATGCTCTAGTGAACAGAATTGAGAGTCTTGTTTTCTCTACTGTTAATTTCCATAGACTCGTAGTATAAGGATAATCAGTGGGAGCATTGGAAATTATGAAACAAACTGCAATCATTATTGGTGCCAGCTCGGGCATAGGCCGGGCCCTGGCAAAAGTGCTGCATCAAAACGGCTACCGTGTCATTGCAACGGCACGTCGGCTGGAAAGGCTGCAGGAACTTGCAGCAGAGCAGGGCGAAGGGCTCCTGGTAAAAAAAATGGATATTGCCGATACTTCCGCTTCCCTCGCTATACTTAAAGAAATCGTTTCCGGACTGCAGCCGGTTGAACTTATAGTGCTCAATGCCGCTGTGGGGGGTGAATCAAGCGGCATGGCCTGGGAGACCCAGAAAGAGATAATAGATATTAATGTGCGGGGCACAACAGCATTGCTGAACTGGGCCTATTCTTATTTTAAGAAAAAAGGTTCCGGTCATATTGTAACTGTCTCTTCAGTGACGGCAGTACGGGGAAACAGATATTCACCGGCTTATGCCGCTTCAAAAGCGTTCATTACCCATTTCATGCAGGGGCTGCGGCAGAGAGCCCGGAAAGAGAAAGCGCAGGTTACACTTACTGATATATTGCCCGGGTTTGTTGATACGGCCATGATTGCAGGCAGGAAACAAGCCTTCTGGATCGCTTCTCCGGGAAAAGCTGCCCGCCAAATATATGGGGCGATCAAGAAAAAAAAATCCTTTGTATATGTGAGCAAAAGATGGCGCCTTGCTGCCTGGCTGATAAAAGCACTGCCGGAGGGGTTATACAACCGACTGTAAATTTGTAATTACAATTATTTTTGTGCAACTGACAATTGACAACAGACAACTATCCAGCAACATATAATTAACCCTTGCATTAGGTACGGCAACATTTATAATGGTAACCACATCTAAAATTTCAAACAATAACCCATTATTAAAGGAGGAGACATGCGAATCATTCTACTAGGTGCGCCCGGGGCCGGGAAAGGAACAATCTCAAAACTGCTTACAGCGCGTAATGAATCTGTACACATTTCAACTGGTGACATCCTGCGAAATGCAGTCAAGGAGCAAACACCGCTTGGCAAAAAGGCCAAACAATACATGGACAGTGGTGACCTTGTCCCTGATTCTCTCATTATGGGCATAATGGAAGAACGTCTGCAGGAACCTGACTGTCAGAAGGGCTTTATCTTTGATGGCTTCCCCAGAACAATCCCCCAGGCTGAGGCCCTTGATGAAATACTTGCAAAATTGAATATACAGCTTGATTTTGTTGCCAACCTGGATGTGGATGTAGATGTTGTTCTGGATCGTTTGACTACACGTCGCACGTGCTCCAATCCATCATGCCAGGCGATCTATAATATTAAATCCATGCCTACCAAAGTAGAAGATATCTGCGACAAGTGCGGCAGTCCTGTAATTCAGCGCAGTGACGAAACAAAAGAGGCTATACTTAACCGGCTTGAGACCTACAACATACAGACCACACCGCTCGTTGATTATTACAGTCAAAAGGGGCTCCTGAAGAATATAAAGGCTCTCAGCAGTGATGACGTGGTTAATGAAATTATGGCCGGTTTATAAGTGATGCTCCCCGCAGTAGTGCGGGCTTATCCCGGTGTTTACAATAAAAGACAAGCAGGTTAAAAGGTAAATGGCAAATACCATAACATCGTTTACAGTTTTTAGTGGCACTAGTTGTTTCACTACATCGTTTACACTTAACAAAATTTGCTTATAGGAATTTTGTTTTT
>JANQFE010000010.1 GCA_028278025.1 Thermodesulfobacteriota bacterium | reverse complement strand
GGACAAGTTGCAGGGTGCCTTTTCTTTTGCTTACTTTTCTTTGGAGCACGCAAAGAAAAGTAAGTTTATATATGCTTAGAGGCTGTGCCGCATCAACACCACGTTTTTTCTCCCCGAATCCCTAAAAGCTATTCGGTTTAAAACCCTGAGCTATGCCGAAGGGGTCGCACGGCTAAAAGTCGCAGATCCGCCTCTGGAGGGCCGTGGGTTTAGAAATGTAACTAATTATTTGACAATTGCTGATTAGTTTTCTACATTCAAACAATCCGTTTGACCGGCCACTGTAAAAAAACATAAAAACCATGGGGGTAAGCAATGGATTTACAAAACCTGCAGCTTGGCATCATTGGCGGCGGCGCCATGGCTGAAAATATTTTAAAGGGCGTTCTTTCTGCCGGATTTGTGTCAGAAGACCGCTTAACTGTTTCTGATTGTCATGCCCAAAGGCTGACGTATCTGAAAGAAACCTTTAGGGTGCCCACAACCCTGGACAATCATGAACTAGTAAAAACCTCTGACACTATCCTTATAGCAGTTAAACCCCAAAATATGAAAGGACTGCTCAAAGATATCAACCAGGTCGTAGATGACAAAAAGCTTATTCTGTCAATTGCGGCCGGCATTACGTGTCAAACAATATCTGAGGGGCTTTCCGGTAAGGGGCGCATTATCCGGATCATGCCTAACATCGCGGCAAAAGTTCTTGAAAGCGCATCGGCCCTGTGCCTGGGTCCTGCAGCTTCACCAGAAGATTTAGAAACCGCAAAACAACTGTTTGAAGCAATCGGTAAAACCGTTGTGGTCGATGAAGAACTCATGGATGCTGTCACCGGCCTGAGTGGAAGCGGTCCGGCCTATATCTTCCTGATTGTTGATGCGCTGGCAGATGCCGGGGTCAGGTCCGGCTTGTCGCGCCGCACAGCGTTGCAGCTGGCCGCCCAGACCTGTTTCGGAGCTGCACAGCTTATCCTGCAAACCGGTGAGCTGCCGGCCAAGTTGAAAGACCAGGTAACCTCTCCGGGAGGCACTACTATTGCCGGGATTCATGTGCTTGAAAAAAAAGCTGTCCGTGGTGCTATTATGGATGCTGTTGAGGCCGCTGTAAAAAGATCAAAAGAGCTGGGAACATGAAGCGTCCCGCGCTTTCGCACGGGGCGAATGTCAAAATTGAACCAACCGCTTTGGGGATGTTTAGGTGTCTTTGTGCGTGGTAGAAATATAGAATTTTTGATTATTCAGCAGAAGATAGAACCTCTCCTCGGGCCCGTCCTCCTGTTGTATATGGCTGGCAAGCCGATAATACGGGGAACGCAGGAACCGGGCCGGGAACCGACCCTTTTTAACCGTGCAATAGGGCACATTGGCTTTCCCGATATAGAAAGAGGCCAGGTCTAATTCTTCCTCGGTTTCATCATTGAGTCGTATTTTAAAAAATGCTCTTTGTTCGGTATCAGAATATAGGTGCTCGATCCTTACTACAACATAGGGCGTATCCTCAACAATAAGCCTGCAGGTTTCACTGCCGATCTGCAGAAGATAGCCCCCCTGCGCGGCATCAACAATATGCCGGTTAAAAAACAAGTAGATATTTCTGTTGATAATGGGGGTGTCATTATAAAACCAGTTGCCTTCTTTGTCTATTCTGAGACGGTAGCCTTCTTGCAAAATCTTTTCGGTTTCCATACCCAAGCCCTTAAACAGACGGGACCATCTTAGGGTCTACCCACAGATCGGCTTTAGACTTAAGCTGCTGAAGGAACTGATTAAAAACCTCCGTCTGTTTTTGCTGAAGCGTGGTTTGAGCTGTTTTCTCTTTATCTTGTTCAAACATTGCCTCGCCGGGAATGTCTTTTTCTCTGACCCTTACAATAACACTACCCTTATCAGTGGGAAAAACTGCAGGACCGTACTGGTTAGGCTTTTCCAGTGTAAATGCAGCGTCTTTGAGCTCCTTTACCATGCCGATTCCTGATACATAGTCGCCCGGCCTTTTAAATTCAGCCTCTTTTATTTGGACCCCGTATTTCTGCTCTAGCTCCTGCCACGATTGTTTTTCTTCTCTGAGTTCTTCGAGCACTTTTTCTGCTCTTTGTTTGGCAAGCTGGATCTTTTTTTCCTTTACAATTTCGCTTTGTATACTTGTTCGTACTTCTTCAACCGGAGGTATGTGGGTTTCTTGTTTATCTGTAAGTTTGACGAGAAAATATTTCTGCCCAATTGCAAATGCCGGTGCAAGCTCTCCCGGTGAAAGTGCAAAGGCTTCTTTGGAAAAAAGATCCTTGCCGGGCACATCCTCGGGTGCGTTTCCATAAGCAAAGTAATCTGTCTGTAACAACGTAAACTCATTTTTTTCGGCATATGATTCAATATCTTTACTTTTAAACAGCCGGTTAAAAGCTCGCCGCGCCTCTTTGCGTACCAATTCCTGGGCCTTTTCTTTTCTGAGATCTTTATCTATAACATCTTTTACTTCATCAAGCGATTTTGTCCGGGCTTCCCGAATATCTTCAACCCTGATAATATGAAATCCGTATTTTGTTCTCACCAAAGAACTGGTTTCTCCCGGTTTAAGTGAAAAAGCGGCCTGTTCAAAAGGCTTCACCATATCACCCTGTTTAAAATAGCCAAGCTCCCCGCCTTTTTCAGCACTGGCGCTGTCCTCAGAATGCTTTTTTGCAAGAGCTTCAAAGTTTTCACCACTGGTTATCTGTTCCAATACTTTTGCGGCCTGTTCTTTTATTGCAGCTTGTTCCTGTTCTGTGGCCTTTTCTTCTACCTTAAAAAGAATATGCCGGGCCTTTACTGTCTGGGGTTCATGGAACTGCTGGGGGTCGGCTTCATAATACTCTGTGATTTCTTCCTGAGAAACCGCTGCTCTTGTTTCTAACATTTGCGGGTCAAACACAAGATAGGAGACTTTAACTTTATCCGGAACCCTGAATTTTTCTTTGTGATCTTCATAATACTGCTTTAGTTCCTCATCAATAACCTCGGGTTTTTGCTGTATTTTATCAGGCTCAAAGCAAACATATTCAATCTTTACCGTTGTGTTTTGCAGGTTGTAGACTTCTCGTATTTCGTTGTCTGAAATTTGCACGGTGTTTTTAATCATCTCTTCAAGTCGTTTTAGCTTAAGTTCCATTTCTTTTTCACGTTCATAGTCCAAGGCAGACATACCATAAAAACTCAAAACCCGTTCATAGAGTCTCTGGCTGAAAACACCATTTTCCTGAAAAAACGGTGTGGAAAGAATGGCATTTTTAATCTCTTCAGGAGAAATGTGAATGTTGAGCCGCTGTGCTTCCGTCAGAAGAAGTTCCCGGTCGATAAGGTCCTCTAAAACTTTCTGTTTTAATCCCAAGTTCTCTATCATTTCTTCAGAAAACTGGTTTTTATATATGTTGCGGTAAAATTGAAGCATGTTTTTATAAGCCGTTCTATATTGGCCCATAGTTACTTTGCGTTTACCTATAGAAGCTACGATGGTGTCCTCACCACCTTTCCTAACATCTGAAAAACCATAGAAGAATACAAACACCAGAATAATGATGCCAACCGGAATAATAATAATCCAGGACTTTGCGTTTTTTCTCATGTAAGAAAGCATTTTTGTTCTCCCGCACTATGCTTAAACTACAAATCGTTCTTGTTTCATATGTGATTAAAAACAGTTTTGGCCTGTGCTGCGCCCGTAAAATCCAAGAGATAATAATTACTCCGCTATATCGGGGCGTCTGAATTCAGCCTAGGCAGACAATCAATATCGCTTCAACGCTTATTTTATCAGTTAAAGCGGTGGAAACCGTCGGTGCGTTTGCTAGGGGCGATGTACTCGCCACCGCCCTTGCACTCCAACCGACGGTTTCCACCGCTTGGGGAACCCACAACGTTACGCTAGAAGCTGTACCTGGGTATCGTCTGTGCCCTTGGAACCCTTGCCAAAAGACAGGGGGGTTCATGGCGACAATTAAATATAACATGCTAATAAAATCTTACAATTTTATCAAGCTTTATTATTATTTTACTTGCACTTCTCGGGTTTGTCTGATATTAGGCCAATAGAGAAATTTTTACAAAACGCCAATAAAAAACAACCTTTTTTATCTGCGGCAGGAGAAAAAAATGTTTTTTGACCGTTTGTTGGGACTACTGTCTAATGATTTAGCTATTGACCTGGGCACTGCTTCTACGCTTGTCTATGTGAAAGGAAAAGGAATTGTTGCAAATGAGCCTTCAGTTGTTGCTATCAGGAAGGACATTAGCGGTAAAAAAATTCTTGCAGTAGGCAATGAAGCAAAAAAGATGCTGGGAAGAACACCTGCCAACATAACGGCAATACGTCCCATGAAGGATGGCGTAATTGCAGATTTTGATGTTACCGAAGCAATGTTAAAACATTTTATACAAATAGTTCATCAAAGGAAAAGTTTCATACGCCCGCGAATAATCGTCTCGGTTCCTTCTGGAATAACGCCTGTAGAAAAACGGGCCGTAAAAGAGTCTGCAGAACTTGCCGGGGCTCGAGAAATTTATCTGATTGAGGAACCCATGGCAGCAGCTATAGGATCAGGTCTTCCCGTAAGTGAGCCGGTCGGCAGTATGATCGTTGACATTGGCGGTGGAACAACTGAGGTTGCGGTTATTTCTCTCTCCGGTATTGTTTACAGTCAATCTGTAAGAACAGCCGGTGATAAAATGGATGAGGCCATCGTGCAGTATGTAAAACGCAAATACAACCTGTTGATTGGTGAGCGCACTGCAGAATTGATAAAAATAACCATCGGCACTGCTTTCCCGGAAAAGGAAATCAAAACAGTAGATGTTAAAGGCCGCGATATGGTTACCGGCATCCCGAAAACCATGGAAATAAGCTCAGAAGAGGTTATGGACGCAATCGCAGAACCGGTAAATACAATTGTTGAGGCCGTTAAGATAGCCCTGGAAAGGACTCCTCCTGAACTGGCTTCTGATATCGTTGACAGAGGCATTGTTTTAGCCGGCGGCGGAGCGCTTCTTAAAAACTTAGATAAGCTGCTGCGGGAGGAAACCGGTCTGCCCATAATCGTCGCTGAAAGTCCTCTCACGGCTGTTGTGCTCGGTTCCGGAATGGCTCTTGATGAGCTTGATCTGCTAAAAGATGTAGCATTTGATTAAGGTCTGTTAGTTAAATATGCTACAATTTTTTTTAAAAAAAAAACGGTTTTTCTTCCTGCTTGGTCTCTTTATTATAGCTTTAATTTTTTTTGCAAGAGATATTGAAAATAGAAAAACCTATACATTTTTTGATCGCCTTTTTCTCGATGTTCTAATCACTCCGGTAAAAATTTCCACCCTCTGTATCAATAAAGCAGTTCATATTTGGCGCGGTTATTTTTATCTCGTTGACCTGAAAAAAGAAAATTCTTTTCTAAAAGGCTATATAGAAAACCTTGAAATGCAAAACCAGCTTCTCAGAGAAGAAGCCCTTGAGAACAAAAGGCTTCGAGAACTGCTTTCCTTTAAAAAGAAATTTGCACACACTATGCGGCCCGCAGAAATAATCGGTCGTGATCCTTCCAGCTGGTTTAAAACCATTATAATTGACAAGGGGAGCAAAGACGGTCTTGTTCGCGACTGTGGGGTCGTAACTCCCCGGGGGATTGTGGGTAGAATCATTGATGTGACGGAAGCATCTGCAAAGGTGCTCCTTATAACCGACGTGAATAGTGCCGTTGACGCCGTGGTTAAAAGAAATCGAGCCCGAGGAATTGTTGAAGGGTTCGGGGAAAACACCTGCCAGCTCAGTTATGTGCTCAATACCGAAGATGTTTTGCTTAATGATGTACTTGTTAGTTCCGGACTCAACAGTATTTATCCAAAAGGAGTATCAATTGGAACGGTTTCCCGCATTGTAAAAAACAAACAGGGTTTCTTTCAGTTTGTTGAAATAAAACCTTTGGTTGATTTTGCCAAACTCAATGAAGTCCTTGTTGTACTAAAAGAATTCTGAGAAGCGCTATGACCCTTCCCAATATGTCTTTCCTTATTACCGGCTACATCCTTTTAATGGTTCAAACACACCCCTTTTTACCATTCGGTAGAAATGGGGTTCGTCCGGATCTTATCCTTATCCTGGTTATATACATAGGTCTGAATTATAGTAAAAACCGCGGTGCTTTACTTCTTTGTTTCCTGGGCTATCTGTTTGAGCTTGTTTCCGGGGCCCCGCACGGTCTTTATATACTAATCTATCTTTTTTCCTTCTGCATAATAAAAATCCTAAAAAAATATTTTAATTTCGAGACGTTTGGGAAACGCTTTGCAATCCTGCTGGTATGCAGTTTCACCAAATTTTGTATACTGCAATTCTGCTTCTATTTTATCTATGAAACCGGCTCTATCCTGGGACAAAAACCCTTTTTCCAAGAAACATTATTTACCTTGATTTTATTCCCATTTGTCTTTACCTTACTAAACAGAATACCCGGACAACAAAAAAATTCTTCTGATTTTTTACCTCCGCTCTAAAAGATGTCAATACAGTTTGATGAAAAAAATTTAGCCCTGCTTTTAAATAAAAAAATCAGGCTATCTGTAATTTTAATAGCGGTTGTGTTCCTCTTCATCTGCTTTCGATTGGGGTATCTGCAAATCTTAAAAGGCAGTAAATATAGTGCCCTGTCAACAAACAACAGAATTCGCATAACAAAAACCCCTGATCCCAGGGGTCTTATTCTTTCTAAACAAAATCAGGCTCTTGTAAAAAACATCCCGTCCTTTGATCTACATCTTATCCCTCAGGATACTCCAGACATAGATACCGTGCTTCTAAATATTGCAGAGCTTTTACAGATACATTTCGAAGATCTTAAAGAGGTGGTTAAAAAAAACGCCGGCAGGCCTCCTTTTAAACCCATCTCTCTGAAAAAAGAACTTTCCTGGAATGAAATGAGTCTTGTTTTGTCAAAAAAGCTTGATTTACAGGGAATTACAGTAGAAACCGTGCCTAAAAGGCTTTATTGTCTCGGCACGTTCGCATCCCATATTTTTGGTTTTTTAGGCGAAATTGATCATACCGAATTACAAGATCCAGAATATTCCGACTACGCTATGGGAGACCTCCTCGGGAAGTATGGACTGGAAAAATGGGGTGAGAAATATTTACGGGGAAAAAAGGGGGGGCTGCAGACAGAGGTTGATGTTTATGGCAACCGGCAGAACATTTTAGCTGAGATAGCACCTGTTCCTGGTTGTAATTTAATTGTTTCTATTGATCCCGTGCTGCAAACAAAGGCCGAAGAACTGCTGCAAAAAAAGACCGGCACCGTCATTGCGATACATGTTTCTAGCGGAGAAATTTTTGCCATGGCTAGTTCGCCCGGCTTTGATTCAAATCTTTTTGCCCGGGGAATTGATTATAAAGATTGGAAAAAATTAATTGATAACCCCTTTCATCCCCTTTTAAACAGAGCCCTGCAAAGCCAGCAACCCCCCGGGTCCATCTTTAAAATTATTGTTGCGATAGCAGCTCTTGAGGAAAAGATAATAAACCCGCAGGTTCAATTTTTCTGTCCCGGCCATTACACTCTGGGTGCGCGTACCTTTAACTGCTGGAAAAGGGGCGGACATGGTTGGATGAATATGCGTGATGCCATTGTTGAGTCCTGTGATACATACTTCTATAATATAGCACTAAAGGTCGGGATGGATAATATGGTTCGGTATGCTACCATGTATGGTTTTGGTGAAAAGACCGGCCTTGAGCTCGAAGGAGAAAAGCCGGGTTTTGTCCCCACACCGCAGTGGAAAAAAGAAAAATACGGCATTGCCTGGCAAAAAGGCGAAACGTTAAATATGTCTATTGGCCAAGGTTTTTTGCTTGCGACCCCAATTCAACTTGCTTGTTTTTTTTGCGGAATAGCCAACAACGGGAAAATCCCTAAGCCCCGTCTTGTCCTGAACGTCGATTGTAGAGACACTAAAGAAAGATACTCTCCCGAAACATTGCGCATCTGTCGGATTTCTCAACAAACGCATGCTTTTATCAGAGATGCGCTTGCTGGTGTTGTAAATGATCCCAAGGGGACAGGGGCACGGGCAAAAACAGACCGGATTATTGTTGCTGGAAAAACCGGAACCTCTCAAGTTGCCAGTAAAAAAAGTATTAAAAGCGAAACGGATATCCCGAGACATCTGCGAGACCATGCCTGGTTCGTTTCTATGGCCCCGGCCGATAAGCCGGAGATAGTCGTCTGTGTTCTTGTTGAACATGGCGGCAGCGGGGGTCAAGTGGCAGCACCCATTGCAAAGGAAATGCTTAGTTCCTATTTCTCGCTTAATGAAATACAAACAAGGGCTGAAAAAGGGTCCCCTCTAAATTAAGTAACCATGTTTGATAGAAGATTGATATTGAATTTTGATATAGCTCTGTTTGTTTCAGTATTAGTACTCTGTTTTCTGGGGGTAATAAACCTCAACAGTATTTATTCCTCTTCCGGTGAAGCAACCTCTTTTTACTCATTCAAACAGATTTATTGGATTCTTATTGGTCTTTCGGCCCTGTTCATAATAATAAATATTAACTATATCACTATTTGCAGATACTCCTATTATCTGCACGCTTTTGCACTTATTCTCTTATTGATTGTTCTTTTTTACGGAAAATCTAAATTCGGTTCTCAACGGTGGATTTATCTTGCCGGAATTTCGTTGCAACCGTCTGAATTTGCAAAAATCACATTTATTCTAGCTTTATCAAAATTCTTTTCAGAAAACATGTCTCCACGAGCATATACCATTAGGGACCTTTTTTGGCCTTTTATTATTCTTTTAAGTACGTTCATTCCTATTTATCTGCAGCCCGATCTTGGTACAGCCGGGATCATTTTTTTAATTTTTCTTTCCATGATCTTTTTTTTAAATTTAAATAGAACTTCTTTTTTGCGATTCTTCGTTTTTTGTGCTGTGCTGCTACCCGGCTTCTGGTTTTTTCTTAAAGAATATCAAAAGCAACGTATTCTTGTTTTCCTTAATCCGGACTTGGATCCGTTAAATGCCGGGTATCAGGTAATTCAGTCAAAGATTGCGGTCGGTTCGGGCAGCTTGCTGGGGAAGGGTTACAAACTGGGAACACAGACGCAATTAAGATTTTTACCTGAACAACATACTGATTTTGTTTTTTCGGTCTGGGCCGAAGAGTGGGGCTTTATAGGATGTTTTTTCCTTTTACTGCTTTTTTTCTTTATAATATATCGCGGCCTGCGTATTGCCTATAGTTCTAAAAACTTTTTTGCTGCTTTTCTCGCAGTGGGTCTTTCTTCTTTGTTTTTCTGGCATTTTATAATAAATGTTTTTATGACCCTGGGGCTTTTCCCGGTTGTCGGTGTTACACTGCCCTTTGTTAGCTATGGCGGCTCTTCCATGGTTTCCTGTCTTTTTGGAATCGGACTTCTTTTAAATCTTAATATGAGAAAATTTAAGTAATCCGTGGGGAAAGCGCTTGCAAATAGTTTGGTAATCAGCTATAGAAACTTTTTGTTTTTTTATTCTTATCGCTTGGGCTATATAGATAGGAAGTCTTGTGGAAGATATTTGGAACAATTTTATTTCTTTGATTGAACAGAAAACATCTTCTCAAATTTTTGAAACGTGGTTTAAACCTCTACGCCTTGAATCTTTTTCTAGGGATAAATGTTTCATTGCTGTTCCTCAACAATTTTTTGCCGACTGGCTTAAAGAAAACTATAGCACCTTAATTAAAGATATTCTTTTTAAAGTCACAAAGACAACCCCTCAGATATTTTTCACCGTGCGCGAGGATTTATTTGAAAAAGAAGATAGCTGCAATATAATATTTCCGGCCGAGAAAAAAGCCCACACTATTCCTAAAAATATAAATTCTTCTTATACTTTTGAAAATTTTATTGTCGGATACAGCAACCAATTTGCTCATGCGGCTTGTTTGGCTGTAGCCAACAATGTCGGCGGCACCTATAATCCTCTTTTTATTTATGGTGGCGTCGGTTTAGGAAAAACTCATCTTTTACATGCGATCGTCCATCAAGGTCTTAGGGAAAACAAAAATATACAGGTTTGTTATGTTACCTCTGAACAATTTACCAATGAGCTTATTAATTCTATTCGATATGAAAGGATGTCATCCTTTAGAAAAAAATACAGAACTATTGATATCCTCCTGCTGGATGATATTCAGTTTATTGCTGGCAAGGAAAGAACACAGGAAGAATTTTTTCACACGTTTAATACCCTTTTTGAAATAAAAAAACAGATTGTTTTAACAAGTGATAAACCACCAAAGGAAATTAAAGACCTTGAAGAGCGGTTGCGGTCTCGCTTTGAATGGGGTCTTCTTGCCGATATTCAAATTCCTGAAACAGAAACAAAGGTTGCTATCCTTAAGAAAAAGGCCCAAGTAAACAAAATAAACCTCCCAAATGATGTTGCTTTTTTGCTTTCAAATAGTGTAAAATCAAACATTCGTGAATTAGAAGGACTTCTTACACGTCTTTCAGCATATTCTTCCCTTTATGGCTGTGATATTACACTGGACTTTACCAAAGATGTTCTCAAAGATTTCATTAAATTTGATGAAAAAGAAACAGCCCCTGAAGAAATACAAAAAACTGTTTCAAAATACTTTAATATAAAATTTTCTGATCTAAAAGGTAAAAAGAAAAGTAATTCTATTGTGCTTCCCCGACAAATTGCCATGTATCTTATGCGCAAATTAACAAAACTTTCCTTTCCGGAAATTGGACAATACTTTGGTGGAAGAGATCACTCTACGGTAATATATTCAATAAAAAAAATTGAAACCTTAATAAAGGAAGACAAAAAAACAAAAGATGCTGTTGATTTACTCTTAAAAAAATTATAGTAACCTTTTTTTCTTGTGGAAAAAAAAACTTTTTTATTATTTAACAATTTTTTAAACATCTTTTTCTACATCTTTTCAATTCTTTTTTTTTAAAAAAAACTAAAACGTTACGTTTATTATCCACAGGACTTCCTGCTCCTTATTACTACAATATTTTATTTATAAATTATTCTTAATAAGAAGGCTTCTATGAAGATAATATCAAAGAAAAACACATTGCTTACTGCTCTTGCGCGGATTCAAGGTATTGTTGAAAAGAGCAGCATAAAACCACTAACGTCTAATGCTCTTATTGATGCTACCAAAAACGGCATATCGGTTTCTGCAACAAACCTTCAGATTGGTATGAAGGCAACCTATTCTGATGTAACTGTTGTAGAAGAAGGAAAGATATCTGTAAATGCACGAAAACTTTACGAAATAGTAAAAGAACTGCCGGAAAAAGAAATAAGTCTAACAGAAAAAGAGAATTACTGGATTAAGATATGTTGCGGGAAAGATGTTAATTTCAATATTATTGGTCTTCCTCCGGAAGATTTTCCGCAACTTTTTAAAGAAGAACAGGAAGAATATATAGAATGGGAAACAGAAAAATTGATTAATATGCTTGATTTAACCTCTTTTTCAATCTCAAAAGATGAGACAAAACTAAATATTTGTGGAGCATATATAGAAAACCTGGAAAATAGATTTACAAGAATTGTAACAACTGATGGATACAGACTTTCCATAGTAGATGAAGATATAGGCAAAGAAGCACCCCTTGAAGAAGGGTTTATAATTCCTTACAAAGGAATCTTGGAGATACACAGGATATTATTAGAAAAGAAAGAGGAAAAAAAGCTCGCAGTACTAATAGATAAAAACAGCATAGTAATTAAAATTGGGGAGATAGAACTGTTTATTCGTCTTTTGGAAAAGAAGTTTCCGGATTATAAGGTAATAATTCCCGGAGATGGATATAAAAAAGAAGACGTAAAAATAGAAAATAAAATAATTAAGCCGGCATTAAAAAGGATGTCTATAATTTCACAGGAAAACAACAGACCAGTTATTTTTTCTTTTAAAGAACAAAATCTTGAGATTTTTACAGAAGACAGTGAACTGGGGAATGTAAAAGAGATTATAGCTATAGGCGAAAAAATAAAAGAAGAAATATCTTTCTGTATTAACAGTATGTATCTGTTAGATGTTTTAAATGCTGTTGATGATGATATTGTTCTGGAATATAATCTTGAAGAAGAAAACAAACCAATTGTTGTTAGGGCACTCAACCGAAAAGAAGAAATGAAATATATAATAATGCCGATGATTATGGATTGATAATAAAAAGAAAGAGGTGTTCTAAAAAAGGTTTTATATATATGGAAAAAATGACCATAATATTTTTATTTATTTTTCTGTTTTATTTATTTTATAGCTATATAAAAAGCAGACCCAAAAAGGAAAGAGAACAAAAGAAAGAAATAAAAGAAAGAAAGGACCAGAATAAAAAAGAGGAAAAAGAATATGAAAAATATATAATTGCCGCAGTAATTGCCGCAATAATGAAAGAGACGCCATATAGGATAAAAAAAGTATTTTTGTCTGCGAAAGAAGAAGAAAAATCTATGTGGAAAATATCAGGAAGACAGGAAAGCATGATAAGGAGAAGTTTGTTCAGTAAGAAGGAGAAAGGATAGGATGTATGGCAACAAGAAAATTTAAAATTAAAATTGAAGGAAAAATTTTTGAAGCAGAGGTGGAAGAAATAGGTGGCGAACTGCAAACTCCCCCAAAAAAAGTAAAAACACAGCAAATTCCAGTACAACAGCCAGTACACCAAGCAACAGGCAATGCTATTGTAGCTCCTATGCCGGGAAAAGTAATAAAAATAGGTGTTACAAAAGGACAACAGGTAAAATCAGGAGATGTTGTTCTCATTTTAGAAGCAATGAAAATGGAGCAGGAGATACGTTCAAATCAAGAAGGAGCCGTGGCAGATATCCCTGTATCAGAAGGGGATACGGTTAAAAAAGAACAGGCCTTAATTATCTTTAAGTAGGTCCACAAAAATGCAGACATTTTGGAGTGCCTTAATATTTTCATTAAATATATATGTTATTGCTGCATTCATAACATTAATAGTATTAGGGTTAGTGAATATAATTACAAAGAGTATAGGAAAAAAAAATAGTAAGAGACGTAGTTAATGCAAGGAATAATAAAAGAGTTTGTTAGTATCTTTCCAGGAATAGAATCATTTTTTTTAATGGACCCCCAGATGGCAATTGCCAGGGTCCTTCTTATTTTTTTAGGTTTTTTTCTCTGTTATCTGGGACATAAAAAAATACTGGATCCGTTGCTTATGGTACCGATGGGTATCGGAATAGCCATGGTTAATGCCGGTATTCTATTTATGCCCAATACAGATAAACTGGGAACCATGTTCTTAAATGCGCTGGTAGAAACACCCGCAGAGCATATAGATGCCTTTCAGATTTATTTTCTGCAGCCCATATATGCACTGACTTTTTCAAACGGCCTTATCGCCTGTCTGGTTTTTATTGGGATCGGGACCATAACAGAACTTGATTTCTTTATTGCAAATCCGAAAATGAGTCTGTTACTTGCTATACCGGCAGAACTGGGAACTATTTTAACTTTTCCTATTGCGCTTAGTATGGGTTTTACCCCCAGTGAATCGGCCTCAATATCAATTATAGGGGGAGCAGATGGTCCCATGGTACTTTTTGCATCTTTACAGCTTGCCAGGCATCTTTTTGTTCCTATTACTATTGTCGCTTATATATATCTAAGCATTATTTATGCAGGCTATCCTTTTCTCATAAAGCTGATAATACCAAAACAGTTGCAAGGCATAACTATGTCGGATTTTACCGTGAAGAAAGTATCTTCCGGAGAAAAAATTGCATTTAGCATAGTAACTGGAACAGTGTTGTGTTTGTTGTTTCCTGTCGCATCACCTCTGTTTGTCAGCTTTTTTTTGGGCGTTATTTTAAGAGAATCACAAATCAGCCGGTATATCTATATTTCTGATAATGTCATTCTGAGCGGCTCAACCCTCTTTTTGGGTTTTACCCTCGGCTGTCTTCTCAGTGCTGATATAGTGGTTGATCCTAAGATGTTCAAGCTTATTTTTCTTGGTTTTGTTGCTCTGTTTCTCTCAGGGGTTGGCGGACTGCTAGGCGGTCTTATCGCCTATAACGTCAGCAAAGGAAAAATAAACCCTGTGCTGGGGATTGCCGGTGTTTCCTGTGTTCCAACAACAGCAAAAGTTGCCCACAAATGTGCTCATGAGGCCAACAGCGATGCCTATATAATGCCCTATGCTATGGGACCATGTATAGCCGGTGTTATTACCTCAGCGATAATTACAGCCTGCTATATTACTATGATATCAAATTTCACTGTATAAAAAAGCCGGTTCGTTGTACGCACATCCAGGACAGTAAAAAAAAATCTATAAAAAAGCAAAAACCCTCGCAATAAAAGCGCGGGGTTTTTTATTGGTGCGATGATGATAAACAGAAGAACACTTTGCGGCCTTTTTCTCTGTACGGTAGGCCTCGTGCTTACCCGCTGTTCCAGCTTTTTTCAATTGGCAGAAAACAGCGCCCTCCTGGCAAAGATGGTCGGCATTTTGGTCTGTTTTTTTGGTTTAACCGTCTTTGCTTCCGGACTCAGAACGAGAATAGAAGAGACAATAAAGATTTGCCCTCAGTGTTTTAAAAAAAACAGTGCCAAAGAAACCATCTGTAAAAAGTGTGGAAAGGTTTTTTAATTATGCCGAGCGGCTTCCATATAGAAAACCTGCTTTCTGGTGGACTTATAACAAACTATGATTGTACTTCCTTGTGCAGACACTGCCTGTATAACTGTGGGCCGCACAGAGAGCAAGACTATATAGAAGAAGAAACAATACGGGAAAGTTATAAAAAGATAAGAACACTCAGATGTCCTTCTATTCATATCGGCGGTGGAGAACCTTTTTTGAATATTTCCGGATTGAAAACCGTTCTTGAAATAGCGCGACAAGAAAATATTAGAATCGAATATGTTGAAACAAATTCCTCATGGTATACTGCACCAAACAGCGCCCGAAAAATACTGGAAAGCTTAAAACAAAGCGGACTTACCACGCTTTTAATATCAATCAGTCCTTTTCATAATGAGCATATTGCTTTCTGGAAAGTCAAAGGGGTTATTAAGACCTGTGAAGAGCTCGGGATATCAATCTTTCCCTGGATGCTTGACTTTTATAAAGATATTGAATCATTTGATGAAATTGCAACCCACGGCCTTTCTGAGTATGAAAAAAAATTCGGCCAAGAATATCTCAGTAGCATTCGCTCCCGGTATTGGGTTCATCTTGGTGGACGCGCCGTAAAGCTTTTTGAAAAGTCTTTGCAAAAAAAAGATCCCGAAGCCATTATGGCTGAAGCTTCTGGCGGATGTGTTGAACTTGTCAATACAGACCACTTCCACCTGGACCTATATGGGAACTATATTCCCGGGTTCTGTTCCGGGCTGGCAATACAAAGTAATGATCTCGGCAACGAACTTGTCCCGGAGCGGTATCCCATCTTATGCACGCTGTTTGCCGAGGGTATTCAAGGTTTTTTTGATTTTGCACAATCCCGGTATGGTTTCACAACGCAAAAGAGCTTTGTTTCTAAATGTCATCTCTGCTTAGAGATAAGAAGTTTTTTAGTTAACGAGAAAAACCTAAAAACACACGAACTCCAGCCAAAGGGTTTCTATGCAACCGGCTAAAGTAGCTGAATGCAAAAAAAATGTCTGATAAAACGTAGAGCCTTTCGCAAAAAAGCGTAGCCTCACTGGTGAGGCCGCGCAGGCAGATGTGGTTCGCCGGCCTGCGGCTCTGTGCTCGCGGGCATATCCAGAAGGTACTATATCGTCCATCGCTCGCACCGCTGCAGCTACCGGGAAGCCTGTACAACGACTGATTCCATCATTTTGCTTGTATACTGTATCAAGATGACATAGTATACAGATTTGATCATAATTTTTTATCAGGCACAAAAAAATTTCATGGAAAGGAGAGACTGTATGGCACAAATCACAATAAAAGGTGAGCCGATAAACACATGCGGTGATTTACCGCAGCCAGGAAACCCTGCTCCTGATTTTAACCTAATTACGACCGACCTTACCGAAATTAGTCTGAAAGAATTACAGGGCACACGGGTTGTACTGAATATTTTTCCGAGTATAGATACGCCGGTTTGCGCCACTTCGGTCCGCAGGTTTAACGAAAAAGCCAACAGCCTTGCAAACACCAGAATTTTATGTGTGTCAATGGACCTTCCGTTTGCCCAGAAGCGGTTTTGCGGCGCAGAAGGGCTGAAGAATGTTATTCCTGTTTCTGATTTTCGAGATGGTTCTTTCGGAAGGCAGTACGGGGTACGTATAAGCGACGGATCACTGGCAGGCCTTCTCTCGAGGGCGGTGGTCATTGTGGATGAAAACGGCGAGATTGTCTATGCGCAACAGGTTGCCGAGATTACACAGGAACCGGACTATGAAGCCGCTGTGGCTGTGCTGTCTTGAGGGATGTATTGCCGGCAAAAGAAATGAGAGCAATAAAAATGCTAATTGCTTAGATTGAACCGGTTGGAAAACATGGAAAGCAAGAAGGCTGTGTGAGTATCGGTTAACAACAACATTCGGAGGCTAAGCAACAATGCTTGAAATTTCAATTCCGGGCTACAAGACGCTAGCGCTGGAACATATTGTTCTGGACTATAATGGTACTATGGCAACAGATGGGCTTCTGATTGACGGGGTTAAACCGCGCCTGGATGAATTATCAACGCAGATGGAAATACATGTGCTAACTGCAGATACCTTTGGTCAAGTCAGAGCCGGTATTGCCGGAACGGCCTGGAAGCTCGCAGTGCTTGCAACAGCGGGGCAGGAGCTTGCTAAGCTGGAGTATATTAAAAAACTAGGCCCGGAGAAAACTGTTTCCATAGGAAATGGACGCAATGACCGGCGCATGCTTAAGGAAGCAGCCCTGGGGATTGCTGTGCTCCAGGAAGAAGGTGCTGCGATTGAGACCCTATTGACTGCGGATGTGGTTACTCAGAACATAACGGCAGCGCTGGATTTGCTCATTAAGCCGCTACGTCTGGTTGCAACCTTGCGATCCTAATGTGTTTAGACCGGCTGATCATTCTGCACAGCCAATATCAGGCGGGGACCGGCTGCTACATCAGCAATTCGACCTGCGGCCCTTTCGCGAGGATATCCCAGACAGTGTGAGATGTAATGAACGCCGTCAATAACCCGGTGGCGATTGCGATGCTGGTGACCGTATACGTGAACGGCTGATCCAATCTTTCTGATCTGATCGTCCAGCCCGCTGCAGCCCGCCACCCGGCTGAAATTAAAACGAGGTTGCGGGTCTACAAGAGGAAAACGAGCGCGTTTGCGTTCCTCTGCCGTCATAAATATAAGCTCCCGGCGCGGTAAAAAATGGCTGAACGTTATAACCGGCGCATCATAGTGTCGACCAAGACAGGGCCTATTCATGTTGAGAAGATGCTCAGCAGCGGAGGCACCCCCGGGAAACAGCGGCCATTTGACCGCCCGGTTATCTACCCACATTTGTAGGGTTCGGTCTTCTTCTTTTTTGGGAAAAAAAAGACTGCTTTGGCCTTCTTCAGGTTTTACATACCAGCCATGCAGCGGTACAATCCACACACCCCGGCCGGCACCGCACCCGTCAGCCTTTGCCGGCTGTGTTAGTATATCAAGGGAGGCACACATGTTGAGGATGTGATGGTATTTGCTTAGGGAGTCAAAACGGTCTTTGTTATGAAGCCACACATCGTGATTGCCCGGGATAAAAAAAACCATGAAGAATTTTTTCCTGAGCATTGCCAGGACGGCCTTAAACCGGTCAGGATCATGACATACATCCCCGGCCAGAAGGAGTACATCATTAGTGTAGTCAGCCGATGAGAGTTTTTGAACCCATACATAGTTTTCTTGATAGTCAACATGGATGTCCGACAGGGCCAAAACACGCATAGTTTTCCGCTTTCAGGACGGTTTGCGGTGTGTTGTATAGTGTCTTCTGCCGCGGGGACATTGCCGCGAAAGCAGGTCTTGAGATTAAACATATTCTATTAACGCCCGGAAGCCACACCGCCCAGATTTTTTAAGGGAATGCGATACAGGCTGAGGGAATCTTTTTTAGCAATATTGCGGTCGGCCCGTGCTTCTATTCGTGATGCCGGCAGGCCTAGTTTCTGATAAATTGCTCGCAGGCAGTGCAACACTGCATCCCGCTCGGTAAGGATTGTGGCTTCTGATTCAATTATTGCCGCCCGGAACATTTTCGCATCCTTGGTGCTGTCACATATCTTAAAGGATACAGCCGGATTTTTTGCTATGCACCTGTTCATACGGCCACCGAACTTGGATCCGGTATACAGGTAGTTATTATCAGTAGCAAAAGAAGTTTCAATGGCATAAGGCTGCCCTTTATCTATAGCAATCAAGGTTCCCCATATTATATCTTCCATCAACTCTTTAATCTCTTTTTCAGACAACGTTTTCACAGCGGTAAATCTCTTTTTTAAGGTCTGTTAAGGTTGTTTATGTAAAAAAGGAAGTTTACCTGTTTTATAACACATTTTGTTTTTTTTCCAAACAGCTTCATAAACAAACAATTTTTTTTAAACCCCTTGACACAGTGAAAATCCTTAGTTACATATTACCCATACCACAGACTTTTACTTAACAGGGTTTTTTTATCACACAAAACACAAGAGAGGAGGAGCATACATGCAAAAAAAAACATGTGCAGGCGTAGTCTTTTTAATGGTTGTTCTGGTTGCGGGAGCTGCTTTGGCCCAGGACTGTGTTGAATGTCACAAGAAAGAAACACCCAACATTGTTATCGATTGGCAGATAAGTACCCACAGCCAAAATGAGGTTTTTTGTGAGAGCTGCCATGGAGATGAGCACCTGTCGAAAGATGATGTTGAAAAAGTTTTGATACCGACGCCTGAAACGTGCAACACCTGTCACGAAGACCAGGTTGCCCAGTATAAGGCCGGCAAGCATTCCATTGCCTGGGCTGCCATGAATGCCCTGCCTACCGTTCATTGGCAACCAATGGCCTTAACGCAGGGCATGAAAGGCTGCGGAGGGTGCCACAAGATTGGACTAAAAACCGCCCAGGAAATCGACACCTTGAAAAAAAGCGGTGGAGGTTTTGGTGTAGCCGCCTGTGATGCTTGCCATACACGCCATACTTTTTCTGTTAAAGAGGCCCGTCAACCGCAGGCCTGTCAAACCTGTCACATGGGTTTTGACCATCCGCAGTGGGAAATGTATTCATCTTCAAAGCATGGCGTGCGCTATTTGCTTAAGCAGCAGGGTGTGTTGCCGGAAAACACCCCGGCACCCACCTGTCAGACGTGCCATATGAAAGACGGTGACCATGCCGTCAACACTGCCTGGGGGTTTCTTGCCGTGCGTTTGCCGATGCCTGCGGACAAGCAATGGGCCGCCGACAGGACCACGATACTGCAGGCTCTTGGTGTGCTGGACCCTGCCGGCAAGCCAACTGCCCGGCTTGATCTGGTTAAGAACGCCAAGCTCGCCCGCCTTACAGAGGAAGAGTGGCAGTGGGAGCGAGATAAGATGATAAAAACATGCGGAGAATGTCATTCGGAAACATTTGCCAAGGTAGAGCTTATGAAAGGTGACCAGATGATCCGGGAGACCGACCGGTTGATGGCGGAAGCCATCCGCATAGTAGCAGGATTGTATAAAGATGGTCTGCTGAAAAAACCGGATAATTATTCGTATAATTTTCCGGACCTGTTAACCTTTCGTGATGCCCCGACAGAACTGGAGCAAAAGCTTTTTGTTATGTTTTTAAAGTACCGCATGAGAGCTTTTATGGGCGCTTTTCATGCTAATCCGGATTATACTTTCTGGTACGGCTGGAGCGAAATGAAACAGGCGTTAGCCAGCATAAAAGAAAAGGCTGCCGAGCTTCGCAACAGGAATAAGTAAAGGAAAAAACCAGACATAAAAAAACCGAACAATAAAAGGCTCACAGAAAACAATCTGAGAGCCTTTTTTGTTAATAATGGTATAAATATTAAAAAAAAATAAAAAATAAAACAAAAAAAGATTAAATTGTTATAAAAAATAAATAATCTTCTACAAGCACTGTCTTTCCGGCACATACAATACGTTTTTTCAATATAATTTGAACGACAACTCGGTAAAAACCGGAGCTTTTCTTGCTTGACCACGCATATCTACTGTATTATACAGTACAATAAACTAAACGATTATGCGTGCGAGCTATGGAACCGGAAAACAAAGCAGCAATAAATCTGCTGAAAAAAGAGGCTGCCGAGCTTAACATAGCGCTTAACAATAAGCAGTTACTGCTTTTCGACGGCTACCTTACGGAATTGCAGCACTGGAACAAAAAAATCAATATTACGGCAATCACCGAGACTGATGAGATTATAATAAAACATTTTATTGATTCCCTTGTACTGGTTAACCTGGGAGAGCTTTGCGGTAAACTTGCCGATATAGGTTCGGGTGGCGGGTTTCCCGGAATACCTCTAAAGATAGCAAAACCTGAACTTTTTGTAGTATTAATTGAATCAAAAAGAAAGAAAGCAAATTTCATGAGACATATACTACGAAAAATGGGTTTGTCAGGGGTCGAGGTTTTTAACGGAAGAAGCGAGGAGTTTAAACAAAAGGAATATTTTGATTGTGCGGTGAGCAGGGCCTTTGCTGACGTGCAAACTTTTTGGGAGCACGCCAGACCTTTATTAAAAAAAGGTGGACGGGCCCTTGCAATGAAGGGCAAAAACCTGGACAGGGAGAAACTCTTTAACAATTTTAAGGAAAAACAGATAGGTTCTTTTACTAAAAAAACATATGTTTTACCCTTTCAGAAAGGTCTCAGAACCTTAATTATTATGCAGAAATGTTTCACGTGAAACATTTGAAAAAAACAATCTAACCAACAGTTTTTTCTTTAAAAAACAGATTTTTTGTGATATAAATTCTAAAATTTAATGCTGTGCGGGTTTGGCTTGCCCGTGTATGTGCTTATACCCGTACAGTATTATATATGTCCTTAATTTTACTATAAAAATTTAATGAGCAAAACAATCTGTATAGCTAACCAGAAAGGCGGAGTTGGAAAAACGACAACAGCTATAAATCTGGGAACATCTATCGCCCTGCAGAACAGAAAAACACTTATCATAGATATTGATCCCCAGGGAAATGCCGGCAGCGGTATCGGCATCAATCAAGATAATTCTTTAAGTATTTATCAGGCAATAGTCCTGGAACGGAATGTTGAAACAATAGTGCAGCAAACGCAAATTCCCAACCTGAGTTTTATTGCTTCAACCATAGACTTAACCGGTGCAGAAATAGAGCTGGTCAATCTGCCGCATCGGGAATATCGACTCCGCAGAAGTCTGGAACAAATAGCGCAACGCTTTGAATATATTCTTATTGATTGTCCACCGTCTTTGGGTCTTCTGACCATAAATGCTCTCGTGGCTGCAGATTCTGTTCTTATTCCTTTGCAGTGCGAGTATTATGCCCTGGAGGGATTAAGTCAGCTTTTAAAAACCATAAAACTTGTCAAGACAAGACTTAACCCGCACCTGGTTTTGGAAGGCATCCTGCTTACCATGTTTGATAAAAGAAACAAACTTTCCCACCAGGTAGCAGAAGAGATAGTCAAACATTTCTCCACAAGGGTTTTTAACATTATCATACCGAGAAATGTTCGCCTGGCAGAATGCCCCAGCCATGGAAAACCCATTTTTTTCTATGACAAACACTCGGTTGGAGCCCAAAGTTACTGCAACCTTGCCCAAGAAATACTAACCAGCAAAGAGGATCAGTAATGTCGAAGAAAAAAGGCCTGGGAAAGGGCATCGGAGCTTTAATTCCTGAGATCGGTGAGGAAATTCTTGAAAGATCAGATGAAATTGTTCAGGTACGCATTGATGAGATAAAAACGAACCCTTTTCAACCCCGCAAGAAATTTTCTGATGAGCAACTCACAGAACTTGCGTCCTCTATAAAAGAACAAGGAATTTTAATGCCTTTATTAGTCAAACAGGATGACACCGGGTATGAGTTGATTGCCGGAGAACGCAGGCTGCGGGCGGCGTACAAAGCTGGCCTTTCGGTGGTTCCGATTATTATAAAAAAAGTTGATGAAAAAACCAGACAGGAGTTGGCCCTGATTGAAAACATACAGCGGGAAGATCTTAATGTAATTGAAGAAGCGGAAGCCTATCAAAGCCTTATCGACCGTTTTTACTATACTCAGGAAGATGTTTCGCGCAGGGTGGGGAAAAGCAGATCTGCGGTAACCAATGCCCTCAGGTTGTTAAAACTGAGCGGAACCATTAAGGAGGATCTTCTCCAGGATAGCATTAGCATGGGACATGCCCGTGCCTATCTTGGGCTTGAAACAGAGGCCGCCCAAGAGGCCGTACACCGAAAAGTAATCACGCGAGGGCTTTCGGTACGCCAGACAGAGAAAATAGTATTATCATTAAAAAACAACAATAAACGAAACAACCAAAAACCAAAACCACAAGAAAATAAGTATTCTTATGTACAAGATGAATTGCAAAAAAGATTTGCCACAAAGGTTAATATAGATAAAAAGGGCAAGAAGGGTAAGGTTGTTATCGAATTTTACTCAGATGAAGAGTTTGAGAGAATTTATACTTTACTGCGAGGGTAAGTGAATGACCGAAACACAGAAAAATTCAGCAGAGACTGAAGAATATACTGCTGATAGCATAAAGGTACTGGAGGGGCTGGAAGCAGTCAGGAAACGACCGGCAATGTATATCGGCAGCACGGATGTCAAGGGATTGCATCACTTGGTATATGAAGTTGTAGATAACAGTATTGATGAGGCTATGGCGGGCTACTGTGATAAGATAGACGTGGTAATCCACCTTGACGGGAGCGTCTCTGTTGTTGACAACGGCAGGGGTATTCCTGTTGATATGCACCCCACAGAGAAAAAACCTGCTGCTGAGGTGGTACTGACAACACTGCATGCCGGCGGGAAATTTGATCATACCGCCTATAAGGTCTCGGGAGGTCTGCATGGCGTGGGTGTTTCGGTGGTTAATGGCCTGTCTGAACATCTAGAACTGGAGGTTTGGCGCGACAAAAAGGTCTACTATCAGGCCTATGAACGGGGTATCCCTAAAGGCCCCTTTGAAGTTATCGGCAATACCAGAAAAACGGGAACCAAGGTGGTTTTCAAACCTGATTCAGAAATCTTTGAAGCAAGTAACTTCAGTTTTGATGTGCTGTCAAACAGGCTTAGAGAGATTGCCTTTCTTAATAAGGGTCTGACAATAACCATTGAAGATGAGCGTACCGAAAAAAAGAACGAGTTTTCTTATAAAGGCGGCATAAATTCTTTTGTTGAATATCTCAACAAAAATAAAAACTCTTTGTACCCTAAGCCAATATATATAGAAGGCGAAAAAGATACCATAATTGTGGAAATCTCTTTTCAACATAATGACGGATATTCAGAAAATCTCTATACCTTTGCCAACAATATCAATACTCAGGAAGGCGGAACCCATCTTGTGGGTTTTAAATCAGCCCTGACCCGAACAGTAAACAGCTATATGCAAAATGCCAAAATCAGCAAAACATTTAAAGGAACCCTTGATGGAGATGATATTCGCGAAGGCCTGGCCTGTGTGATAAGTATTAAAATTGCAAATCCCCAGTTTGAGGGACAGACAAAGACAAAGCTCGGGAACAGTGAAGTGAAGGGTATCGTTGAGAGCCTGGTAAATGAAAAACTGAGCACGTTTTTTGAAGAACACCCCCCGGTAGCCAATAAAATTCTAGGAAAGGCCATGGACGCCTCCCGGGCGCGTGAGGCTGCCCGACGGGCGAAAGATTTGACCAGGAGAAAATCAGCCCTTGACAGTGGCTTTCTGCCAGGAAAGCTTGCCGACTGTCAGGAAAAAGATCCTGCCTATGCAGAGCTGTATCTTGTTGAGGGAGATTCGGCCGGCGGTTCTGCCAAACAGGGGCGAGACAGAAAAAATCAGGCAATCCTTCCCCTGAAAGGCAAAATCTTAAACGTTGAAAAGGCCCGTTATGATAAAATGCTTCAGAATGAGGAGATAAAAACTATTATTACAGCCTTGGGGACCGGTATCGGCAGGGATGATTTTGATATCAGTAAATTGAGGTATCATCGCATAATAATCATGACGGATGCAGATGTTGACGGCTCACACATCAGAACACTGCTGCTTACTTTTTTCTACAGACAGATGCCGGCAGTAATAGAGCAGGGCCATCTTTTTATTGCCCAGCCGCCCCTTTTTAGAATTAAAAGAGGCAAACAGAAGGCCAGATATGTTGATGATGAAATTGCTTTAGAAAACTATTTACTGGAAAGCGGTATTGACGGCCTGAAAGTTTTTGCCAAAGAGGGGAACGGTTCTTTTTCCGGGCAGAGGTTGCTTCAGCTTACAAAAAGGGCAATCCTTTTTGAAAAAAACCTGGCAAAGCTGGAGAAAAAAAATCTCGATAAAAATATTCTTAGCGCCCTTGCAATAGAAGGGGCTTTCAGTAAGGATACCTTGCGAAAAAAGGATGAACTCAAACAGCTTCTGACTTCCTTAAAAAAACATGCCAGCTTTTTTTATGATTATATAACACCGGCACACTTTGAGCTTGAAGAGGACACCGAGCATAACTGTTATTCTCTTAAGTGTACAACCAAGGCAAATGGAACGGTTAAAAGGATGGTAATTGACTTTGAACTGCTTATTTCACCGGACATGGTGGAGCTTAAAAAAATTGCATCTACCCTAAAAAACATTGGAGAGCCCCCGTTTATTGTAGATGATGACGGTAAACAGAAAGAACTCAGAACCCTTTCAGCGGTTTTGTCCTATATCCTTGATCGCGGCAGGAAATCTCAGGAGATTCAACGATATAAAGGCCTTGGTGAAATGAATCCGGAACAGCTTTGGGAAACAACCATGGATCCTGTTAACAGAAGAATGCTGCAGGTGAAAATAGAAGACGGTGTGGCCGCTGAGGAGGTTTTCACTATTCTTATGGGAGATCAGGTAGAACCCCGAAGAGAGTTTATTTCAACAAATGCCCTCCAGGTAACCAACCTTGATATATAACGTTAAGGAGCGTAGATACGTTTAATGGACACATCAATACGAGCGCAAGACATTCAGGTTAATATTGAAGATGAAATGAAAAAGTCCTATATGGACTATGCTATGAGTGTCATCATCGGCAGAGCCCTGCCTGATATCCGCGATGGCTTAAAACCGGTGCATCGCAGAATACTGTATGCCATGAACGACATGGGGCTCCAACACAACAAGGCCTTTAAAAAATCTGCCCGGGTTGTCGGAGATGTCATCGGTAAATACCATCCCCATGGCGACACCGCAGTATATGATACTATTGTGAGAATGGCTCAGGATTTTTCAATGCGCAGTCCCCTTGTAGACGGGCAGGGCAATTTTGGATCACTGGACGGTGATCCTCCCGCAGCAATGCGATATACCGAGGTTAAAATGACCCGGATTTGTGCTGAGCTGCTTGCCGACCTTGACAAGGATACCGTTGATTTCAGCCCTAATTATGATGGGACCCTTGAAGAACCTGCGGTACTGCCTACAAGAGTGCCTAATCTTCTCCTGAACGGATCCTCGGGAATTGCGGTCGGCATGGCCACCAATGTCCCGCCCCACAATCTGGGGGAACTCGTAGATGGACTTATTGAGGTTATTAAAAATCCTCAAACAGATTTAAACCGGCTGTTGGAGATTATACCGGGACCTGATTTTCCAACAGGGGGCTTTATTTGTGGAAAGGAAGGTATTCTTTCGGCCTATAAAACGGGGCGGGGTATTCTGCAGCTGCGGGCCCGGGCTTTTATAGAAAAAAAGAAAGGGGATCGAGAGAGCATTATCATTTCAGAGATTCCTTACCAGGTAAACAAGGCCCGTCTGATTGAAAAGATAGCCGAACTTGTTCAAAGCAAAAAGATCGAAGGCGTATCAGATGTCCGGGACGAATCAGACCGGGAGGGGGTCAGGGTTGTTATTGACTTGAAAAAGGATGCAATTGGCAAAGTCATTCTGAATAACCTCTATAAGTACACCCAGATGCAGCTGGCTTTTGGTATTATCTTTCTTGCAATTGTAGATGGCATACCGCAAGTTCTCAACCTCAAGGAAATCCTGCACCATTTTATTTCTTTCCGCAAAGAGATTATTATCCGCAGGACCAGATTTGATTTGCAAAAAGCAGAGCACCGGGCCCATATTCTGGAAGGGTTGAAGGTGGCGCTTGATCATCTTGATGCCATCATCGCGCTTATTAAGAGCTCCGCCTCGCCGGTAGAAGCCAAGGACAATCTTATCCGAAAGTTTAAACTGACGGAGATTCAGGCCCAGGCTATTCTTGAAATGCGTTTGCAAAGGTTGACCGGACTTGAAAGGGAAAAAATTAATACAGACTATCTTGCAACAATAAAACAGATTGAAAAATTCAAACAGATCCTTGAAAATGAGCGGCTGGTGCTGGAGATCATCATTGAAGAACTGCAAGAAATAAAAACGAAATTCAGTGATCCCCGCAAGACCGAAATCATTCCCCAGTCAGAAGACATCCAGATTGAAGACATGATCGCAGAGGAGCAGATGGTAATAACCGTATCAAACAGCGGTTATATAAAACGCAATCCGGTAACCCTTTATCGCACCCAGCAGCGAGGCGGCAAGGGAGTTACCGGCATGACTACCAAGGAAGAAGATTTTGTTGAAAACCTGTTTGTGGCCTCAACCCATGCCTATATTCTGGTTTTTACCGACCAGGGAAAGGTTTACTGGATAAAGACTTTTGAAATACCCCAGGCCGGCAGAGCCGCCAGGGGCAAGGCAATTGTTAATCTGCTTAATCTCTCTTCGAGGGAAAATATTTCAGCAGTCCTTCCGGTAAGTAACTTTAATGAGGAAGGCTACATCGTTATGGCAACCCAGCACGGCTATATAAAGAAAACCAGTTTGCAGGCCTTCAGCCGTCCCCGGGCAAACGGTATTGCCGCGATAACAATTGATCAAAACGATACACTCATTGGGGTTGACAGTACGGACGGGAACAAAGAAATATTTCTGGGGACCAAAAAAGGTATGGCAATTCGGTTCAGCGAGCAGGACGTGCGGTCCATGGGTCGGGTTTCCCGTGGGGTTCGCGGGATATCCCTTGACAAAGACGATGAGGTCGTAGACATGGAGGTTTTGCGCGGAGATGCGACGCTTCTGACAATTTGTGAAAGGGGCTATGGAAAAAGAAGCAATGTTGCTGAGTACCGGCGGCAAAGCCGCGGGGGCAAAGGAATTATAACGATCAAGACAGATGATCGAAACGGAAATGTTATCGGTATCAAGCAGGTAACTGAAGAAGATAATCTTATGATGATAACGAGCAAAGGCAAAATTATTCGCATTTCTGTTCATAACATTTCCGTTATCGGCAGGAATACAAAAGGTGTCCGGCTCATCAGCGTAGAGCCGGACGAGAAGGTTGTGGGGATTACGCGGCTTGCCGATACCTAACAGCCTTTTAGAGACTATGGTTTTTTTCTTATGAATGAATTACTTGATTACAGAATCGGTGTTGTTGGTGCGGGCAGCTGGGGAACCACCCTGGCCCATATGCTTGCAGAAAAAGGATTTAACGTAACTCTATGGGTATATGAACCAGAGCTTTTGGAGATTCTTACCTCGGGCAGATGTAATACGTGGTATCTGCCGGATATTGAACTTGACCAAGGGCTTTCGTTCACCAACAGTTTAAAAGCAGTTGTCAGCAACAAACAGATTGTTCTCTGGGTTACCCCTGTAAAGGTTTTTGGTGAGCTTTTTAGCCGGGGATTACCCTACAGTCTTCGGGAAGCAATCCATGTCTGCGCATCAAAAGGCATTGAGACAAACACCCTGAAATCTATTTCACAGATTGCAGAAGAACACGGACACAGCCTTGCGCAGCATAAATTTTCTGTTCTTTCGGGGCCGAGTTTTGCAGCAGAAGTAAGCCGGAAGATGCCCACTGCGGTTGTGGTGGCCTCAAGAGATGAAGAGAGTGCTGCAGTTGTGCAGCAGGTTATGGCCACGCCCTTTTTCAGAATCTATTCGAGTCAGGATATCCTGGGTGTAGAGCTGGGCGGTGCGCTTAAAAATGTTATTGCAATTGCAGCTGGTATTTCCGAGGGATTAGGCTATGGTCACAATACCAGGGCAGCACTTATTACCCGTGGACTGGCCGAAATTATACGGCTGGGAACCTTTTGGGGAGCCGACCCACGCACGTTTGGAGGTCTTTCAGGAATAGGGGATTTAGTGTTGACCTGTACAAGCACCTTAAGCAGAAATTACGGTGTCGGATTGAGAATTGGCAAAGGCCAGCGGGTTGATGAAATCCTGAGCAAGCTGAAAATGGTTGCCGAGGGAGTCTATACGACCAAATCAGCTTTTTCTCTTTCAGTACAATATGCTATTGATATGCCGATAGTTCATGAGATTTATAAAGTGCTATTTGAAAACAAACTGCCCCGGCAGGCTGTAAAGGACCTTATGGCCAGGGATTTGAAACGCGAGATAACCTAAGATCGTGATTAAAAGAAAAATTTTTTTCTGGTATGTTTTTAAAGAACTACTAAGCCCCTTTTGTTTGGGGCTTTTAATTTTTACGTTTGTGCTGCTCATGAACCAGATCCTCCGGTTGATGGATATGGTTATCAATAAGGGAATCGGCCTTTTTGAAGTCAGCACGCTTATCGTTTTTATCCTGCCGTCCCTGCTGGTTTTGACCGTACCCATGTCTATTCTTCTTGCGATTCTGATTGTTCTGGGTAAATTTTCATCAGATTCAGAAATTGTCGCAATGAAAGCCTCCGGCATAAGTCTTTACCAGATACTTCCGCCGTTTGCGGTGCTTTGTCTGTTCGGTTTTGTCCTCACTAATGTTTTTACCCTGTTTTTACTGCCTAAAGGCAATCATGCTTTTCGGGATACCCTTACCAAACTTGCCCGGACCTACACGGAAGCAAACCTTGAGGAAGGCGTTTTCAATGATGCCTTTGAGGGGCTGGTAATTTATAGCAATAAGTTTGACAGGAAAGAGAAAAAAATAAAGGGTATCCTTGTTTCAGACAAAAGAGATCCAGAGGCGCCAACCCTGATAATTGCAGAACACGCCCGGATTTTATCTGAACCACAAGGCATGAATATATTATTCAGCCTTGCCAATGGCAGCATTCATCGTTTAAACCGCAAATCAATGTCCTATCACTATGCATTATTTGATACGTATGAGATGAACATACGGCCGGAAGGTGCTGAGGAAGAGAGGAAACTGAAGAAAAAAGAATTAGGCTTAAAGGCTCTGTTCGCTCTGGCGGACGAGAGAAGAAAGATTGATAAATCTACAACCAGAATACATGTTGAAATCAATAAAAGGTTTGCGTTTCCTTTTGCCTGTCTGGTGTTTGGGCTTTTAGGTATTCCTCTAGGGGTTTACTGGCGAAGGGGCGGACGTTCTTATGGTTTCGTACTGAGTATTGTTATTGTTTTTATCTATTATCTGTTACTCAATATTGGCGAGAATATGGCAAAAAGCGGCTACCTTTTTGCATTCATGGGAATCTGGCTGCCCAATGTATTGTTGGGTTCGCTGGGAATATATCTTTTCCGGAAAGCTGCTCAGGAAGAAACAATACCTTTGCTGACGGTAAAGACCGGATTTGCAGCTCCGTTTTTACAGTGGATTGAAAAATATCAGGGAAGAAAGAAGAACCCACGCTAGGCCAGCGTCACATTTGAATTTTGTGCCTTACCCAAGCTGGAAACCGTCGGTTCGTTTGCTGCGGGCTATGTGCTCGCTTGAATGACCGTCTTTATAGATAGGCAATTGTTCGCACCGCCCTTGCTGCTCGAACCGACGGTTTCCAGCGGTTGAACTGATACAATAAATGGTGAAGCTGTACCACGTCTGTTCTTCCAAGGGGTGATTCAGTTAAACAAATCAGTTGTTTGAGGAATAGCAGCAGTGCTTATTATTAATCGATATTTTATCAGAGAATTTTTAAAAATCTTCATGCTCTGTATGGCCACGTTTATCGCGCTGTACATCATGGTTGACCTGTTTGACCGCATGGACGATATACTCAAGCGGCAAGTGCCCTTGTCGCTCATTATAATGTACTGTCTGTGTGGGATTCCCATGATTGTTTTTCAGGTATGCCCTTTAGGCGTACTTCTTTCAACCTTTATTACTATAGGGCTTTTTGTACGACACAATGAAATCACGGCCCTTAAGGCTCATGGAATAAGTCTTTTTCGTGTGCTGCAGATTTTTATGGTAATTTCTATCGGCCTGTGTTTTTTCTCTATCTGGCTTCAGGAATATGTTCTTCCTTATACGAATACCCAGTTTAAAGAGATTAAAAATGTTCACATAAAAGGCCGGCAGCGATCCCGACTTTTAAAAAGACCCCATTTTTGGTACCGAAGTGACGATGCAGTTTATAATATAGAATTCTTTGATCCCGAGAAAAACAGGCTGCAAAAAATCGCTATTCTCTATTTTGGACCGGGAATTTTCCTTTCCAAGAGAATTGATGCTCAAGCTGCGGTATGGGTCAATGATATGTGGCAGCTGCAAGAAGGTACTGTGCGAGAGTTTCTGCCGAACGGAGAGATGACGCTGAACACCTTTACAACAAAAAAGATTTCAATAAACAAAACCCCGGAAGATTTTAAAATGTCCCGCAAAGAAGGTGATGAGATGAGTATTTCGGAATTGCGGGGTTTTATAAAAAAAATAAGAAGAGAAGGCTTTCCTTCAGCACCCTATGTTGTAGATATGCACGCCAAGATATCTTATTCGTTTATAAATGTTATAATGGCCTTGCTGGGGATCCCTTTTGCACTCTGGATTGGAAGAAGCGGTGGTATGGCCTTAGGCATTGCCATAAGCATAGCAACGGGATTTCTATATTGGACCTTTTTTGCATTTTGCTTATCTCTGGGAAAAGGAGGTTCCATCCCGCCTTTTATGGCTGCCTGGATCGCAAACGGGGCCTTTGGGGCTCTGGGGGTTTATATATTTTTACATGTCAGGCAGTAAAAGAGAACGGCAAAAAGCTTCTATACTTCTTTCACCTTTTAGAGCAGTTGGCAAAAAAGTGTGGCCTTACCGTTGAAACTGCCCAGGCTGATGTGGTAAGAGCATCTGCCTGGGCAATGCTCAAGGGCTATAGCAAAAAGGGCAATGCTGTAGGCGCTTACTATTTGAAAAGGCCGAATTTACTTTTTTTGGCCCCCTCTGCTGCTTCAGTGGGCGGTGCCTGGTTTTCGGACGATTCTCTTTTGAGTTTGTGAAGCTGCAGCCCAAGCGTTTTTAATTTTTCATCTTTTTCTGTCAGCACTTGGGTTAGTTCTTGAATCTTTTTTTCGAGTGTGTTGGTATGTTCTGCTCTTTTTTTCAGCTCGCTTTCTAAACCGGCCGAATTTTTTTTAGCCTGCTCTTCCAGTGCTTTAATTTTGTCATTAAAATTTTTAATTTCAAGGTCATATTTTGCTTTTAATTCAATATAGTTTTTTACTATAGAAAAATCAGAAGACGATTCCTTCATCTTTAATTACTCCTCTTTCCAAAAATTCTCCCTTTTCATTAATGCCCAGCTTATCCATCTGAAGTTTGATTTCTCCAGGTAAAAGAGTTAAGTTGAGAGCATCTTGATGGGTTATTTTGCGGTTTGCAATAAGTGCTATCAGTGATTGTTCCAGACTCTGCATCCTGTAGACCGAGACAGATTTTTCTACTTCATCGCGGATTTCTTTTATTTCATTATTCTCTATGAGCTCTTTTATGCGCGGGCTCTTGATTAATATTTCCACAGCAGCAATGCGGCCTTCGCCATCCTTGCGGGGCACAAGCCGTTGAAATATGGATCCCAACAGAACATCTGCCAGCTGCTTTCTAATTTGGGGACGCAGTTCTGCCGAAAAAGAGTCAACTATTCTGGAAACCGCTTCATATGAACTGTTAGCATGCACTGTAGTAAAAACAAGGTGTCCGGTTTCAGCGGCACTCAGAGCCGTCATCATGGTGTTTGTACTTCGGATCTCACCAATGAGCATAACATCCGGGTCCTGGCGCATGGCATTTTTGAGGGCGATGGTATAGTCCGGTGTGTCCATACCTATTTCTCGCTGGGTAATGAAGGCGCGGTCATCTCTGAAAAGATATTCAATGGGATCTTCTATGGTAATGACATGGACCCGTCTGGTTGTATTTATAAACTGAAGCATAGCTGCCAGCGTTGTTGATTTTCCAGAGCCGGTAGGCCCTGAAATAAGTACCAGACCTTGCGGTTTATCACACAGGGTCGTTAACACCAGGGGCAGATCCAGGTCCTCGATTGTCGGCACATCAGTAGCAATATTTCTGAAGACCATTGCAAGGGTTCCACGCTGATGAAAGACATTTATGCGAAAGCGCTTAAAGCCCTCGATAGAATAGGAAGAATCCACAGCCAGCTCATCATCCAGAGTTTGTTTTTGTTTAGCAGTTAATACAGCATCTGCAACAGATGTCAAAACAGCAGCCGTGAGCTTCTGTTTGCTTAATGGCTGCAGGATTCCATCAATTCGTAAAAGAGGCGGTGCACCGACACGCAGGTGCAGGTCAGACGCGCCTTTTTCATACATTATATTAAGCAATTGATTTAAATCCATAGGTGTTTTGTACACATAAAGTAGTTTTTATGTATGTAATGTTTATTATCGGGTGAAATATTTTTGATATTAAATAAAAAATATTTGAATGCTTTACTGTAAGCAACTGTAATACATTGCTTTTTTCTTAATATTGACATTACACCAAAAATATTAGAAAATTTTTGATAAAGGGTTTTTCGTGTGAAAAAACACTATGCTATTAACAAAAGGCCCCTGTATACGTATATGCTGGAGTAGACTAAATGGTCGCTGGGTCTCTGGTTTGAGATTCAGAGGAAAGTCCGAGCTCCACAGGGCAGGGTGGTCGCTAACAGCGACTGGGGGTGACCCCAAGGAAAGTGCCACAGAAAACATACCGCCCCGAGCATGTCGAGGGGTAAGGGTGAAAAGGTGAGGTAAGAGCTCACCAGTATCATGGGTGACCATGGTAGCTTGGTAAACCCCACCCGGAGCAAGACCAAATAGGAGAGTGTGAAGAACTTTCTTCTTCGCAGGGTTGCCCGCCCAAAGGCTCTCGGGTAGGTCGCACGAGGCGTTTGGCAACAGGCGTCCCAGCTGAATGACCATTGCCTGATGTCCTTGCATCAGGAACAGAACTCGGCTTATTGTCTGCTCCAGCTTTTTATATAAAAACGCTGAATATTTATGTGATTATCGACAGAACCCCGTGAACCATATGGAGACGTAAAAAGACTGACTGCAAACATGGTTCTTTGTTGTTACGGGCTTAACCAGAGAAACCCGCTATGCTTCTTCACAGAGTCCTACCGTTTTTTTTGATTCTTTTTTACCTTGGACCACCTCTCCTTTGTATGGCAGAGGTACAAAAGCACTATTATCCAAATGGTAAACTCATGTCAGAGGCACAATACAAAAACGGCAAGCTGGAAGGCATAACCAAAGTGTACTATCAAAGCGGGGCCTTGCGGGAAGAGGCCAATTTCAAGGGGGGAAAACTGCATGATATCAGTAAACTCTATTACGAGGATGGTACCCTGGGAGCTGAGTTGAACTTTTTTAAGGGCAGGCAGCATGGTGTAAACCGGGGGTATTATGCCAACGGTAAGCAGAGGGTTGAATGGCAGTATCGATACGGAAAACTGCATGGTATAAGCAAAGAATATTATGAAAATGGTAGGCTAAAAGCGGAAATCCAGTATAAACACGGCACCCTCGATGGAATCAGCAAAGAATACTATGAAAACGGCAGTCTAAAACTGGAAATATCCATCAAGGATGGTAAGGTTGCGGGACTGAGAAAAGAATATTATGATGACGGTACCGTGCGTTCTATTGATACGTATGAGGATGGACAGAGAATAACCGGCACGGCTTTTGATACAAAGGGAAAGCTGATTGATGCTGATCAATAGTGTAAGATTGTAAAATTAACCGCAGAATTACGCAGACGGACGCAGAATTTTTTCTCCCGCGACGCTGCGGGAGAAAAACCATCCAGGGCCTTTCAGGCCAAAGGTATAATATAAAACCGATACTATGAGCCTTGCAACGTATTATAATATTTTCATCACGAAGTGCTTGCATTTTCTCAGCGGACAGGTCGTCCGCTGAGAGTGTCAGCGTTAGTCTGCGTCTGTCCGCGGTTAATAATAAAAAGCTAACCAAAACTTTCTGGAAAATAGCTAAAATTGTTACAAAAAAAATATTCTTTGGAGAATGATATGACAGATACTGAAAAGGAACGTTGCGGAATTACAAGAACCGACGCACTTGAATTGATGAAACAGTACATTCCGCAGGACAACCTGCAGAAGCACTGCCTGGCAACCGAGGCCATTATGCGAGCGCTTGCAAAGCGGCTTGGGCAGGATGCGGAGCTCTGGGCCCTGGCCGGGCTGCTGCATGATCTTGATTATGTGGAAACCAAAGACCGCATGGATCAGCACGGACTGGTAACCGCCAAGATACTGCAGGAAAAAGGAGTATGCCCGGAAATAATCGCTGCAATCAAGGCCCACAATGCCGATAATTTGGGATTTGAGAGAAAAGAGGTTTTTGAGCACGCCCTCACCTGTGCGGAATGCATTACCGGTATGGTTGTGGCCACCACCCTGGTATATCCGGATAAGAAAATCGCCGGCGTTAAGCCTAAATCGATCATAAAGCGCATGAAGCAAAAAGAGTTCGCCCGCAGTGTAAACAGAGATTATATCAGGGAGTGCGAGAAGATCGGTATCCCGCTGCCGGAGTTTGCAGAACTGAGTCTTGAGGCCATGCGGGGAATCAGTGATGAGCTGGGGCTTTAAAGAAAAGCGGTATGGTTTATAAACCAATATTAAAGGAACGTCCGCGGGCCACCGGCGTGTTGCAATGGTTAATTAGCGATAGATCTCTTTTCTGTGGCCAATCTTTACAACGAATATAGTAAGAATATTGTCTTCAACCTTGTACAGCACACGGTATTTTCCGACACGTAATCTATACTTTTCTTGGTTCGTTAATTTTACACTTTCTGTTGGACGTGGAGTCCCAGAGAGACTTTTAATTTTGTCGAGGATTATGAGCAGTTCTTTTTTTGGTATTTTCCTTAATTCTTTCTCGGCTGACTTCTTTACCCGAATTTTATATTTTGCCATCAGCCTTAAGTCCTTTTACCAAGTCTTCAAAAGAAATTGACGGCTCAGAAGCTCTTTTCTCAAAGGCTTGTAAGTCCTCCGCATCTTCTGAAAGCTCATGAAGCAGGGCTTCATTTACAAGGTCTGATATAGAACGGGATGTTTCTAATGCTTTGACCTTCAGTATTTTATGAATTGATGGGTCGAAGTAAACCGTAGCTCTTTTTGTTAGAGCAGACATTGTTCGTTATCCTTTGTTTCTGTTTTTGGATTCTCATATAACATTATAGCGTCATAACGTTATGATGTCAATGGTCTTTTGGTTATCGATTTTGCTCGTGGGCTGGTGTTAAGCGTCAACATACCTGTTAGCTTTTTCTGCTTTTTAGATAACTGTTCAGATCACGGTAATAATTTTCATGAGGACCGATCATAATTAATTCAAGGGTATCACTCAATAATCGGTACGATAATAAATATTGAATTGAGGCTATTTTAAATTTATGAACAAAAACCCCTCTAAGGTCGCCATGTTTCTCCTGACCGATAGAGGGGTTTTCAATAATTTTCCTTACTTGTTTATCTAAAATCGTCTTTTGTTTTTTTGAAAACCTTTTTACCTTATTTTCAAAAGAACGTGATTGTATGATTTTCATGTTTTATCCGAACGTGTACTCCGATGTCTCCCTCTGTTCCAGTTCTTCAAGCCCAATAAGAATTTCTTTAACCATGCTGTAGGTAAGGTCAGGATTTTCCTCAAGAACCTTGCCGATTTTTGCCCAATGTTCAATTTGGCCGGTTGCCGAACGGTTATCGACTTTTCCGTACAGCTTGGCATCATGGATTAATTTATCTGAAACTCTTACCGCAGTACTCATACTGAAAACCTCCAAATCGTTTGTTTTATACTATGTTGCAATTATAGCACAATATGTTGCAAAATGCAACATCGAGCTTTGTTGAACTACCGTGATAACACCGGGACATTTTTCACATTGGTACCTTGTTTAGTAAAATGCCTATGTTGTAAAAAAACTGCTGGTTCATCCGGATAATGAGTACTTTTGCAACATGGAGATGGTAGTGGTTGGTCATCAAACAGTAGGCAGCAATTCTGACATGCCACATTTCAGCAGTGTCTTTAAGCAGCTTAATGAAATAGGTATAGTCTGCGGGTTCGCCAAAGACCGTCTCCCCGCGCCGCCCCCGGTTCATGACATGATACCAGGTATTGGCATATTGAATTCGCAGTGGTCGTGACATGCCTGCATCCTAGTATACCGGTTAGCATAAGTCAAACGTAGACCTGACCCTTTTCGTTTTTTTTGTTTAAAATTTCTCATTTCTTTTTTTTGATAAAATATTCAATTTTCATGAAAAAGTAGATTAATAAAAAAAAGTATCCTGCACCTGTTAACCTTGGTGATGATTCAAAGATTTTAATAACCAAGTTTTCTTCTAAACCTGTACTACCCTCAACATAAATAATTATGCAGATACTTGTAGCAAGACAAAATGTACTTAACAATAAAAAGAATTTTGGTGGCACGTAATCGTATCGTGAATCTTGTCTCATAATAAAAAGGTATATGACCAAGGCCAATATGCCTATAAAGATGATTAAGAAGGTTGTAAAGCTCATTTGTTATTGTATTTTCATTTAACGCCAAGCTAAGCGGCACGCGTTAGCGTGTCCTTGCTTGAGCGCTTTGTTATGCTTTTTTCTATATTTCATCAAACAACTGCAATAATTTAAAAACGGTATTGTGATTTCTGATAGTTACTTCTTGATAGACAGGTAACGCAGCTAATTTCATATACGATGTTTTAGTTAGGCTCTCTTTTGATACAGACCAAAAGATTACATTTTTTCCAAGCTCAATGGTCTCAATTCCTGGCTTTTGCAAAGG
>JANQFE010000162.1 GCA_028278025.1 Thermodesulfobacteriota bacterium | reverse complement strand
ACCAGCAACCAGTTATTTTTTCTTAGACCGGATTTACTGGATGAACCGGAGGTTGTTTTCAACATGGCCGCTGCCATGTTGAAAAATCATGTCAATCCTGTATATCCTGTCAGGAATACTCATCACTCATCACTCATTGCTGTTTACTTATTACTGTTTATATTTTTTCTTAACAAAAGACAACTTCATTCCGATAAAATCTTTTGAAAAAAGATTGATTCTTTTTGTTTTGTTTATATTTTTCTGAAATAATTTACCAATAAGGTAATAAGTGAAGCAAAAATTAGCTGTTTTTTTTATATTTATATCGTTTTTTATATTTTACTGCCCTTCCTGGTGCCGGGCAATTGAACCCTCTTCCCTGTTAACCAAACCCCAGCCGGGCAGCATTATCAAAAAACAGGGTGCCCCCCATACCTATACGAATACAGGGGGGGGGCACGGCCTGGAAACAAAGCAAATTCCTGTGCCGGTACACGCCCCTCAAACCGACAATACAACCGCAGCTGAAACCGTTTCTCAAAAAAAATCCTCAGCACCTGCAGCAGACACACCCCTAGAGGCCTATGCTACGGCTACAAGTTTCATCAAGCAGGCACACTACGAGGAAGCGCTGCCGTATTTGGAAAAAGCATTGCAGCAGCCCGACCACCTGTTTATAAAGGCCGACTATGCTGTCTGCCTGGCCTGGACCGGTGCGTATCAGCAGGCTGCTGATTTTTTTGGGCGGCATGAACAGGAGCTGAAAAACCTTACCTATGTCACGCGCAGTGTTGCCCGGTCTTTTTACGAACTGGGCAATGTTGAAAAAGCACTGGATCTCTACCAACAGAGCCTTGCCTCAAATCCCGCTGACGGTGAAGCGTTTAAGGGCGTTATGTACTGCCTGACCCGGCTGGGAAAATATGAGCAGGCTCACCGGCGACTTGAAGAAGCCGGCAAAAAAGAATTAATTGCCCCCCACGTCATCACCCTCATACGGGTGGACCTGCTAAAAGAAGAACAGGACTATAAGGATGCTTACCGGCAGTATCTTCACATTCTGGTAACCAGCACCGATGAAGAATCATTGCTGCGCCATCAGGACAAACGACGGCAGGTGTTCGGCTTTTTGTCTGCAGAGGACCTGAACGCACTGATCACTGAATACAGGGACCAGTACCCGGCCTATCTGATACTGCTGATGGATAACTCCCAGCAGGCCGACCTGCCTTCCAGCCGCGTGCTTGAAATACAAACATATTCTCTGGGTGCGCTGCTGGAGCTGGCCTGGGGATACTTTAAGGCTGGCCGCCATACAGAGTCACAGGACCTGTACCGGTTTATACTTAACAAGTGGCCCTCGAGCTGCCTTGCCCGAATTGGGCTCACCTATCCCCTGGCAGCGCAGGGGCAGTTTGAGGATGCTCAAAAAGGGCTGCAAGGTGTGTTAGGCCGGGGCTGCTTTAAGCTTAATGCCCTCTTTGCCCAAGCCTATGTATATGAACAGCAGCATAACTTTTTAGCTGCCATCACTACCTATGAAAAAATTTTGACATTACAGCCAAAAAACCCGGCGGCCCCCAAGCTTAAAATCAGAGGCATTTCAGATCTGGGCGCTCCCAGCCTTGCTTATGAAGAGGCCCTTGCCCGCGGGATAACCGAGCAGGAGTTTATAGAATATCTCACCACCGATCTTACCCTGCCCAGGATTAAATGGGCCCAGCATGACAAGGCGATCATCTCGCTGGAAGCTATGCTCAGGGAAAACCCTGCCAACACCCGGGCCCGCTATGATTACATTGTGGCCCTGCGCAATAAGGAGAGAATGCCGGAGGTGCTCGACCAGTTCCGTCTGCTTGAGCACGATCTGGTTGTCCTGCCTTATTTTGTGACCGAGGCGGTCGCTGATGCCTATCTGTATCTTGAGCAGCCCAAGAAAGCTCTGTATTACTACGAGCTCTCCTATAACAAAAAACCGGAATTTCCTTTCTATACCCTTATGGGCCTGTTCTACACCTACCAGGAACTACGCTGGTGGAAGCAGGCCGAACAGATGTGGCGGGAGATCCGGGCTTTTATGGCAACACACCAGCAGCTGAGCCCCTGGATCCGGCTGGAAGCCTTCCAGGCCCGGGGATGGTATTTTGCTTACCAGGACAGGCTTAAAGAAGCCCAGCACTATTTTACTCCTATGCTGAAAAAGGCCGGTATGAATTCAGCCACCCGCACTGCCCTGGGCTATGTCTATTTGTGGAGAGGCTGGCCGCGGCTTTCCCTGGAGGAGTTTAAGATTGCTCAAAACGTCGACATCAAAGAATTCTCTGCCAATATTCAAAATGGTATTGTGCTGGCCCTTAACCAGCTCAATTATAAAAATGAAGCCCGTGAGCTTGCCGGCAAGCTGTTCAAAGAATTCCCCCGCAATAAGCATGTCCAGGATGTCGTAGAAACGCTGCAGGTTGAAGACATGAACGAATTCTGGATTGAAGGCAAGTTCGTCAATGAATCGCCGGGGGCTACCGAATACTGGATCAGGTCGTCCCTGAGCGAGCCTATTATACCGACCTTCAGGCTGTTCCAGGAATTCGTCTGGCAGGAAACCTCTGATGACGGAGAGGATTTCCACTGGAATCGGGCCGGACTGGGATGTGAATGGATCGTACTGCCCCAGCTTATCTGGAAGCAGGCTGTTAATTATGATTATGAGGACACGGATGATTTCGGCTACTACTCCATTATAACCTGGCTGCCCACGGATCATTTGAAAATAACGGCCGGCTATGATTCATTCATGCTGGATATCCCCATCCGCGCACGGGCTGAAGGTGTTGAGGGTGAAAATGCATACCTGGATGTCTATTACCATGAAAGTGATTTAAGATATTACGGGGCTACCTTTAATATCAACTGGCTGGATGACGGTAACCGGGGCACCAGCCTAACCCTGTACTATGACCAAAACGTTGTGAACCTGCCCGATTTCAAAATACGCTGCGGCATTGAAGGCAACTACTCGGCCAACAGCAAACAGAATGTTGACTATTTCAGTCCGCTGGAAGGCTATACCCTTGTGTTAAACCAGACGTTTCACTATATTCACTATCACCGCGATGACAGAAAATTTCGTTCAAGTCTGTATACCCGCGAAGGATTTTATCTCCAGCACGGCTTTCATTCTTATGCAATTTATGGTATTACCTACGAGCAGACTTTCGATGTTTCAAAATCCTTTGCAATTGTGTGGCATGTAGCCTGGGATCGAAAAATATATGACGGTGATTCAACCCATGTGTGGAGTGGTTTCTTTGGACTCAGGAAAAATTTCTAAATTCTGTCTCTGTACTATGATCGCTATAGTTTTGCTGGCGGTGGTGCCGTGCGGTGCTGCCGATACGTTCCTTACGCTCTGTTACCATGATATACCATCCCATGCAAGCCTGCCTGAAGACGTGCCTGAGCATGTTTTTGTAAACCATCTGGAATATTTGAGAACCAACGGCTATACGGTTGTCAGCCCGGATGATATTCTGGCCGCCCAAAAGGGCCTAAAACCCCTGCCGGAAAAAGCCGTGCTGCTTACCTTTGATGACGGCTACGTATCCTTCTATGACTTTGTCCTGCCGGTACTGAAGCTCTATAATTATCCTGCAGTGCTTTCAGTGGTCACATCATGGGTTGAAGGTACTCCCGGCTATGTCGACAAACAGCTGATGAACTGGGAGCAGATTCGGGAGGCGGCCCAATCAGACCTTGTCTTTGTTGCCACCCATTCGCACGATCTACATAAGGGCGGTTTTCTTAATCCGGCCGGTAATGTTGAACCGGCCGGCAGCACCTTTTTGTACTTCCCCGATGAAAACCGCTATGAAACTGATGCGGAATTCAGGTCACGCATAAGAACCGATTTACAGAAAAGCATCTCAGAGATGGAAAGCAAGGCCGGCATACGGCCCTGGATTCTCACCTGGCCCTATGGAGAATATAACCGGTTCGGCATAGATGAAGCCCAAAAGCTCGGCTTCAAAATGCTGCTCACCCTGGAGCCCCGGCTTTCACACCTCGATGACCGTGATGGTGTGAACCGTAATATAGTCAAAAACATTATGCAATATGACGTGTTTGCTGACAAAGTAGAGGAAAGTTTTTATTATCCGGAAAAAATACGAGCCGTCCAGCTTGACCTGGATTTAATCATTGACCCTGATTCTTATGAACAAAGCGATCACAATCTTGGCCTGGTTATAGAACGGCTGGTTGCCTCCGGTGTCAATACGGTCATTCTGCAGGCCTTCTGCGACAGAGATGCTACCGGCAATATCGCGTCAGTCTACTTTGCCAATGATACGCTGCCTGTAATGGAGGACTTTTTAAGCCATGCCGTTAACCGTATCAGGATAAGGGAAATGCAGGTGTATGTGTGGATGCCGGTGCTGGGCTACAAACTGCCGGATGCAGCACTAAACGATGCTTTAAAAGTACAAGAGCTTAAAAACGGCCGGCTTCAGCCGACCACCTCATGGTATCAGCGCCTGTCACCTTTTGATCCCCGAACCCGCACAATTGTGCAGGCCCTCTACCGCGACCTGGCCGCCAATACCCGTTTTGACGGAATTCTGTTTCAGGATGATGCCTACCTGACCGACTTTGAGGATTTTCACCCCGCTGCTCTGCGTGCGTTTAAAGAACGCTTCGGACCGGGTGCTGATCCGATGGCTCTGGAGAGTGCCGAGATCAGGCAAAAGTGGACACTGCTTAAAACTGAGACGCTGGATACATTTGTCAATGAGCTGACCGGTGTAGTCAGAATCTACCGCCCGCTTGCAAAAATCGCCCGCAATATCTACAGCGTAGTGCTGCTTAACCCCTATGCCCCGGAATGGTTCAGCCAGAACTTTGATAATTATCTCAGCAACTATGATTATACAGTCATTATGGCATACCCCCAGATGGAGGGAATCCATCGCATGTATAATATCAAGAAATGGTTTGCCGACCTGATTGCACGGGTTAATCAAAGCAACGCCATGGAAAAAGTGATTTTCAAGCTGCAGACCTATGACTGGGCCCGGCAAGAGTGGATTGATGAAGAAACCCTGTTAAAGGAATTCAGGTTTCTGGTCTCCTCCGGGGTCAAACATACCGGCTACTATCCCGATAATGTTTTTGAAAACAAACCCGATATGGATCAGATCGCGCCCATGGTTTCAACCCGCACGATTCCGCGCTCATGGAGGCAGCAATGATCTTTTGGGATATAATAAGCTATTTTGTTTTTCTCCATCCCCTGTATATGAGTTTTTTTTGGCTGATAGGGGGTCTAATATTCTTTCTGCGCTGGGAAAAAAAAGCCCCGCCCGAGCTGGCTTCTTATCCGCCCTTTTCCATAATAGTACCCGCCCATAATGAAGAGACACATATTGCCCGAACAATAGAGAATCTTAAAGATCTTGATTACCCTGATTACGAAGTAATTGTGGCAAATGACGGCAGCACCGACAATACACGACAAATCGTGGATGAGCTTGTGAAAAAATATTCCGGGTGGCTCAAGGTTGTACACGTGAGTCCCAACGGCGGCAAAGCCCGGGCCACTAATGCTGCTGTTCTTTTCAGCCGGGGCCATTTTGTCCTGGTCATGGATGCCGATAGCCTCATTGAAAAGGATGTCCTGAAATACTTTGCCTGGCATTTTGTGTCGCTGCCGCGCGTCGGAGCTGTAACCGGAAATCCGCGCGTGCTGAACCGAACAACCCTGCTGGGGAAAATACAGGTGGGTGAATATTCAAGCATCATCGGCCTGATAAAAAGGACCCAGCGTGTTTTGGGTAAAGTGCTGACTGTTTCCGGGGTGATCTCGGCCTTCCGCAGAAGCGCCCTGCTTGAATGCGGAATGTATGATGCCGACACGGTTACCGAAGATATTGACATGACCTGGAAACTGCAGAAAAAATTCTGGGATGTTCGCTATGAGCCCAGAGCACTGTGCTGGGTGTTGGTGCCTGAAACGATCAGAGGACTTTTTATGCAGCGGGTTCGCTGGGCCCAGGGCGGTGTCGAGGTATTAAGGAAGCACTACACTGTCTGGCACGATCTAAGACAGCGGCGCCTGTGGCCCGTGTATACCGAATACATTATGGGTATCCTGTGGGCCTACAGCCTGGCAGCTTTTATCCTTTTTTGGCTCTGTTCTAATATAGCCGCCTATTTTTTTCAATTTGATACAGGCCCTCTGGCAAGCACCCTGTTTCCCCTGCTGCCGCGCAAAACCGGTTCAATCCTGGCGCTGGTCTGTTTGATCCAGTTTTTAACCAGCGTATCAATAGATATACGCTATGAAAACAAGTATGCCCTGAGATACTATTTCTGGGCAGTGTGGTATCCGTTTGTGTACTGGATAATCAGCGCTGTTGCCATAATCGTTGGTGTATATAATGTTTTTATACGAAGAAGAGGAGTTAGCGTCACATGGCAGAGCCCGGACAGGGGTCTCCACACCCTCAAATAATTGATAAACCCGAGCTCAAATCTCCCCTACGATATCTGTTTGAGGGGTCCTTTACCCTTGCCCTGTGGGCCCTATGGGTATACTGGCTGTTGCCGGTTGTCACTCTGTTTTTGTGGTATTTAGGATTCCGCCTGTTCCGCGAGGAGTTCTTTATCAAGAGCGGTCTGGAAGAACTTATCATAATGCTGCGGGGCGGCGGGCTTTTTATTTTAGCAATTACGGGCATTATGCTTGCCTGGACCTATTACAACTACCTGTGGTTTCTGCGGCGCGGCGAGCGCAGAAACAAGTTTGAGACTATTATCTTTGACCGTGATATTGCACAGTATTTTAATGTAAGTGAAGAAGAGCTTAAGAAATTAAAGCAAGAGAGTCGTATAGAAATAACAGTGGTCAACAATCAAATTGTTTTGCCGCCGCCCCCTCATAAAACCACCGGATAGCCGGTTATCAGTAATCCTCTCAGCCTGATTCCCGGGTCAACACCCATTTAATTGCCATCTGCACCAGCTCGGTACCGCTTTTAAGCTCGAGCTTCTTTTTCATGTTGGCCCGGTGGGCATCCACTGTTTTTACACTGACATCAAGCTTTTTTGCGATTTCCCGGGTTCCCGTGCCCTGACCGATCAGTTTGAAAATTTCCAGCTCGCGGCTGCTGAGCACTTCGGCCGGCGAGTCTTTCCGGGCAACAGAACCCCCCGCAACCTTTTTCAGCATCTTGATGGTCATGCTCTCACTTAAATAAATCTCTTTTTTCAAAACGCGCCGAATAGCCTCGATTACTTTTTCCGGCGGATCCTGTTTCATAACATAGCCCTGAGCACCGGCCCGCAAGGCCCGTTCAGCATAGAGCGTTTCATCATGCATGGTAAGCATCAGCAGGGGTAAATCAGCATACTTTCCCCGTATTTCCACCACAAGGTCAAGACCGTTTGAAGACATCAGGGAGATATCCACCAGAACAATATCAGGGTTAAGTTTTTCGATAGCTTCCATAACTTGCGGGCCGTCTTCTGCTTCGCCGCAGGTTATAAGATCTTCTTCCTGATTGATAAGCTGGGTAAGACCATGGCGTATGATCGGATGATCATCTACAATGAACACTTTTTTTTTAATAAGTTCTTCTGCCATGTTTTGCTTCTCCCTGTTTGTTAGTATTGGCCTGAAACGTGCAGGTTACAATGGTGCCCTCACCCGGGGCCCCCTGCACGACAAGGGCAGCCCCTATCATCCGCGCACGATAATTCATCAGCGTTATACCCATGCCTTTCCCGTGAGTCGGGGGCTCGTCCATACCCACACCATCATCTTTAATTGTCAGTATACATTTATCATAAATCGTGTCCAGACTTATAGTAATATTTTGTGCTTTCCCATGCCTGGTCGCATTGTTTATTGACTCCAGAACGATCCGGTACAGATGAACGGCAACCGTCACATCATCTATAAAAACAGGTTTATTATAGGTAAAATTACAGGAAATATTAAAAGTGTTTTCGGTGCCCGCAGCAAGTTCCTCAAGAGCTGCCATCAGCCCGTCAGATTCCAGTGTTGCCGGATACAGACCCCGGGAGAGATTTCGGGTCTGGCTTATGGCTTTATTAACAAGTCGCGTGATTTCTGCCGCCTCGGTGGCTTCTGCAAGGCTTTTTGACGTCAGTTTTTGTTCAAGCACCCTGCTCAAAAAGGTAACGCCGGTGAGAACCTGCCCAAGACCATCATGGAGATCCTGGCCGATCCGCCGCTGCTCCCTGCCGCTTACCAGAATGATCTCTTTCTGCAGACGTTTCTGCTCGGTTATGTCGGACATAATAGCCATAACTGCCGTGACTTCACCGGTATTGTCCCGCAACGGAGCTGATGAGACCGAGATATCAATAAAAGCTCCGTCTTTTTTTAATCTGCGCATCTCCTCGTCCCTGACTGCTTTGCCCTCTACAACAGATTCAAACATTCTGCGCCAGTCCTCACGACTTTCTTCTTTGAAAAATGGAAATGGCCGGTCGCGCACTTCCTGCTCGGCCCAGCCGAAAATCTGTTCCGCTGCCGGGTTCCACATCGTAATGTTCCCAGCTGTATCCATTACTACGATAGCAAGCGGAGATGCTTTAATCAGGGCCACCAGGGTCTGGCTGGTTTCCATGAGGGCTTCTTCGGCCTGCTTTCGTTTGGTAATATCCCGGATGATGCCGACAGCGCCCATGCGCCCACCCTGTTTGTTAAAAAGAAAAACCACATTCTGCTCTACGGGAATTACCTGATTGTTCTTGTTCAGATAACAAGCTTCCCAGTTGGAAATGGTACCCCCTTTTATAAGTTCTTGAACTTTTTGTATTGTTGCATCATAAAAGTCCTGGTCCAGCGTTATTGTTCTGCCTGTTGTTGAATTATAGGTGCCGACCTCTTTTATAAAAAAATCATACATGCTTTTACCCAGCACTTCATCCTCCGTAAAACCAAGCATGTTGAGAAAGGCCCGGTTTACTTGTGTGATATCCCCCTTGCTGTCGGCAACTACGATACAATCAAGTGAGCTTTCTATGATATTTACCAGGAAGTCCCTGGTTTCACGCAGCTCGGTTTCGGCTGCTTTACGCTCGGCAAGCTCCTGTTTGACTTTTTTGCTGAGTTCTGACAAGCGTCCAACTATGGCACCGATGACAAGGAGGGCCAGTGTTCCGGCAATGCCTCCCGCTTCTGTAATGAGCCGGTACAGCGCCGCCTCTCCAAGCACATGCAGGAGCAGAAAGGTAAGGGGAAAGCTGAGAGCTGCCGCAATCATTCCGCCCTTTAATCCGAAAATCCAGCCGATGAGTATGACGGGAAGTATTGCCAGGGCACCGATTCCCCGGCCGGTCAGACCGTAAAGGATGTAAAATACAGCCGTATAGATAACCACCGTAAGAATAACTATCCATCTGCGCGGGATACCGCCGAACTTTTGAGGTATTACCCCCTGGGGCTGATCATTAAGTGTGTGTTGTTGCATCAGATTATAAATAGATAATTTTTTAATAAATATAGATATATAGCAGAGGCAGCCTAAACAGTCAAAAAATCTCCATATATATAAAAGTCCCCAAAACAACTGCTTTTATAAAAATTTTATAAAACAAAATAAGAAAAAACCCTACTTTTTATAGGGCAAAACGGTAAAAAAAGCTTGCTTCATTGGTTTTTGCTGTGATATTCTATATACATCAAAACTAAAAGTACTATAAAATTCTAAAGGAGAGGGAGGCTATGAAACAACTACCTGCAAGAAGATTTTTACCATTTCATGTCTGCATTGTGTGCGTGACGATCCTTTGCTTCGGCATGGGAGTAAGCCTGGCGCAAACACCCTGTGTAACGGTAACTGCAGACCAGTCAGTTGGTGCCAAGTTCATCCGTCATACAGTAGCCGGTTTGAAAACACCGCTGCCGGAACTGCCTGATCCCGACCCGACTGATCCTGAGGGTTTTATCGGTGCATCATTTCTAACCGTTGGAGATCTTGACGATGACGGGGTTAAGGAGATCCTCTGTTCTTCCGGTATTGGCGCTGATGGTATGGCCGACACTTCTGACGGATCTATAGGGCTTTTCACCTGGGATGGCAGCGATCTGGACAGCTGGATGAAGAGTATTATTTTTGACCAATTCATATTTCCCAATGAACTAGAGCTGCATGATATGGATGGTGACGGTGATTTAGACATTGTGGTACAGGACAAGTTTTTCTATGGGACCGACAACGGAGGCGTTTACTACCTGGAGAACCTGGCAATGGATCCGGGTGGAGACGGAGATATTACCAACCCCTTGAACTGGGTAAAAAGAACAATTTATGTTGGTATTGACGGCAAAAGCTATCACCGCTCATATTTTCTGGACCTGGATGGTGACGGTTTAGAGGATGTTATTACCAGCCATATGGGCGGTATAACCCTGTGGGTCAAAAATCTCGGGGGCGGTGTATATTCCAGTGCCAATGAAATCGGTGCCGGGGGCGGCTCACTATTTGCCATGCTGGATGTAGATGACGACGGCGACCTTGATATTGTTACCACCCAGCTGTTCATAACGATAGGTTTTCCTAACATCGTCGCGCCGAGCCCGGACGGCGACAGCCTGTTATGGTTTGAAAATCCGGGGCAGACAGCACTCGCTGCCGATCCGACCCAGGCCTGGAACCGCTATACAATAGATCACTGGGACAGCTCCGCTAACCCCATCGGCAAAGGCTTTGAAGTTATCACCAGTGATATTGACAATGACAACGTAGTCGAGCTGGTTGTTACCAACCATAACCATCAGATGTATGATACGCAAAATCCTGCTAGCCGCATATGGCCTTCCGGAGTTTTCTACCTGGAGATACCCGGTCTTGACCTCAACCCCGGTGATCCTAAAGTCACGGCCGACTGGTTACCCGTAACTATTGAGATCGGCGACCCCAACCTTGACCCCGATGACCGGAATGCCGTGCTTGATGATGTATTCGGGGCTGAGCGGCGCGGCGGCTGCTGTTACTGGGATCAGGGGTCACCCGGTATGGTCAGATCCGATGATATAAATAACGACAGCCTGACTGACGTTATAGTGGCCGGAGACGGCAAAGGCGCTCTCTATTATTATGAGGCGCAAGCCGGCGGCGGGTCCTGCCTGGAGTTTACCCGGGCAGCACTTTTTGATTTTCCTGAATCCATGCCTGCCGAGGCCCAGATCAACGACATTGATAACGACGGCGACCTGGATATTATAGCATCTTCCTGGGATACCAGTGTATTGCATCCCCCGCCTCCGGACTACACTTCAGCCTCAATTTTTGTCTTTGAGAATGAGCCGGCCTTTGTCTGTCCACAGATAAGCGTCGTCTGTGACTCAGGGGCATCTCAGGCCACAACAACACAGGATGACTGTGACTCAGACGGCTACACCGCCTACACCTGCCCGACCGGTGAAGATTGCATAAGCGGCAACTGCGGTGACTGTAATGACCTTGTCTCAACCCTTAATCCCGGTCAGACGGAGGTCTGCGTTGATCAAATTGATAATGACTGTGACGGAGCCAGAGATTGTGATGACGGGGACTGTTCAAGTGATGTTGCCTGCGGCGGGTGTGTTCAAGTTTCGGTGACCTGTACGACAAATCCGGGCGAAGCCTCCGAAACGGTAACCATAACAGATCAGGATGACTGTGACGAGGATACCTATGCTGCTTACAGCTGCCCGGCCGGGGAAGAATGCACCAGCGGCAACTGCGGTGACTGTGATGATGCTGCCGCTGCAATTAATCCCGGCGCAACTGAGGTTTGTAATGACGCTGCCGACAATGATTGTGACAGTTCAACTGATTGTGATGATTCAGACTGTGCTGCTGACCCAATTTGTGCCTGTACACAAGTCAGCGTTGACTGTTACTCAAGTGCTTCCCAGGCAACCGTTACAACAAGTCAGGATGACTGTGACGGAGATGCCTATACAGCATATACCTGCCCGGCCGGGGAAGATTGCACCAGCGGCAACTGCGGTGACTGTAATGATGCTGCGGCTACAGCCTATCCGGGGGCACCTGAATTATGTGATGATCCCGTAGATAATGACTGTGATGGTTTTAATAATTGTGAGGATTCAGATTGTGATGAGGACCCGGCCTGTGTTCCGATACTTATCTCTCTTTCATCTTTTACCGCATCTGCTCAATCAGGAGCAATCGTTCTTGCCTGGACAACAGAGTCTGAAATTGACAATGCCGGCTTTAATATCTACCGCGCAGAGGCAGCCGATGGCGAATATGTTAAGATAAACAGTACCCTTATTGCGGCTGAAGGAACTCCGAGCAAGGGCGCTGCCTACAGTTTTACTGACAGCGGTGTTCGCAACAGAACAACATACTATTACAAGCTTGAGGATGTGGATTTGAACGGCACCACAACTTCACACGGGCCGGTGAGCGCAACCCCAAGGTTGTTGCTTCAGTGATAAGTAATAAGTGCCGAGAGATAAGATAAAAACAATATACAACTGACAATTCTTAAAGGAGCAACGAAATGAAAAAGGATTACAAAGAATATGAGAAGCCCAAAGTGATTACGTATTCCGAAGAAGAGATTCTTGAAATTGTTGGACCTGCACAGACCTGCACAACAGGGTTTAACCCTTAAACAGTTAGTTGAAAGAGGTTTAGAAACGGCAGAGGACCTGTATCTTCTGCCGTTTTTTTATGCTGCTTTATTTTATTGACGCAGGGTTTTGTCGTCCTGTATTATCACACCATACAGTCCTGCAAAATTTCAGGAGAATCATGCGGCATGCTTAAAAAATTTATCCACCAGAGTCAAATCTTCAAGCTCTACAAGCCGTATCTGCCACAGGATCACTCACGCACCATAACCGCCGACTATTATCCTAAACTATATTTACAGCACACTGCCGGTCCGCTCAACGTGCTTGATCTGGGCTGCGGAGCAGGGAACTCCGTTGACCTGTTTGAAAAGACCCGGCCTGATATCAGCTGGTTTGGTGTAGACATTGAGGATTCACCCGAGGCCGCAACCAGACAGCGGTTTGATGGGAATTTCAGCACCTATGACGGTATTAACCTGCCGTATGAGGACAGTTTCTTTGACTTTATCTATGCGACCCATGTGTTTGAGCATGTGCGCTATCCCGACCAGCTGCTTCAAAACGTATATCGTGTCCTGCGCCCCGGCGGCAGCTTTACAGGCTCGGTGTCATATCTGGAACCCTATCATTCGCGCAGTCTTTTTAATTTTACGCCCTATGGGGTACTAACCTCTTTTGCGGATGCCGGGTTTACCCTACAGGAAATGCGCCCCGGTACAGATGCTCCGGCATTGATATTAAGGCAAATGCTCAATGCTCCCCCATGGTTTACGGCTCTCATACGTAAGGGGACTCCCTTTAAAGTCCTTATTGCTCTGCTGGGAACATTGTTCGATTTGAGTCATAGAGAACGCAATTTTCTGAAATTGCACTTTGCCGGGCACATTTGTTTTATGGCTCTAAAACCGTCTGCTGCCGGTTAACAGTGGTCAGTCGTCAGTGGATTTTCGCAAACGATAAATTTTCTTTCTGCAACAGACAACGGACAAAAAACAACGGACTATATTCCTTGACAAAAACCAAACCCCAGTGCGGGCTGCTGATCGAAAATGCTGAAGGTAAAATCCTGCTGCAGCTGCGGGACAACAAACCTGATTTACCCTATCCGAACTGCTGGGGTACGTTCGGCGGCCAGGTAGAAGACGGTGAAACACCGCTTGAAGCAATAACGCGGGAAATAAAGGAAGAGCTGGACTACCATGTTGAAGATCCGGAGTTTTTCGGCAATTATTCTTTTGAGGGCTATGATATTTTTATGTTCAGGAAAATTGATCCGGGAATTAAACTTACCGATTTGAATGTTAGGGAAGGGCAGAAAGCACAGTTTTTTGCCGGTCATGAGATTAACGGCATACCGTGTGCTTTTAACTGCCGGGAGATTGTGGAAGATTATTTCAGGAAATTCGGCTAGAGCTTTTCCCTTTTTTCTATAGCCCTTGAGTGTGCAAAGGCTGATGCGGTAAGAACAGCTGCGGCGGTGCGAGCGATGGACAATATAGTAACTTCTGGATATTTCAGCAAGCACATAGCCCCAGGCCGTCGAACCGCCTCCGCCTTCGCAGCGCTCAACTGTGCGGCAACGTTTTTTTGCAAAATGCTCTAAGATTCATAAATTGATTCACATAAACAATGTCTGAAAAATCAAAAAAAATAGGTATTCTCTGGGGCGGGGGGCTTGGTGACCTGCTGGTTATCAGACCTCTCCTGCTGGCACTTCAGGCTGATCCATCAATAGAATCATACCTTATGACAACCGCCGTGCACCTTACCGGGCTTTTCAACGAACTTTGTTCACCAACCGAAGTCGTGTTGCTGCCGCGACGGCCGGGCAAACTGCGACCGTATCTAAAAAAATGGCGCGGTTTTTTTGATGTGATCTATATTGGTCCCCACCCGACCGTAAAAACCCGGATACTGGGCCACCTGCTGGCGCCGGGAAAGCTGTGGAGCCGCAAGCATAATGATCGCCCAGCGTACATGCTGGAACAGGTTCTTGCAGACATCACGGATTTGGGCCTACCTGCTGAAACCACTCATCAGGATTTTGCTACATTTTTACCCTGGAAAGCAGAAAAAAATCTTAATCCATTCAATAATGATAAACCCTTTCTTGTGCTGCATCCGGGCGCCAAACAGGGATGGACCACTACGCTGTGGCCGATTGAGCAGTGGCAGGCCCTCATTGCAAAACTCCTGCAGGAAACAGAATATTCGTTGTGCCTGGTAGGGGTCGCAAGTGAGCAAGACCGGTATGAGACCATCACCGGCTCTCTTCCGGAGCAGCATGCCGGACGAGTCAAGCTGTGCTTATCCTGGCCGCTACAGGATACCGCTGCTTTAATCTCATCAAGTGCCGGGGTTATCTGTCACAATTCCGGTATCATGCACCTGTCCACGTTTTTTCAGAAAAAAACAATCTGCATTACCGGAGCATCAGCCGGATACTGGCAGCCTCCCTATCCCTGGGTAGCAAACGTCACCTCTGGTGCATGCACACTTGCATGTAACTGCTACCGCTGTCCGGTTCCTTTTTCCCGGGCAAGGTGTATTCATAAGCTGGATATGCAGATGGTCTGGCTGAATATCATGCGGCTTTTGGGTGGGAATGGGAATAACGAGACATAGTTGAAAGATTTTATGAATATGCAACTGATTTTTAGTTGCATATGGGCTTGGTGTATGCTATATTTCAATCATGAGCAAAACAGAAAAACTCCTGAAAAGATTTCTGTCACACCCTGCTGATTTCACTTATAGCGAACTAACAAGACTTTTAAATGCCTATGGCTATAAAAAACATACTACAGGAAAAACCTCAGGCTCACAGGTTGCTTTTATTAATACGACAACGCTTCATATTATAAGGCTCCACAAGCCGCACCCCAAACCAGTGCTTAAAGAGTATCAAATCAAACAAATAGAAAACGAACTCAAGCGAAAAGGAATTATAAAATGAAGGATGTGATTTCATATAAGGGGTTCATAGGCTCTGTACAATTCAGTGCAAAAGATGATGTTTTTCACGGTAAAATTGAGGGGATTGATGATCTGGTCTCATATGAGGGAACAAGCGTTGCGGAGTTAAAAAAAGCTTTCAAGGAAGCTGTTAAGAATTATATTGAACTGTGCAACAAAGTCAGCAAGGAACCTTTTAAATCATGCAAAGGAAGTTTTAATGTCCGCATTTCAAAAGAATTGCACCAGGCTGCCATGAAAAAAGCAATTCTTGAAGGTGTTTCCCTTAACCAGCTCGTACAACAAGCTATCAAAAAGGAGGTAATGGCTGGATGATATCTACCTAAAAAAACAAGGTAATCCTTCTGACCATTCTCTGCCGACAGCCTCCCTATCCTTGGGGTGCAAACGTCACTTCTGGTGCATGTAGTTTGGCCTGTAATTGTTACCGTTGTCCTATTCCTTTTTTCCAGGCAAAATGTATACATAAACTGGAAGTGCCGGATGTTTGGTCATATGTAATGAAAATTTTCAATAAAGATTAAGCTTTCCTTTCTCTACAAATATTATCAAAATTAAATCTTGTTTTATAAAAAATTGTTGACTTTGCCTTTTGTTTATAAGAATATATATTTTATATAAGGGGCAAAAAACCAATACTAACAAGGGAGGGAACAAAATGAAAAAATCTATCCTATTTGCGTTTTTCCTTACATTTCTATCTTCCAATTTGGGTGCTACTGTTTGGTATGTCGACCACGAGGCTACCTGCACAATCAATTGCGGCAGTACCTGGGCTACAGCATTTGACAACATCCAGGATGCCATAGATGCAGCCGACACAGGAGAGGAAATCTGGGTGAAGATGGGCTCTTATTCCCAAGAGACCTCCCTTACTGTTGAGCCTGTTAATGTAGACAAGCCGGTTTCTATTTATGGCGGTTTTGACGGCACAGAGACGGAGAGGATTCAGAGAGACTGGGTGAACAATGTAACTATAGTTGATGGACAAGGCTCAGCTAAACACTGTTTCTATATAACTGACAACGCCACGATTGACGGGTTTAGCATAACTGGCGGTAATGCATTTGGCTCTGGAGATGACAGGCATGGCGGCGGGGTTTTTAACAAGGCTAATTCTTTTATTAATAATTGCCTGTTTACAGGAAACCACGCTGACGACTACCATGGCGGTGGAGTCTACACAGAAAACAGTTCTCTTTCCATTACTAATTGTATCTTCGCAGGAAATTCTGGAGGCAAAGGGGGTGGGCTTTACAGCATACACAACACAACAGAAGTTATCAATTGTACCTTCTCAGAGAATAGTGCCCTTTATGGTGGAGGTGGAATTCGGAGCACCGGTGCAGGCAGCATGGCCATCGCTAATAGTATCCTCTGGGGCAATACGACTTCTCATCCAGACAGACCTGACGAGATTTATAATGAAGGACCGTTATTGTTAAATGTAGATTATAATGATATAGACCAGGACGGCTTCGCAGGCAGCAACGGCAATATCCGCCAAAACCCTCTTTTTATTGGTGGCAGCGACTACCACCTGAAAACAGGCTCACCCTGCATCGATGCCGGTAGTCCGGTTTCAGACTATTCAAATGAACCAGAGCCAAACGGATGCCGTATTAATATGGGGGCCTATGGTAATACAGAAGAGGCAACAGTGTCTTCTGAACCGGATGGAGATGGGGTATATGGAGCTTGTGATAACTGCCCAGACTTTTACAGTCTTGACCAGACAGATTCAGACGGCGATGGGCTGGGTAATGTCTGTGATAACTGCCCCGATGATTATAATCCTGCTCAGGAAGATACAGATGCTGATTTAGTAGGCGATATTTGTGATGACTGCACAGATACTGATGGAGATGGGTATGGTAATCCCGGATTTCCTGAAAACATTTGTCCCGGAGACAATTGTCCTGATATATCTAATCCAGACCAGACAGATTCAGATGGGGATGGATTGGGTAATATATGTGACAACTGTCCTGACACATATAATCCCGGACAAGAAGATTCAGATGACAACGGAATTGGAGATGCCTGTGATCTGATCTTAGTCGAATTGTCATCTTTTACAGCCAGTCCATTAAATGCAGAAGTGTTAATTGAGTGGTCAACAGAGTCTGAGATAGATAATGCCGGTTTTAATATTTACCGTTCAGAATCTGAAGAGGGGGATTATTTAAAAATAACTGATAAATTAATACCTGCGGAAGGATCCCCTGCACTCGGTGCTTACTATAAATTCGTTGACGAGGATGTAGAAAACAGAAAGACTTATTATTATAAACTTGAAGATATTGATCTTAATGGTGTATCAACATTACACGGGCCGGTGGGCGCAACCCCTCGACGTATTAAAAGTACTGAGTAACGAGTAAAACAAAAACGGCAGAGACTTAAACCTCTGCCGTTTTTATATTCATTTATCTGCAGGCTGATACAGTTCCTGTGTCGCTCTATATAGTCCCAAACAGAACTTGAATATGAAACGACTAAAAGAAAGCGATGTTGACAAGGCTGTTGCTTAACAACTGTAACCGGGCGAGGACTACTGATAAAAGTGCAAAAATTTTTTGACACCACATCCTTTCCGCACATCATAGCAACAGGTGTCTTCCCAAAATTCCAGTGCGAGTCTTCATAAGTTCTCTGTAGAAAAAATATAATCTACTCGGATTGAAAATTACTTTCAACATACCCCTGACTGTGCATATACGCAAACGTCATTTGATGCTTGCACATTTGCATATAACCTCTAATGCTACCCCGTTCTTTTTTCCCTGTGGCAAAATGTATACATAGGCTGGAAGTGCCGAATGTTTGGCAGGCTATTGAGGAAGAACTTGTATGATATAGAAAAACCAGACATATAATTATCTGATGGGGAAAATATTTCATAGGTTGGTAAACGCAATACTAAAATTAATAAAAGGGGAAAAGAGTACAATAAAAAAACAGTTGAAGATGGTTTTTCTGTCGTTTTTTACTTTCTGAATTTTTCTGTCAAAAAATCAAACCAAAATATAGCATTAACTTTCTCATTTCTTAAGCAAATTTTAGGCTATTATAAAACTTGCGAAGTCTTTGCCATCCCTAAAAAAATTCCTGAAAAATAGTCTTGATTCATTCTTAAAACTATAGCACTTACTGGTAAAACAGAATCTTTTTTTAGGATTGTCAAACATAGTGAGTTCAGGAAATATGTTTCCTTTTTTTTGTACCTTCCTCTTCTTTTTTTACATCCTCACAGATACCAACAATAAAAATTAGTATACTAGTAGTCAGTTCCATAAATAATATAGCACATATCAGGCAACTGAAATTTCATCCATTTTATAATGCCATTTGAAAATTACTGGTTCTTCATTGA
>JANQFE010000161.1 GCA_028278025.1 Thermodesulfobacteriota bacterium | reverse complement strand
TCAATGAAGAACCAGTAATTTTCAAATGGCATTATAAAATGGATGAAATTTCAGTTGCCTGATATGTGCTATATTATTTATGGAACTGACTACTAGTATGCAGGCTATGATGCCGACAAACCAATCCGGTACAATCATTTTGAAGGCTTTTACCGCCAGCAAAATACCCATGGCAAGCTGGATTCCCCGTGTGACAGCATGTGGTGTAACCCGTGCAAGCCATCCCATAAGGCCGGTTAGGCCTATTAACAGCCAGATAATGCCCATGGCAAATCCGGCAGTATACACCATTGATGGTGACCATTGTTGTGCAATAGCTATAACCGCAATGACTTTCATGGGCTGAAGCGGCAGGGGAATTTTATAAACAAAGCCGATTATAATGTTTGTCAGACCCAGCATAATCAGCAACCCCGCAGGATTGATACCGCATACAAAGATATATCCAACGGCAAAGGGCACCAGGGTTCCCATGTCGCCCAGGGAGCCGGCCAGCTCCCTTCTGTTGAATTCAAATGAACCGGCAGACATTTTGATTACCAAAAACCAGTCAAATTTCTAAACCCACCTCTGCTGGTGATGGATTCGGCGAATAAGAAATTTTATACAAAAAATCGATCTATTAACCGCAGACTAACGCCGACAGACGCCCCGCGACAAGCTCGGGACAGGCAGACATTCTAAGCAGACGACCTGTCCGCTTAGAAAATGCAATCGCTTTGCGATATAAAACAGTTTTGTTTGAAAAATTAAAGTGCTCATATCATATATTATTCCCTGGCCTGAAAGGCCATGGATGGTTTTTCTCCCGCGACGCTGCGGGAGAAAAAGTCCGCGTCTGTCAGCGTAATTCTGCGGTTAATTAGTTTTATAAAATCAAACCCAATGGATGTAATACAGCTAAGCTGAAAAATCATAACACGCTTGCAGGTTTTTGCAAGCCACTGCTTATGTTGCATGTGCAATAATGCAATGCAAAACCAATTTCTTGACTCTTGGGCCAATTTTCATTATAGATACCTTGAAGGGCTTTTTCGGAGGGGATCTGCATCTTTTATATCATACCACCGGGGTACCAGGGAGTGTAAGCAATGAGCACAAAGCGCAGCACGTACAGTATTGTCGGCAAGAGCCGGCCGAAGCTGGATGCACCCCTCAAATCAACGGGGCGGTCCCTGTTTACCGATGACATTGTGCTGCCGGGGATGCTGCACGGCAAAATAGTGCGCAGTCCAATAGCACACGGCAGGATTGTAAACATAGACACATCCCGGGCTGAGCGGCTGCAGGGGGTCAAAGCAGTTATAACGCACCGGGACACGGGCGGTGTTATGGTCGGCCCTGACCAGATGCTGCTCTGTGATGATACGGTTAATTATATCGGCGATGAGGTTGCCGCGGTTGCTGCGGTTGATGAGGAAACAGCAGCTGAGGCAGCCGAGTTGATCCAGGTTGAGTATGAACCCCTGCCTGCAATCCTTACCCTGCAGGAAGCCAGTGCCCCGGATGCTCCGATTCTGCATACATATTGTGAAGATAATTTTGCCGATGAACGGACCATGGTGTATGGCGATCCGGATAAGGCCTTTGCCGAATCGGAATATGTGCGCTCTGATGAGTTTATCTCCAATCCAACCCATAACTGTTTTGCAGAACTGCATGTCGCTCTGGCTGATTACAGCCTTCCCGGCAAGCTCAGCATGTGGACTCCCTCTCAGACGGCTATTCTTTTCCAAAAAAATCTTGCCCAGAACCTGGGCCTTTCAGAAAGCAATGTCAGAATGTGCTGCCTGAACACCGGCGGGGCATTTTCCGGCAGAACAGATGTTAAGCCGCATCATTATATCGCGGCTCTGCTTTCCCGCAAAGCAGCCCGCCCGGTAAAAATCATGTGCTCGGTGGATGAGGAGTTTATTGTGTGCCGGGCCGGCGGCAACAACATATACCGCTTTAAAACCGGTTTCATGAAGGACGGAACCTTAAAAGTTATAGAGGCAGATATGCTGCATGATTGCGGAGCCTATGTTGAAACGCAGTTCATTGTCCTGCTGCTTACCGGTATTATGCTGCAGCTGCTGTATAAAGTTGAGGCCATGCGCTACCAGGGCAAGCTTGTGTATACAAACAACATACCCTATTACTTTCATCACGGCGGTGGTATGACACCTGAACAGTTCGCTCTGGGCCAGCACCTTGACCTAGTCGCCCGGGACCTGGGGATTGATCCGGTGGATTTGCAGCTCAAAAATGCTGTTGAGAAAGGCTACACAACCCTGAGCGGAACCCATTATGCCAGCTGTGGCTTGAAAGAATGTATTAAGAAAGCGGCCCGCAAAGCGGGCTGGAAGAAAAAGTACGGCAAACTGCCCCCCTACCGGGGTATTGGTATCGGCTGCGGAGTGATGAGCTCAGGCGGCAAGGGCATGTTTGTCCATGACACCTCGGCTGCTTTTATCAAGATCGCGGAAGACGGTAAAGCATCTCTTTTTACCGGCCTGCCCGATATGGGGCAGGGCTCACACACCACTATGGCTATTATAGCTGCTGAGGCCCTGGGTATAACCACTGAAGATATTACGGTTGTCTCCGGGGATACTGATATTGATCCCTTTGATGTAGGTTCATTTTCTCAGCGGGGCACCTTTACGACCGGCAATGCGGTTAAGGCGGCCTGCCTGGATGCAAAAAAGCAGCTTGCAAAAACGGCTGCGCTCAAGCTTGGCGTTAAGCCGTCCGCACTGGTCTTTAAACAACGCAGCGTTTATCCAAAAGGGGCCCCCGAGCAGGCAATGGCCTTTGAGGATATTGTCTTTGATACTTTGCATTCAAAAGAAGGCCGGTTTGTTATGGGCCGGGGCTTTTATAATTCCCCCTCGGACAAAGCGTCTCTGGCCTATTCTTTTGGAACCCAGATAGCCGAGGTGGAAGTCGATCCCGAAACGGGTTTTGTAAAGTTGCTCAGAATGACGGTTGCCCATGATGTGGGGCGGGCCATAAATCCGCTGGCCGTAGAAGGACAGCTTGACGGCCAGGCTTTCAGCGGTGCCGGGCAGATCCTTTTTGAAGAGTGCCTGATGGACAGCGGTCAGATACTGAACCCCTCGCGCCTTGACTATAAACTGCCCAGGCCTTTTGAACTTTTTGAAATAGAGCACATTATTGTTGAGACCAATGATCCTTTTGGACCATTTGGAGCCAAGGAGGTTGCCGAGGGCCCTCTGGTGACAACCGCCCAGACAATCGCAAATGCTGTAAGTAACGCTATCGGCTATCCTATCAAGGAAATTCCTGTTACCCCGGAGCGAATTCTTGAAGCCCTCAAACAGAAGCAAAAGCAGCACTAAAAGGAGAATAGAGTATGCGACTTCTACGCTTTGAGCACTTCAAGCCGTCTTCCCTTGAAGAGGCCCTTACCGCAATGCAGGAGTCAGCCGGAAACGTCCGGGTACTGGCAGGGGGGACCGATTTGCTGGTTAATATGAAATGCGGGCTGGAACAACCCGGCCTGATTGTAAGCATCGGATCACTGCCGGAGCTTAACACTATAGCTGAAGACCCGTCAGGAGATCTGCGGATAGGGGCCGGCATGAATCTGAGCGAACTTGCCGAAAACAGTCTGCTTGCTGCAAAGGCTCCCGCCCTGCGGGACGCAATCAAATCGATAGCCTCCCAGCACATTCGCAACATGGCCACCCTGGGCGGCAATGTGTGTCTTGATACACGGTGCTGGTATTACAATCAATCGAAGCTGTGGCGTGCGTCTAGGCCGGCCTGTTACAAAACAGGCGGCGACCAGTGTCATGCAACCAGGGGATCAGAGCGCTGCCATGCGATTAACAGTGCTGATACGGCACCGGCACTCATAGCGCTGGGTGCGCAGGTAGTGGTGCAGAAAAAAGGCAGCCAGCGGCAGATCCCTGCAGAGGATTTTTACCGGGATCATGGTGCTCGGCACACAGTACTTGAACCCGATGAGCTGCTTAGCGGGCTTGTCATACCCTGTGGAAATGAGACCGGTAAGACACATTTTTTAAAAATCAGCCGCCGACAGGGGATAGATTTTGCACTGGGCAGTATTGCAGCACACCTAGCCGGTAACGGCTCCACCTGTCATTCAGCCCGACTGGTTATCGGCTCCCTGGGGTCGGCCCCCATTGTTCTGGAAAAAACCGCCCAGGTACTGGTTGAGGCAGGACTATCGCAGGAATCGATTCAAGCCGCTGCAGAAGCAGCCCGTTCAGAACTGGGGGTGCTGACAACCCTTTTTTCATCAGCTGGCTATAAACGGGATCTGGCCCAGGTGCTTGTCAAACGGGTACTGCACAGCTTCATTAAAAAACCAACCACTCAAAAAAGGACTCGCCGATGAAGAAAATAATTACGCTGGAAGTCAACGGAGACCTGCATGAGGTTGCCGTAGCTGTACATCAGACGCTGCTGGAGGTGCTGCGGGACAAACTGGGGCTCACTGGCACCAAGCGCGGCTGTGCAGTGGGCACCTGCGGAGTGTGTACGGTGATTATTGACGGTAAGGCCATGCTGGCCTGTCTGCTGCTCGCAGTGGAGTGCCAGGGACGCAGTATAACTACCATAGAGGGCATCAGCAGTGCCGATGAGCTGCACCCTGTGCAGCAGGCGTTTGTAGATCAGGGAGCTATTCAGTGCGGCTTTTGTACACCGGGGATAGTGATGACGTCCAAAGCCCTGCTGGATAAAACCCCCCGGCCTGATGATGAACAGATCCGGGAAGCCCTGGCAGGCACCTTTTGCAGGTGCACCGGACACATAAAGATCATGGAAGCAGTTAAAACTGCTTCACAGTATGAACGCGCGGAGAAAAAAAGTGACTAAAAGACCCGGCAGATTCAGCGTTATCGGTACACGCCGGCCCCGGCTTGACGGCCCCCTCAAAGTCACGGGACGCTCGCAGTTCACTGATGATATTGTGCTGCCGGGGATGCTGCACGGCAAGATTGTGCGCAGTCCGATAGCGCGGGGCCGGATTCTGAACATAGACACCGCGCGGGCAGAACGGCTGCCGGGAGTCAAAGCTGTCTTAACCCACAGGGATGCCGGCGATTTTATGGCAGGGCCTGATCTGTTCCTGCTGAAACAGGAACAGGTAAACTTTTTTGGCGATGAAGTTGCTGCGGTTGCCGCAATTGACGAGGATACGGCCGCTGAAGCGGCAGAGCTGATAACAGTTGAGTATGAACCCCTGCCGCCGGTGCTTTCCGTGCAGCAGGCCCTGACAGCAGACGCTCCCCTTATCCATACATATCAGGACAGTAATCAGGCCGATGAGATTCGCATGGACTTTGGTGACGCCGACAAAGCCTTTCGCGAAGCAGAACATGTACGCACCGATACATTTACCGTGCATCCCAACCACAGCTGTTATTCAGAGCATCATGTGGTGCTTGCTGATTACAGCCTGCCGGACAAGCTTACAATCTGGACGCCGATTCAGTCGTCGCTTTTTATCCAGATGAATATGGCTTTTAAATTCGGACTGCCGGTGAGCAGTATCAGGATTATGAACCTGAATACCGGCGGTGCTTTTTGCGGCCGGGGAGGTGAAAAACCCCATCACTATATTGCTGCCCTGCTGTCGCGCAAGGCCGGTAAACCGGTAAAAATACAGTGCACGGCCGCTGAGGAGTTCCTGGTCTACCGGGGCGGCGGCACCCATACATTCACACTCAAAACCGGTGTGATGCAGGACGGCACCCTGAAAGCTGTGGATACAGACCTGCTGCTGGATTGCGGCGCCTACATGGATACGCAGTTTATCGTCCTGCGGTTTATTGGTTTCAGCCAGCAAATGCTCTATAAGCTGGATGCCTCCCGATTTAGAGGCCAACTGGTCTACACCAACAACCCGCCCTATGTTTTCCATCACGGCACCGGTATGGTGGCCCTGCGCTTTGCCCTGGGATCACAGCTTGATCTGATTGCCTGTGACCTGGATATTGATCCGGTGGAGCTGCGCGTTAAAAACGCTGTAGACAAAAACTATACCACGCCCAGCAAGATTCATTATGCCAGCTGCGGTTTAAAGGAGTGTATTAAAAAGGCTGCCTCAAAGTCAGGCTGGAAGAAAAAGTACAAAAAGCTGCCGCCCTTGCAGGGTATTGGCATCGGCTGCGGGGTTATTCGCTCAGGGGGTAAAGGCATGATGGACCATGATACCTCTGCAGCAGTTATTAACGTCGGAGAAGACGGTAAAGCAACGCTTTTTACGGGACTGCCGGATATGGGTCAGGGTTCGCACACGGCAATGGCCATGATAGCAGCTGAAACACTGGGAATTCTGCCGGAGGATATCAGGGTAATTGCCGGTGATACGGATGTGGCCCCTTTTGATATGGGGGCCATAGCCCAGCGGGGGACGTTTACAACCGGCAATGCTGTGAAACAAGCAAGCCTCGATGCCCGCAGGCAGATTGCTAAAGCTGCGGCAGCTCAACTGGGGGTGAAACCGACACAGCTTGTTTTTAACAACCGCAGCGTATATGCCCGGGAAGCACCGGATAGGACAATTCCTTTTGAAGATGCCGCGTACAGCACCCTGCACTCAATAGAGGGACGGTATGTCACCGGCAAGGGATTCTATAATCCGCCCACCCAGGCGGTGGATACCCAAACGATGCAGGGCAATCCGGCACTGGCCTATTCCTTTGGCGCCCAGGTTGCCGAGGTTGAAGTTGATCCGGAGACGGGCATTGTAAAGCTGCTTAAGATGACGGTTGCTCATGATGTGGGGCGTGCCATAAACCCCCTGGCCGTGGAAGGGCAGTTGGACGGACAGGTCTTCAGCGGTATGGGCCAGGCCCTGTTTGAAGAATGTATTATGCAAGACGGCCAGACCCTGAATCCTACATTTCTTGATTACCGGCTTCCCAGAACCTTTGAGATTCCGGAGATGAAACATATAATTGTGGAATCAATTGATCCCTATGGGCCCTTTGGAGCTAAAGAGGTCGGCCAGGGGCCTATTCAGTGCACGACCCAGGCAATTGCAAATGCCGTAAGCAATGCTATTGGCTACCCTCTCACTGAACTTCCCATAACCCCTGAACGGGTTCTTGCTGCACTGCGGCAATCAGGGGAAATAGCAATCCTGAAGGATTAGTATTATTAGACCGGATTAACTGGATAAACGGGATGTTGAAAAATCATGTCAATCCTGCATTAGTCCTGAGCAGAGCCGAAGGATATATCCTGTCAAAAGTATTCAGCATCCCCGCCTGTGGCGGGGCCTACGCTTCGCTTCGGCCAGCAACGAGCAATCTGTAACCAGTTTTCTCAGGACTCGTGACTACATTTTTTCCTGTTATACTACCGTTTGTCTGTGCTAACATGCAGTAATAGAGGATTAGTATGAGTAATAACATTGTTATTGTATGGGGTGGCGGTGATATCGGCACCGGGGTTGCTCACCGGCTGCATCAGAGCGGATTTACCGTGCTTGTTCTGGAGACTGATCAGCCCCTGGTTATCCGTAGAAAAGTTGCCTTTGCCCAGGCGGTATATGACGGCACTATTATTGTAGAGGGTGTTACTGCGATAAAAGCTGCAAGCCGGCAGGAAATTGATAAACACTGGCAGGCCGGCCATGTTCCGGTACTTGTCGATTCCTGCGGCTCTATTATACAGGAAATCCGGCCGTTTGCTGTGATTGATGCCCGTCTGACAAAGACAAATGCAGGTATGCAGAGAGATCTGGCACCGGTGACTATCGGCTTGGGACCCGGATTCAACGCAGGCAATGATGTTGATGCGGTTATTGAAACCAAAAGGGGCCATGATCTGGGCAGGGTGATCCTGGAGGGACGAGCTGAGCCGGACACCGGTATTCCCGAAGCAGTAAACGGTTTTACCACAGAGCGGGTGCTCAGGGCTCCTTGCAACGGAACGTCCCGCAGTGTTTTAGTAATCGGCGAAATGGTTGCAAAAGGTCAGACTGTTTTATATATAGACCAGGAGCCGGTTATTGCGGAGCTGGATGGTGTTGTGCGGGGCGTGATTATGCAGGATGTGTATGTCGCACATGGACAGAAAATAGGGGATATCGATCCGAGAGGTGTTCAGGAGTATTGTTATACAGTCTCCGACAAGGCCCGTGCAATCGGCGGTGGAGTTTTAGAGGCGCTTTTATTGCTGATAAAAAAAAGGCAGCTTTGATGAACAGGATAGGGTAAAAAGTATTAAGTTAAATTTCTAAACCCACAGCTTTTAGCCGTGCGATCCGAATAGCTATGAGCGATTCGGGGAGAACAGAACATCTTATACCCCTAGAAACTTTTCATACTTTTCTTTGCTTGCCCAAAGAAAAGTATGCCAAAGAAAGGGCACCCTGCAGCTTGTCCCGACAAGTCGGGATACCCTCGCGGCACGATTTCAGTCGGCGGGTCAACAAACTCACCGCCTGCGGCGGCTCAGACATGTCGCCCCTTGAATCCTCCTGAAATCGCTGCACTCGGCAGCGCTGCAATGGGACTGAAGAAAAACCATAAAGAACAAAGTGCAAATTTTTTTAAATTAGTACTACATGAATATTAGTGATGATTTTCAAGCCCTCCTTTGAGGGGCTTCTTAAAGCTTCGCCTTTCAGGCAAAGATCTTTACCCGGGAACTATTACAGATGGAGAATTTTTATGGATATGTATAAAGAAATTTTGACGGTACAGCAGGAAAACTCACCCGCCGTGCTGGCAACCGTAGTTCAAGTCTCCGGATCGGCTCCCGGCCGGCCATGCGCCAGGATGCTGGTTAAGGCCGATGGCTCAATTGCAGGTACAATCGGTGGTGGTGCAATTGAAAAGAAGATTATTGATGAAGCCCACAGGCTCATGACGGGTTCAGAAACAGCCCTGCTGCACTATAACCTGGAAGAACTCGGCATGACCTGCGGAGGAACGATGACTGTTTTTCTTGAGCCGATAGTGCGAAAGCCTGAACTGTTAATTTTTGGGGCAGGCCACATCGGCACTGCTCTGAGCAGGATCAGCAAAATGCTGGATTTTTCGGTAACCATTGTTGATGACCGTCTGGAGTTTGCCGACAAAAACAGGTTGGACTGGGCTGACAGGGTAATAGCCGGTGATTATCAACAGGCCCTGCGAGAACTTACTTTCTGCGATACTACATACATAGTTATAGTCACGCATGGCCATGCTCATGATTATGAGGTTCTTGAGTATTGTATCAGCCGGACGTTTTGCTACCTGGGTATGATCGGCAGCCGCAAAAAAGTATCCGCGGCCTTTGAGCAGCTGCAGGCCAACGGCGTCAGCGGTGACATCATCAAGCGGATTCATGCACCGATCGGGCTTGATATTGGCGGTAACTCACCGGCCGAGATTGCGGTAGCTATTGCGGCCGAGCTGGTAGCGGTACGAAGCGGTAAGAAGGTTAACGGTTTAAAACAATGAAATTTTATCAGGCCCTGCAGATTGATCCCGATATAGCTGAGCTTGCCTGTTTTGTCGGTGCCGGTGGTAAAACGACAGCAATGTTCACGCTGGCTAAAGAGCTTTACGGACTTAACAAGCGGGTGCTTGTAACCACAACAACCGCAATTTTCTATCCAGGCCAACAGGACTGTGACACTGTGCTGGTGAGCAGCGAGCCGAGTCCTGACATGTTTGCTAATGTTCACACAGGCAGTATTACCTGTGCCGGCAGGCAGCATACCGGTGAAAACAAGCTGCTTGGTTTTGACGCAGGTTTTGTTGACAGAATTTTTGCAGACAACTTGTTTGATTATGTGCTGGTGGAGGCGGACGGCTCAAAACACAGACCCATTAAAGCCCCCCTGGCACATGAACCGGTGATTCCCGATGCTGCCACCAAGACAGTTGGTGTTATCGGAATGGACTGCCTGGCAAAGCCGATAACCGCGGAATGGGTGCACAGACCCGAACAGTTTTGCAGCATAACCGGAGCTGTTGCCGGTGACGCTATAACCGAGTACAACATAGCCGAACTCATTTGTGCTGCAGAAGGACTGTTTAAGTCGGTACCCCCGGGTTGTCACAGATACCTGCTGCTTAATAAAACCGTTGATCAACAGCGTGAACAGGCTGCCAGGACAATCATCGATCAGGTTAAACGCGAAGGTGCTGAAATGCACGGCTATATTACAGCAGATATGAAGAAAGGAATTGTCACTTCAAAAGCGTGAAAAACAAAAAAGTGATAAGCGGCATTATTCTGGCTTCAGGGTTTTCAGAGCGCATGGGCCGGGATAAGCTTTTGTGCAACATTGATGGCGTACCGCTTGTTGAGAGGGTAGTAAAAGCTGCCCGGGGCTCCCGCCTTGATGAAATCCTGATGGTCTACCGCAGTGCTGCCGTAAAAGAGATTGCGGGCAGGTACGACATAAAAACAGTCTATAATGACCGGGCCGGTGAAGGACAAAGTGCCGCCATAAAAAAGGGTCTTGAAGCTGCCTCACCAGACATGACCGCGTTTATGTTTATGGTCGGGGACCAGCCGTTTCTGGATACAGACACAATTGACACGCTGATAGATACATTTACCGCAGGCAAACACAAGATCGTTGTCCCGGTCTATGCCGGCCGGAGAGGCAACCCGGTTATCTTTGCAGCTTCTCTCAAGCAAATGCTGCTGGGGATTGCAGGGGATAAAGGGGGTCGGGTAATTATTGAAAAGATGTCCGGGCAGGTACAGGAGGTTGCGATTGATCAGGCTCGTCTGGGCATTGATATTGATACGGAAAGTGATTATAGGAAATATACCTAACGTTCAATACGTGAAAGCCCTGAATTTACCATGAAAATAAATATTAACATGATCGATTATCATGGTAATTTATGTGTATGACTTACACGAGATTCCATCTTGAAGCGGTTGAAAAAAGAAGATTTCTTCGTCAACCTGACAGGTGTCTCCTGAAAATAAATCCGTCCCCTTTTTCGCTTTTTCTGCTGCTGACCACCGTAAGGGTAAAAATTTTGTTGTCCTATCGATTAATATTTTGGTGAGCAGTGTTATTCACTAATCAAGACACGACCAGAATTCCTCCTCCTCGGGTCCTTCACCCAGCATCCCCGCCTATGGCGGGATTTTCGTTTTGCTTCAACCAGCAGCTAGAATCCAGAAATCAGCATCCAAAGTTTTTCTGTTTGCAAATTATGCAATAATCATATATTATAAATTTAAAATACGCTATTTATAATATATTAGGGTATTTAAAAGCCATTAAAGGAGGGATTCAAGGGGCGCCATTTTTTGTCCTTTCCACTATGAATTAAATCACAACACATTAAAACTAATCAGGGTTTGTCTTTCGTATTAGTGCAGAGCTGGTAACACCTCATTTTGTGTGTAAACATAATTATTTTATGGGAGGTTTTATGCGTAAAGGATACCGGCTAATTATAATGTTTATCGTTTTTTTGCTGCCAACCGTTTTTGCAAGAGAAATCCAAGGTTCAGATCAGCTTCTTTGTGATCCGGGCCTGGAGCAAAGCACACCCAACGGTACATTTCCTAGTAGCAATTGCTGGAAGCCGGCTTTTGCCGTTGGCGAGGCGGGTGCGGTGTGTACATCAACTGCTGCCAGAACAGGCAGCAGCGGCTTCTGGGTATACACAGGTGGAGAGCCTGATGAGTGGTGGTCCCGGCCCTACCAGCAGTTCAGCACTTCACCCGGCTGTGTTCATAGAGCCCGCGGGTGGGTACGCACTCCCTCAGGAGAGAATTGGGTGACAGGCTCACGGGCTTGTGTGCGTATTGAGTTTTACAGCAGTAGCGATGATCACATTCCCCTTTATTCAAAAGACAGCACGTGCATTACGGATGCTAATACAGGCTGGACGGAGTTTTCCGTCACATCTGATCCGGCACCGCACGATGCAGCCTATGTAAGGTTTATCTGTAATCTGGAGAAGCCGGAGGGGGCTGACGGACAAAGCATTGCCAACTTTGATGATTGTTTTATGGAACAGGTCTGCTGCAGCCCCGGCATGCCGTCCAAGCCTTCTCCTTCCGACAGCAGCGTGGATGTGGCAACCGACAGAGAGTTGAGTTGGGCAGCAGTCGATAGTGCCACCGCATTTGATGTCTACTTCGGTACGTCCCCCAACCCCCCTTTTAAGACCAGCAGAGAGGAAACCAGCTACAATCCGGGCATCCTTCAGCCGAACACCACCTACTACTGGAAGGTTATATCACAAAACAGCTGCGGCGATACTGAAGGGCCGGTCTGGCAATTCAACACCATAGCTGTGGATATGTCATCGTCGACATCTACGAGTTCATCAGTGCCGTCATCTACTTCAACTTCGACAACTTCTTCAGTACCGGCTTCGCCGACAACCTCATCATCAACGAGCTCCACTTCAGTAATAACAACAAGCTCCACGTCGACATCTACATTAGCGCCGGTTTCAACAACATCATCAAGTGTAAAACCGGTTCCGGTGCCGGTTGATTCTTTGGGGCAGGCCTACCAGCATCTCTATGAGGTGATGGATAAGTATCACACTGCTTTTGACGTATACACGGACCAGGATGCCGGCGGAAACCATTTTATTCCTTCGGGCTGGATGGGTGATTGGCAGGACATCGGCTATAACGGCAATTTCTGCGATGATGGAACTATTACACCTTACCAGGGGCGCAGCTGTACTCAAATCACCTATAGTGCTGCAGGTGAGCAGGAAAACGGCTGGGCCGGTATCTACTGGCAGCACCCGGAGAACAACTGGGGTGACAACAAGGCAGGCTATGACCTGACCGGTGCGACCAAACTTACCTTTTTTGCCCGGGGGCAGCAAGGCGGTGAACTGGCTGAATTCAAGATGGGCGGCATAAACACTCCCCCGTATGATAATTCATCTAAGCTGTATCAGGACTCGTGCCTTGCCCTCAGCACCGGGGTCCTTACCCTGACAGATGAATGGCAAGAGTACTCAATCGATCTTTCCACCCCCGAATTTTTCGTAGTATATACTGATGCTGAAGCAGGCGGCAACAACCGCTTTAATCCTTCAGGCTGGATGGGTAATACAGATAGTATAAGCTTTGATGACAGCTGTATCCAAAACCCCAAGCACGGTTCATCATGCATTAAAATTACCTACACTCCGGAAAGCCAGGACGAATGGGCAGGCGTTTATTGGCTCTCACGGGAAAACAACTGGGGGGATTCATGCGGCTATGATCTGAGCGGTGCGACCAAGCTTACATTCTATGCCAGGGGTGAGCGGGGTGATGAAAAGGCGGAATTTAAAGTCGGCGGAATAACCGGGGCCTGTCCCGATACTATCCGGACGGCCATCACAACCGGAGTTGTTGATCTGAAAAAAGAATGGCAGAAATATGAAATTAATTTAAGAAGAACAGATCTCAGTAATGTTATCGGAGGATTCTGCTGGGTTACCAACACCGTGCAAAACCCTGAAGGCTGCACGATCTATGTTGACGAAATCATGTTTGACAAAACTATCGACAAAGATCTCAACCACCTTATCGGGGGATTTTGCTGGGTTGCCGCCCAAGATAAAAACCCCCAGGGCAGTACCATTTATATAGATGCTGTTCGCTATGATAAAGAACGGACAAATGAGCTGCGATTTCTTGACAGCTATGAATCCCTCTGCGTGCCGGAGGATGTCAGCAGCCGCAATGCCGCCCACTTGTATGATAATGCCCTTGTCATGCTTGCGTTTATGGCCAGGGGTGCAGAGGATGACTGGGAACGGGCACGCATTCTTGCAGATAGTTTTGTATATGCCCAAACCCATGATCGTTATTTTAATGACGGCCGTCTCAGAAACGTCTACCAGTCAGGCGACCTTGCCGATAGTGAGACAGATACAGCCCGGCTTTCAGGATGGTGGGATTATGACCGTGAAGAATGGCTGGAGGATAAATACCATGTGAGCTCATACACCGGAAATCTGGCCTGGGTAATGATTGCCCTGCTTGCATACTATGAGGAAAAGGGTGGGGGAGAATATCTGACAGCAGCAGAAACCCTGGGGCGCTGGATTCATGATAACTGTTATGATGAGGACCCAAACGGCTATAGCGGCTACACGGGCGGCCTGCTTGGATGGGAGCCTTCTGCAGAAGACCCCAAGGGACAGGAAAAACTTATCTGGAAATCAACCGAGCACAACCTTGATTTGTATGTGGCCTTTACTATGCTCTACGAAGCTACCGGCAATGATATCTGGGATACTAGGGCCCACGTTGCCGCAACCTTTGTGGAGGAGATGTGGAATGAAGCAGGGTACCATTTCTGGACCGGCACAACCGGCAGTGAAATCAACCGGGATGTTATACCCGCAGATGCCCAGACCTGGGGATTAATGGTGCTGGAAGATGTGGACATCTATGGCCGTGGGATCGAGTGGGTTGAAGAATTTTGCCGGGTCGACCAGTGTCCGGAATGCAATGACTGGAAGGGATTTGATTTCAGCTATGATAATACCACTGAAGAAAACAACAGGGACGGAGTCTGGTGGGAAGGGACAGCCCACATGTGTCTGGCCTATCAGATAATAGGCGCAATGGGCAAGTCGGATGAGTATCTTGAAGAACTGCGCAGATGTCAGCAGGAGGCAGATAATGCTAATGGTAAAGGCATAGTGGCAGCCTGCCATGATAAGCTGACCACCGGCTTTACCACGGTCTGTGAAAGTGAAGAGTACCCGGACGGCCAGTGCCCCTGGTACTATTACAACAGGCTGCATATCGGGGCCACTGCCTGGTATATATTTGCTGAGCTTTGTTATAATCCCTATTGGCAGAAGTTAACAAACGACAACTGTACTGCGATACCCATCGCAACAACTACGACCATTACTACAACGACAACCACCATACCTTGGGGCAATGCCTATCGTGAAGCCTGGGGCCTGGAGGCGGAAGCGAACCTTAGCCTTTTGAGGGTGTATAGGGATAGGGTCTTGGCGGAAAGTGAACCAGGGAAAACCTTTGTCAAACTGCTGTATTGCCATTCGCAAGAAATCCTAAACCTACTTTTGCAGAACCCTGCTCTTTTAAATCAGACGAAGCAACTGGTGGATGAACTGATTCCGAATATTCGTTCTGCTGTTGACGAAGAAAAGCTGCACCTGACCGCAGATCAGCTTGCCCGCATCCAAATACTTCTCAGCCGTTTTGAAACAAAGGCAGGTGCGGAGCTGCAAGAAGCAATTAATCAGGTGAAGAGAAATGTTCGTGAAGGAGTGCTTTAAGCTAAAGCAGGCAAAAGGTCGGCATTACTTGCTGTCATCCAGTATCAAGCGTCTAGCAACCAGAACTTTTTCTGCTTGATTATCTAAAACCATATCTGATATAGTGAAAGATATAAAAAAGAGGGAAAAGGTATGGTAAAGGAGGGTTATTTAAAACAATTTACAAATAAGCTCTTGCTAGGACAAGTATTCCGGCAGGGGCTTTTTTGTTTTTAGAGGGAAAACAGAAGTTTCAATAATTTTAATACGAAAAGCATTTTGTTGATATATGGATTTTAAAAAGTAATAAAAGTAGTTTTTTAACATCAGTGGCAACACCGAAAAGTTATAAAGATTTTACTTAAAGAGGTAATTTATGAAAAAAAGTAGTGATAATCAAGCCTTCGGGAAGCTCCGTTCATTTCTTTTTAATGCTGATGAAAAATTTGCACCTACTCTAGTAGAGAAGTTCACCCAAATTGAAGAATTGTTTTATCAAAGATACTTGCCACTGTTTTCTCCGGATCGTGGTTCTCAGACTGGATATCAGCATATCAAAAACGTTGAAGCGCTTGTGAATATGTGCTTGGAAAAACAACCTCAACTGCATTTAGGTCCAGCAGATGCTTTTGTTTTACTCAGCTCAATCATTTTACATGATATTGGCAAAATCTTCGAAGACGAAATTTCTGACGACACAATAAAAAAAAGATATAATGTAAATCTTGATTCTTCATCTCCTCTTTTAGACTGGCTTCTACTCCATTATAAAAGTGAACAAAAAGAAAATCATCAAGTCCTTTCAGCACTTGAGATTCTGAATACTCCAGAAAAATATGGTATCTTTGACAATGGGCTTGCGGATTGCATTGCTCGTGTGTGTTTGCTGCATGATTTTAGAAACAGAAGCATGCTTGCAAAGAATGGATGGCTACATGTTGCCTATCTTGATCGCTACGGTGCGGTAAATATTGCGTGGCTTGGTGCTTTATTGAGCTTGGCTGATGAGCTAGATATGAGTTACCACCGTAAGGCAGAGATGCTCAAAGGGAGTAAAGGTGTTTTACGGTCTCTTATTAGTGGCTGTGAGGTAGATTTGGTGGGTAGGACTCTAGTGATTTATCCCACAGCTAAACTCAGCAATTTGTTTCGTACCAGCGAAGAATTAGATCAAAGCAAAAGAATAGATAAAGTTAGTCAAGATATTTTTTACTTATACCAAGATATTCTTATTAAAGAGTCAATGCTCCACAATTGGTCAAAAGAATTGAAGCAGATGGGAATGGAATTACGTTCGTGTGCAGTCCTTTATAGAGAGAATTTGTTAACGACAAAAAAACTTGCAGCTGATGATTTTGTTATAAATGAAAAAGAAAATGAACAAATCGCACTAGATGATTTCATGTTAACAATAGAATCAAACATTACACCCATGAAAGTTGACCGGATACTAGAAGCAATGTTTCGACTCCGTTTTGGTGTTTTTGGAAAGCGTTCATTTCGCTGGGAGGTCTTGGCAAGTGAATCAGGGATGGAGAGCATTGCAGAAGTGAAAAAAATTTATCACCGCATTGCATCTCTTTCCGCAATTGAAGAATGTGATTATATTTGTTTAGCGGATAAAAAATTGTCAGAAAAAATACGTTTTGATGAGCTTGATACAGAATGGAGCATTAAGGTCTATAAGATTAATGAAATTAATGAGTCCATTGAGGAGATTAAGAAAGAAATTTGCAACCGATTTGCGAAGGTGATTTGTAAATTAAAGGAAAAGTATGGTGCAACTGATAACACTAGAGAGAAAAAATATCAGAAGAGAAGCAACCGGGTTGCTGGGGTGTCTTGTCGGTTAGGGAAAAAACATGGTGTCACAGATAACACCACGATAAAGGGGCACCAAAAGGATACATTCGTTGATGGTGAGTTTCTTTTAACAAAAAACAAAGACCTTAACTATCTTCTTGATGAAGAAATGTGTAAAGGTACTTATGGCCGCGGAATTTTTTTGCCCTCATATCCAGACTTCCAACAGACTCCTCAAAAAAAAATTCAAGGACAAACACTAAGAAGAATAGGAATTAATCTTGTTATTAGTGGTCCTCCTGGTATTGGCAAGACTACACTTGCATCTGAGATAATTGCCAGCATAAAAAAAACAAATTGTCCAAAATCTACAAAAATGGAGTGTAAATCCCAGGAGGGTGAAGAACCGCATTTAAAACAACAAGATATTATGAAAGAGGTTGTAGCTTTTATCTCAATCGAACAGCCTCCAACAACTGTTGAGTCAGTTATAGAAAAATTTAATGAAACACAACATGTTTTCGGGGAAACAATTTCCTTTGAAATAAAAAATCTCCAGTCAATTCTTAAGGGTAGAGATGTATCAAGTTATGACAGTTATATGGGTCGGGAATATAGGGATCTTTATAATTCACTAATAAAAGAAACAGATGATAAGAGAACAATTCTGTTGAGTAAGCTTTCACCACGTTTTTATACTCAGGTACCTGCAGAAAATGAAAAAAGGGTCTTTTGGAATCGCTATAAACAATTGTGCCGGCTCTGTGAGAATTCATATTGGCATATAAAAGACTGGCAGGATGCTGTTGATCAACACAGCCCGCCACTTCTTGCTGCTGTTGTTGACAGTCTAAATGCATTCGGGCAGCAGAAGCTTAATAGAGAGCAGATTTACCAGCTTTTCAGTATGACAACATGGGCCGGGATATTGGGGGTCTTCATATGTGAAGAACCGGAGCAGAGCGGACACGAAGACTATAATTTTATAAACGAAGTGGAATTTCTTTCAGATATGTTTATCAGACTTTCCTGGGCTGACCATGATTACAGATATAAACAGATTGAAATTGTCAAATCTCGATACCAAAAACATGTTCTAGGTCCACACCCTTATAAAATCGGACCAAAAAGTGTTGAAATATATCCTAGTCTGCATACACGTATGGCGAAGGAGGAACGAAATCCTATTAAAGAACCACCGAAACCGAGCGCAAGTGGTATTTTTGGAATTCAGAATGATTCATTTATTTTGCTTGAAGGAGATCGGAATACTCACAAACTTGCAATATCCATGCTTTATGTGTACAAGTGCCTCAGTGACCAGAAAGATCTCAATAATGTCTTGGTGATTAATTTTGGACCTGAGATTAAAGGGGATCTTTTACACCCCAAAGATAATATCGAAAAGATTACTGATGTATCAACTTATAAAAAACAGCAAGAAATTATAGATATTGAATATGAAAAAATAAAGAATGTACAGTTAGAAGAGGTTAACAAAGAAGAAACTATAAAAGGGCAAAAGTTTATTCAAGATATATATAGAATCAAGGGGTCTTCCAATAAAATGTTCGTCCTAACTTTTGAAACCGGCTATCTCATGCCCGAAGAATGTGTTGCAAGAATATTAGACATTGTTGAGTCAGAAAAAAATGAAATCAAGCGCATTGTTTTTTTTAGCACATATCATTTGCCATTAAGGTTTCCCTTGCTTGCTGAGGATACAAAATTTATCCCTTATCTAGTTCGGATTTTAAAGTTGCGACGGAAAAGTCTTTTAATGATAAGCAAGACTAATGAATCAGGTATGGGAGAAGGTGCAAGGCAGTTTGCCAGTGGGTTGGAATCCACTGCCGATTATCTAATAAAAACGAAACTCTCTACTGATATCACTGGTAGTAATGGAACTGGGACAAAAGACTACAGCAAAATCATGCTTGAGGTTAGAAAAATTGTTGAACGAGATTATAATGTTTATTTGTATGATCTGGATTTTAGCACAAGACAAAAGAAAGTCTAACCCTATAAAGCAAACGGGTTCAAGTCTTTGCATGGCTCATAATGATTCTTATGAGTCAAGCAAAGATCTGACCCTAAAATTAAGGTGGAGGGATGAAGGCATTACTTGATACAAATATCATTATACACCGTGAAGCAAGTCGTGTTGTCAGTCGCGATATCGGGACATTGTTTAAATGGCTTGATAAAGGGAAATATATTAAATGTATTCATCCAATTACTGTTGAAGAAATTAAAAAAAATGTCAACAGAGATACTGTAGATACTTTCAACGTAAAATTAGACAGCTATGAAAAGCTCAAAACGCTTGCGCCGTTAAATGAAAAGATACAAGCTGTTTCTGCTTCTGCAGATGTCACAGCAAACGATAAAAACGATACCCTTCTTCTTAATGAAGTTTTTTGCGATAGAGTCGATCTGCTAATTAGCGAAGACAAACACATTCACAATAAAGCTGCATTGTTAGGAATTGGCGATAGAGTATTTACAATCGACTCGTTTCTTGAGAAGGTAGTTTCCGAAAATCCAGGGCTGGTGGATTACAAGATTCTAAGTGTTACAAAAAAATATTTTGGGGAAATTAACCTGCAAGATTCTTTTTTCGACAGCTTCCGTGAGGATTATGTTGGTTTCGATAAATGGTTCAATAAAAAATCTGACGAAATCGCGTATGTTACATATATTAGAGATACGATTCTTTCATTTTTGTACTTGAAGATTGAAGGTGCGGAGGAAAATTACTCCGACATTACACCTGTTTTTAAGCCCAAAAAACGTTTAAAGATCGGCACCTTTAAAGTTGTGAGTAATGGTGTGCGCTTAGGCGAACGGTTTTTAAAAATCCTTTTTGATAATGCTTTTATTAATAAAGTCGATGAGATATATGTTACGATTTTTGAGAAACGTGATGACGAAAAACGCCTCATTGCATTGTTTGAAGACTGGGGATTCAAGCTTCACGGAAAAAAGATATCTTCAAGTGGTGAAGAATTGGTTTATGTGCGCAGCTTCAAGCCTGCCTATGATAAAGATAATCCGAAGCATACATATCCGTATTTATCACAGCAAGCAAATGTATTTTTAGTTCCCATATATCCGGACTACCATACTGAATTATTACCTGATTCAATATTAAAGACGGAATCGCCAAGAGATTTCGTTGAAAATGAACCGCACAGAAACGCTATCAGTAAAGTTTATATCTCAAGATCGTTAGAAAAAGACTTGGCTAAGGGCGATGTAATAATCTTTTACCGTACCGGCGGCTATTACAAAAGTGTTATTACTACTATCGGGGTAATTGAAAATGTTATTCTTGATATAAAAAATGAACAGAATTTTATTAGCAAGTGCAGGAAGCGAAGCATTTTTTCAGATAATGAGCTGAAAAAGCATTGGGATTTTAAAAAATCAATGCGACCGTTTATTGTCAATTTTCTTTATGTCTATTCATTCCCCAAAAGAATCAACTTAAAAGAGTTGATTGCCCACGGTGTTATTAAAGATGTTGATTCTGCTCCGCGCGGTTTTCAAAAGATAACGACTGATCAGTTTAACACAATTATTAAGGAGACCAAGACTGATGCGAGTATTATTGTCGATTAAACCCGAATTTGCTGAAATGATCTTTGACGGAACAAAGAAATTTGAATTTCGCCGGGCCGTTTTTAAAAATCCAGACGTAAAAACAGTTGTGGTTTATGCATCCTCTCCTGTTCAAAAAGTTATTGGAGAATTTGAGATAGAGACAATTATTAAAGATGAATTAGAAGCTTTGTGGCAACAAACCAGAGAATATGCTGGTATAAGTGAAAATTTTTTCTTCAGCTATTTTTCAAACAAGACTTGTGGATATGCTATCCAGATAAAAAAAGCTAAAAAATATAAAAAAGCTTTCTGCTTGCGCGAAGATTTCAACGCTACTCCTCCGCAATCGTTTATGTATTTAGATGTGGAGCCGGTATGAACGGGGGGAGTACGGGATGTTGTTAAATTATCAATTAAGGAGAAAAGGTGATAGGTTTTTTTCTGTTTATAAAAAAAGGGTTTTAACAGATAAACTCAGAGGGTGTAGGCTTTGATAGCAGCCCTAGACAATAGTGATTATAGATTCTCTATTCCTTCTCCCCAAACCCGAACAAAGCAAAAAAGATTACCAGTCCTGCAAGTACCTTTGCCGCCAGGCACAGGAAGAGAAAAACAATCAGCACCAACACACAAAAAAGCCACCCGGGTAGTGAGAGTATTGTCATGATAGCTGATTACCCTATGTTGTTATTGTATTACAGGGTTATGTTGCTTCGCATAAAAGCTCTGCGATCCGTTCGCTGAGAAACAAAATGGACTCTATATCCAGGTGTTCAGGGATGGTCTCATCAAACAGCAGCTTTACCTGGGCGTCAAATCCTTCCTCGGCAAGCTCATCCCAGAACAGCAGCACTACCGGAATACGCGGCAGGGGTTGGAACAGTAGTGCCAGGTCGGCGGATGCGTCTGTCTCTTTTATTCTCTGTCCACCGATTTTTAAGGCCGCTTTCAATAGCTGGTCTTGCTGTCCTTTAAAATGTTTGATTAACGGCTCTTCCACGGCTGTTCGCATGGATTGTACCTTGGGGGTTGAATTGGGTATGTCCTGTAGTGAAATCCATTGTTTTTTTGGCACTGATGATCCGCCCTGGGCCATATGGTTGTAGATAAAAACCTGCTCCCAGACATTTAAGGCGGAGCCGTCTTTTTTTGTGATGCTGTCAGGTTTGATTAGTATAGTGTCATTAAAATAGGGCAATTCCAGGACAGGGGTTCCATCGATATCTTTCAGTTCCCCGCCAAGACGCTCAGGTAAATCCTTGATGTCCATAGAAGCGGAACGCTTTTGAGCCCACGCAAGGGCCTCTTTGGCGGTATCCTTGCGAACATAGGAGCCCTCCTGTGAATGCTGCTCGTCAAGCTCCTTTTGATAGTGGGCCGCGGTTTCAGGGTCCAGGTGGGGGCATTTTTTAAGTGGTACTTTGTTTGCCACCACTGTAGTGGCAAAGGTAAAACAGGACGGTATGCCGCAGTCTCCGCAGTTTGTCTTTGGAAGTACTTTCTTGTAGATATCTTTACCGGTCAAGGACATAACTAAGAACGTAAAAAGTTAAGCGTAAAGGGTAAAACGGGCACTGGGTGCTTGTTGTTGGTTGCAAATAATGGGCTTTGCTACCACTTCACCCATCTTACAGTTCTACTTTACCGCAGACTAACGCCGACGGACGCTGACAAACAGGTTGGCGACACTGCCAACCTGTTAACCTCAATGCCCTTCGGGCATGTTTCACTAAACACTATTTTTTTTATCATTTCCTTCCAGTCTTTGCAATGTTGCATCGTATTCAGGGAAACCGACCACTTTTTGCAGCTGGTTAAATTCCAGGATGTGCTCAGGGGTTTCGCCGTTTTGAAGACATCGCAGTGTTTCCTGCATGGCATAGATAGAGGCGGAAAGCAGGGTCAGCGGATAGGCCGCAATTTTAAAACCCATCTCCTGTAGTACCGCCGGAGGCAGAACAGGTGTCTTGCCATGCTCAACCATGTTGATCAGCAGGCAGCCGTCAATCTCACGGCAGATGGTGCGTATTTCCTCCTCAGTTTGCGGCGCTTCAACAAATACAATGTCAGCTCCGAGCCGGGAAAATTGGCGGGCACGCTCAAGGGCTTCCTCCAGATCGTGGGTAGCCCGCGCGTCAGTGCGCGCCATGATGATAATATCGCCGGTTTCATCTCGGGCTTCTACTGCTGCGCGTATGCGCTGCAGGGCTTCAGAACGCTCCACCACGTCTTTGCCCCGGGTGTGACCGCAGCGCTTCGGGCTGCGCTGATCTTCAATCATGATGCCGGCAAAGCCGGTCTGGGCAAACCCCTGGACGGTACGTTTGATGTTCACTACGTTACCGTATCCTGTATCCGCATCTCCGATAACGGGAATTGTGACCGCACTGCAGATATCTCGTCCCTGGTCGGCCATTTCAGCATAGGAAATCAGGCCGGTGTCCGGCAAGCCCAGCCGTGCGGCAGACACGGCAAAACCGCTCATGAATGTCAGCTGAAATCCGCTTTGCTGGATCAGCTTGGCACTCAGGGCATCATAACAGCAGGGCATGATGATAATATCCGGCCCGGCCAGCAATTGCCGCAGTTTTTTTACAGCGTGTGCTTGTTGTGACACGGTGAACCTCCTTTGATGGCTGTGTTCAGGGATTGCAATTTTCAGCAACTGGTTTTTTATATGTGATTCTGGTCTGTTTGGCAAGAATATTACTAAGATGTTTTTATATCACAGTTTTTATATACAGTAGGAACTTACTTTTTTTTGCGTGCTCCAAAGAAAAGTAACCAAAGAAAAGGCCCCCTGCAACGTGCCCCGACATGTCGGGATGCCCTCGCGGCAGGATTTCAGACGGCGGGTCAACAAACTCGTCCCGGCAAGCCGGGACTCAGACATGTCGACCCTCTCATCCGTCTGAAACCCCTGCACTCGGCTGCGTTGCAATGGGGGAAAAACCATGCTGAACAAATAATAAAGACTTTTTTAAATCAATGCTTTATGGATATTGCGTGGTGATTTTTCTGCTCTCCTTTGGGAAGTTTCCTGAAACTTCGATCTATGCACGGCATATCATAAACTTGACAATAGGTTTATAACCCCTTATTGTTTTTATAGATTTTTACAGAATTGAACTACCACCAGCTAAAAGCTGGTGGATTGGTTCCCGACTAAAGTCGGCTAAAGGAAAAACAAAACACCTCTGAAATTCTCACGAGGGGTCTGTTTTTTTGTAGCACCTTCGGTGCTTACTCAAGTCTTCTCCTACAGGCGAGGGTTTTTCTCCCCGAGTGAGACAATGAGGAAAACAGAACACTTCTTTTTAAATACAGGAGCCCCACGTGCCCATCTATGAATATTACTGTAAAGCGTGCAACACAATTTTTAACTTCTACTCGAAAACGTTTACCGTAAAGAAACAGCCGGCCTGTCCCCGCTGCAGAGGGTCGTTGCAGAAGCATGTGTCAGCGTTTTCACTGGGGCAGGGGCAGAAAGGCCCGGAAGACCTTCCTATGAGCAGGCGGCAGGTTGAAGATGGCCTGAAGCGACTTGAAGCCTTTGGCCAAAAGGACCCCGAAGAAGCCGCCCGGCTGCGCAGCAAATTCGGTAAAATGACCGGGGTAAATTTTGAGGAGAGCAAAAAAAAACCATCAGCATCTGTTCACGATTCCAATGCTGACGGCTATAAAGCACAGCCTGTAGATAAAACACTGTCAGATGAGCATGAAGCGCCGCCGGAGCATGACGACCACCTGTATGAACTGTAATCGGATGCTGGATGTTTTTGACAGGATGCAAAAAATACCGGGCAGCAAGCAACAACTGCCAGGGCTTGGTTTCTTTTTTATACTGATGGCGTCTGGAAATATACGGCAAAAAAGACAACATTTTTATTAAGGGGGTTTTTACAGGGTATTTGTCAATCCTTCTGCGGAACAAGGTTCCGCGGTCCTGTTTGAGTACTCGGATGGTATGCAAATTGCTTATATTTTTATACTGTTATAGCTGGTTTGCATAGGTGAAGAAACACTATGAAGATACTTCTTTTCGGAACCCATCACCGTCTCAAACGGGCTTTTTTGGAGCAGGGCTGCCAGGTGGTTACCTGTGGTTATAGCGCAGATCATGATATTCATATCAGCAGTCATCAAATGCATTCGATCAAGTCAATACTTAAACGTGCGCGTGAACGGATTAATCCCGATCTTCTGCTCTTTATCGACAACAGTGAGCCACTGTTCATCAGCGAGATTGAAGATGTTAATATCCTGACAGCATGGTATGCTATTGACACTCATCTGCACAGCGCATGGCACTACAATTGTGCCAAGCTTTTTGATTTTGTTTTTGTTGCCCAAAAGGATTTCGTGGTCCCCATAAAAGCAGGCAGTGTCAAAAACCAGGTTATATGGCTGCCTTTGTTTGCGTGTAGGCACAAAGACAAAAAACTGGATCTGAAAAAACAGCATGAAGTCTGTTTTATCGGCTCTGTGGACAGCCGGAAAAACCCCGATAGGGTTGCACTGCTTAACGAGCTGAGCAACCATATTCCGGTACATATTGCAACCGGCAACTATGTTACTATTTTTAATCAGTCAAAGATCGTATTAAACCAGAGCGTAAAAAATGATGTTAATTACAGGACATTTGAAGCACTGGGGTGCGGCAGTTTTCTGCTGACGGAACGGGTCAGTAATGGGCAATCCGAACTTTTTGCCGACAGGATGCATCTGGCACTGTATGAAAAAAACAATATTGCTCAGCTTGTGGAGCTTGTCAGGTACTATTTAGCCCGTGATGATGAAAGGGAAAAAGTTGCCCTTAAGGGTATGCAGGAAGTGTTGCGCAGTCACACTGATGAAAAAAGAGCTGAAACGATAGTGAACTGTATCCACGAGCAAGGTCCCGCCAGACTTATTGAACGAAGAAAACAAAAAAGACCGGAAATAAAACGGTATGCCGCCCAGATGTATGCGGCCCTGGTATTCCAGTATGATTTTACACCGGCCTACAGGAAGATTTATTTTGATCAGGCGATCACGCTTATCAGCAGGGCTTTTGAGCAGCATCTGCTGCAAAACCGTTTTCCCGAAGCGCTGCAGGATGCTCTGGTGTTTAGCGAACTGCTTATTAATAATGGGTCCTTGAAAAAGGCCCGTAAGATTTTACTGCATGCGCTTTCACTGCCGCTGGAAAAAAAGTCACGAAAGATACAACAGGTAACCTCGGATTTGAATGTGCGGCTGGGGGTAGCCAACTTCATGGCAGGTAATCGGTCCACTGCAAAAAAAGCATTTCTTGAATCCCACTGGGTACAGTCTCAAAAAACAGACCGCCGGAAAGTGCAAAACAGCTAAAGCTCCACCTCAAGATGTTATAGCATTTTGCTTTCTGTTTTATCATTTTGAATATAACCGATTGAAATAATAAACTGCAAAACCGGTCGCTACCGTGGTTAGCCCCAGAATCGACTCCTGAGGGCGGGCATACAGGAGATATATAAGCGTCATCAGGACAACAAAAAGAAAGACCAGAGGTACTGCCGGGTACCCCGGGGTTTTGTAAGGTCTGTGGACATTCCTGTGCTTTCTGCGATGCACAAACAAACCCATCACCGCTAAAAAGATAAACAGGTTCAACGTAAAGCCGGTATAAGTAAGTACTGCTTCGAACGTTGATGTGGCAATGAAGATGACACTAAAACAATACTGTACAAAGATGGCAACCCCGGGTGATCCCCAACGGTTTTTATAAGAAAGTTTAAAAAGGAGCTTATGATCTTCTCCCATGACCTGCGAAACGCGTGGCCCGATAAAGACCATAGAACTTATACTTGCCAGGAGAAGCAGCGAAATAAAGACACTCATGACTTGAGCACCGGTCTGACCGAATATATGCTGGGCAGAGATAAAGCCCACCTCCACCCTACCAATCATCTCGCTCACAGGTGTGGTAAACATGAAGGTGTAGTTAAGCAGCAGGTACAATAATGTCACCAGCCCGGTGCTGAGTAAAATCGAACGGGGAATGTTACGCTGCGGGTTGTCTATATCATTGGCAATATATGCCGAAGCATTCCAGCCAAAATAGGAATACATAACATAGATAAGTGCCACTGCATACTCGGGGCGAATAAAGTCAGTGCCATCCAGTTGTGTGACAGCGTCTGACAGGTTCTGTAGATGTGGTGTAAAAAGAAATCCGCTGATTATAAAGAGTGCTATCAAACCGATATTGAGAGAGGTAATGACGGCTTGAAATCTGCTCCCTATCGAGATACGATAGCAATGCATCAGACTGAACAGGGTCAGGGCTGTAAGGGCAATAACTTTCGGTGAAGCAAAAGGAAACATACTGGAAGAATACCTGCCGAAAGCCATGCACGACAGTGCAGCCGGCGCGGCAAATCCCACTGTCATCGAAACCCATCCTGAGGCAAATCCAAGCGCCGGATGGTATATGTGCGTAAGGTAATGGTATTCTCCGCCCGATCTGGGCATGACAGCGCCCAATTCGCTATATACCAGGGCACCGCACAGAGCGAGGAGTCCTCCCAGCAGCCAAAGTGAAATGATCACGATCACATTATCGAAATCCTTTAGCTGAAAGCCCAAAGAGGTGAATACGCCTGTGCCTATCATATTCGATATCACAAACGAGGCAGCTGCGAACAAGCCTATCTTTTTTAAGGTAATATCACTCATAAAGGTCAATAAGGTCGGAGGTGGAGCTAAGATGTTGCTGTAATAATTATTGATTCGGGGTTCCCTTTTACGGGTAAAGCATACTGAAATAGCATGTGCGTGTCAATTAAAAGGCCGTAAATGTATTTAGTTTTTAACTAAAAACACCGCCACTGGAGGTTAACAAGGAGAGGTTCTGGCGAGCTCTAAATCGATTTATTAACCGCAGACTAACGCCGATAGACGCCCCGCGACAAGCTCGGGACAGGCAGACATTCTAAGCGGACGACCTGTCCACTTAGAAAATGCAATCGCTTTGCGATATAAAAAAGTTTTGTTTGAGAAATTAATGGGCCCATATTATACATTATTCCCTGGCCTGAAAGGCCATGGATGGTTTTTTCCCCGCAGTGTCGTGGGAGAAAAAAGTCCGCGACCGTCTGTGTGATTCTACGGTTAATTGGTTTTATAAAATCAGGCCCTATAGGCAAGGATAATTACTTCAGAAGTGAGCAATAAGATACATACAATAAAAAGCAATCGACAGGATGTAAAACGAGCGGATATAAGGTGGCTTCAGAATGTTTGACACATTTTTCCTCATCTGATATTTTTATAGCCATAATCAAAACATTAATGTTATAGGGGATATATATGAAGACAGAAGTTACCCTGGATTTTATGTGGCATTTGGGTCAGGTCGTAATTCCCTTTCCGGTGACTATTGTTACAACGGTTGATGTACAGGGCAGGATAAATGCCGCCCCTTTCGGCCTGGTGCTGCCTTTTTCCTCTGATGCGCAAAAGCCCCAGATGCTTTTATGTTCTGCCAGCTTCTGGCATACGTCTCGCAATATCGAGGCAACCGGTGAGTTTGTCTTTAACTATGCCCCGTATACACTTATCGAAAAAGTTGCCCAGACAGGGTTGATGTATTCGGAAGGGGTCAATGAAATTGAAAAAGCCGGACTTACTGCGCTGCCAGCATGCAGTGTGCAGCCGCCCCGTATCGAGGAATGCTATCAGCATATTGAGTGCCGTTTAAATCAGGTTATCAGGCCAAGTGATATGCAAACAAACTTTATCGGTGATGTGGTCAGTGTCAGCATTAATGAGGAACTGCTGGAAAAAGGACGTGAGCAACGGTTAAAGGCTGCTGACCCCTTGCTGCTTTTTGGCGTTGATGTAACAGTATTGAAAGGAAATTATGCCCGGCTGGGTGAGACCACTGAGTATGCTCCCCCTAAGACAGCTGTGGAATAAAAAGCCTGATGGTTGATAATACATATTTCTATTGAAAAATCAAACACGTGCAGTATAAAGCGTAAAAAGTTTAATAATTTAGATATACAAACCACTCTTGACGAACAACATGAGGGATATATTATATGGATAAAATCAACATTGAACCGCTTGCACACGCATACAAACTGCTGAACCCCGGTGCTGTTGTTTTAATCAGTGTTGGAGACGGCAAGGCCGATAACCTGTATTCGGTTACCTGGAATATGCCTGCTCGCAGAGACCCCGGTATGGTGGCAATACTTTCGGGCAAGAGACATTATTCTTTTCCCTTTATTGAGAAAACGGGGGAGTTCGGTGTTAATATTCCACATGCAGGCATTGCCGAGGCAGTACTGGGATGCGGACGTACAACAGGCAGCAGGGTCCAGGATAAATTCAAGAGGTTCGGCCTTACCCGTTTGTCGGCTCAAAAGATCAAGGCACCACTGGTTAATGAAGCGGTTGGCAACCTGGAGTGCCGGGTGTGCCAGGTGATTGATCTGGGGTACTCAGCTCTGCTGATAGCCCAAATTCTCGCTGCCCGGGCTGCTCCGGAACATTTCAGAAACGGTGAGTGGTGTTTTGAAAACGGGCTTAAACTGTTGCACCATCTGGGCGGTGACCGTTTTGCTGTAAGTGAACGGGAGATTGACGTGCAATTGCCCCAGGGGTAAGCGACTTATGGAACAATATTGCGCTTAGTTACATTTCTAAACCCCCGGCCCTCCAGAGGCGGATCTGCGACTTTTAGCCGTGCGACCCCTTCGGCATAGCTCAGGGTTTTAAACCGAATAGCT
>JANQFE010000159.1 GCA_028278025.1 Thermodesulfobacteriota bacterium | reverse complement strand
GCCATTTTGCGGCCCTCCCTTATGTTTATAATTTAATAACAAGGGTAGCACACAAACTGACTTAATGCAACATTATTTATAGAACTTTATACTAGTTATAATAATTAGAATTAGTGCTATTATCATATACATATCTTTGTTGCCTTTTTAATAATAATTGTTATTATCATTTTGTGTTTTATGCTTTGTTTATTCCATATTCTATAATACAATTTAGTTGACTTTAATAAGTATATAATTATAATTATTTATGTTCATATGCTATAAGGAATCATTGCTCTTTTTTACTAAAAAACATTTCCTGTGAAGTTTTAAAATGGATGCTTTATGATATTAGATAATTATTTCCAGCGACTTTATAAACATACAATAAAAAAAGCTGCTGAATTTGCCTCTGATGAAATAAATAAAGCTTTATCAACCGGCGGCAGTTGTCTGGATTGTGGCGCGAATACTGGATTGCATTTTAATAAATTCAATGTAGATAAAAATAATTATTACGGAATAGAATGGGATCGTGATTCAGTGGCAACAGCACAAAAAAAGGGCCTTAATATCATAGAAGGTGACCTGAACAAACCATTACCTTATGAAAACAATACTTTTCAGTGTGTTTTTGCATTATCTGTCTTAGAACATTTGCTAAATGGTTGTCTGTGGATGAAAGAGGCAAAAAGGGTATTGAAACCAAAAGGAAAACTTGTAATTCTAACACCAAATATTAGTACTTTTTTCACTATCTTTTTATTGTTATTAGGCAGGATGCCATCAAGTGGGCCACATCCTGACTCTAAAATATTGCTCGAAAACCGTGTGGCAACAAAGGCAGAACATATGGACGTAGAAAAAGATACCCCTGTTCACAGACATTTGGTTGTATTTAGTTATAAAGAATTGAATAAATATTTAACTTTAATTGGTTTTAAAAAAATAACTGGACACGGTTTTGGACTTTATCCATTTCCAATATTCTCTCAACCGTTTTTTGAAAGGATTGATCCCTATCATTGTCATCAAATGGTTTTTACAGCACTGAAATAATGCGGGTTTTATATGGAAAATAAAGTGCTCGAAACATCAATTGTGCAAACCTCCAGAAAGGATTATCTTCATTAGCTTTCTGTATCCGGGCTTCTTCTCGTATACGCTTTTCTAAAAAATTGCGGTTGCTGCTGACACCCGTTCCGCCCATTACTGCAACAGGCATTTGTTCAATACAAACCGGGCACCGATTCTTGAGCGCTCGATAAAAAAAGTCATAATCTATTCCAATACTAAATTCTTTTCTGTATCCACCCACCTGATCATATACCCGCCGGTGGACAAACGTGCCCTGGTGGGGAAAAATGGTTTTAAAATGATGCCACCATGTGTAACGAAAAGGTCTGTAATAGTATCTTCCTCGAGCCGGGTGGTCGACTATAACCGGGAAGCTGTAAATGTCAAAGCGCTCATCCTGTATTAGTGAATAAACACTCTGCAGCACATCGTGGTTTAGAAGCTGATCGTCAGCCTGGATCACCAGTATATATTTCCCCTGTGCCCGGTTAAGCCCCTTATTCAGGGCGTCGGCAACACCTGCGTCAGGTTCTGATACCCACTTGAGGTTATACGTGCTTTCGAATTCTTTCAGAATTGCAGCCGTGTCATCTGAGGATGCTCCATCAGTGACAATGTGCTCAACATCTGTGAATGTCTGCTCCCGAACGGATTCCAGGCTTGCGCGGATAGTAGCAGCGCTATTATAGGCAGCGGTCAGGATTGTGAAGAAGGGTGTATACTCCATTTTTGTGGTTATGGGTAAGGAAGTTAATAATTAGCCGCAGAATCACGCAGACAGACACAGACATTTTGTTCTGCCGACCTGGCAGAACAAAAAATGCTATCGCTACGCGAGAAAATAAAAAAATTATTTACTCTGCACTCATTGCTCATTGCTCGTTACTTTTTTAAGCCATAGTTTTCGGATAGGCGCGTAAAGGGGTGTTTGGGAAATAAGCGCCCCCATAAAAGAGGTAAATATCTTAATATATGTTTGTATTCGCCAGGGAATCTGCTGAATAACACACCCGTAACAATGCATGCCTGCTGAAAAATGCAGTCCGCTGATGTATATTTCTGCTAACTTCATAAATACTTTCATACAAAGCTGTGCACACATGGTTCGTGCAACATCCGTTCCAAACCACTGTTCCCATTCAGGACTCCATTTTTCGATGAAGCTTTCTGTTGCCCTGGTTCTGAGAGCAATATCTTTCGTAATTTTATAATCCTGATGTTCACCGGTTTTCACAAGGTGCTCATTGACAAAATCAGTCCGATACCCGGCCCGGGCCATTTTCATCCAGATCCCATATTCAGCATGAGAAGTTATATCTTCATCATATCCACCAATTTTCTGCAGGGCTTCTTTTAAAAACAGGCTGGAATTATCCGGAATCACATCCAGCCCCTTTTGCCCGATTGCGGACCGGATATCTCCCTGCATCAGAATTGGTCTGTCTTTCCTGATACCATGCATATCTACCGCAAACAAACCGCAATGGACTACCACAGTATCTTTGCTTTGCGTTTCTAACAGGGAAACCTGCTTTTCAATCTTTGCAGGCAGCCATTCATCATCATCGTCAAGGTAAGATATGTATTTCCCGGCCGCACACCGCAGGCCGGTATTGCGGGCAGCGGCCAGCCCGCGGTTGTTATCGTGGCGGATGTATTTAATTTCTGTATGCTTGTTTTCTTTAAGCCAGGCTTCAACATCGCTTTCTGAACTGTCCTCAACCACAATTATTTCAATCGGCCTGTACGTCTGGCTAAGCACACTCTGTATGGCCTGCTTAACCATTTCAGGCCGGTTGTATGTGGTTATAACGACTGAAACAAGGGGGTTCATAGGGAATTGTCAGGTTTTTGTGGTTAGTTGATTTTGGCTGTTATTTAATTAACCGCAGACAGGCGCCGATTAACACTGACTAACAGCCGGACGACCTGTCCGCCTGTTACCGACCATGCCCTTTGGGCATAAATAGCATTATTAGGCTTAAATTTTTGGCCTGAATAATAATTTAAAATGTTCAGTTGAGCCACTATGTTTCTACTTCGCGAAGCGATAGTATTTTTGTTCTGCCAGGTCGGCAGAACAAAACGTCTGTGTCTGTCTGCGTATTTCTGCGGTTAATTAAAATTTTTCAGTACTCATTTCTCTTTTTTAGTCATTTGAAATATATTTACCCCTTTAAAGAGATAAATTTCTTCATTCAGGCCATCGATCTCGTAACCGAATTTTTTCATAAACTCTACTACTTCCGGGTAGTACTGCAGGCTGTCAAGAAGTCGGCCTGTACTATTATCTAATTGAAGTTGTCGATATTTTTCAATGGATGAGCTGTCAATTCTATTTTTGTCTTTCAACTTATAGTCCTGGTCGTCATCTTCAAAGGCAATCTGTAAATCAGATGACTCTACTACTCCCTCAAGACCTAGAAAGTTCAAAAATGCTGCTTTTACCTCGCGGGGATACCGCACCAGGTCTTCATAGCGAAGCATAAAAGAGTGCTGGGGATTCACCCGCTCACAGTAATCAGTAAATCCTTTGTAAGCCTGCAGCCATTTCGACCAGAATTTTTCAGATCGGGGATATTCCAGATGGCGATGATTTTCCATAAGGCTTAAAATAATATCCCGCGGGTCCCTTACAATGCAGCAGAATCCAACTGTATCGGCATAGGTTTTATATATTTTGGCAATATCCCGTATATAGTGGGTTGCCTTGTCTATGACAATGGCCTCGGTTTTTTGCGACAGTTTCCAGGCATTCGGAAATCCGGTTTTTTGGAACTTGATTATCTGAAGCCTGTCACTATCCCCCAGATAATTTTTCATGAGGCTGGAGCCGGTCCGCGGTAAACCGGTCATATAGACTACATCCGGCCCGCCTGCCGGCCGCCTGTTCTGCTTATTAAAGATGGATTCAAGGGTTTCCCTGAGCATTCTGTAGGATACAATGCTTTTAGTGAGTGTATAATATCTTAGATAGATTAAAGCTTTTTTAATCATTTTTTACATCTATAATTTTTTTTACCGCAGACTAACGCGGACTTTCGCCGACCAACAGCCGGACGACTTGTCCGGCTGTTACATGCCATGCCCTTCGGGCATAAAATAGTATTAATACTATACATGCTATGCTTTTTGTTTTTTTGCCTACATATATGTGCAAACTATTTGAACAACTGCATTTCCTATCGCGCAGTGATGACCCCTTAGTTCTGTCATGTCGACAGAACAAAAAGTCTGCGTTTGCCTGCGCCGGTCTGCGGTTAATAATTATTGAAACCGTCGACGTTCGCAGACTAGCGCTGACATCCTTGATGAGCATTTCTCACAGAGTTTGCAGAGACGCAGAGTGTTTTTCTTTTGTCGGCCACTCACCGACAAAAGAAAATATCTTTTTCCTCTGTGACCTCTGGGTGCTCGAGCAATCCCGAAAGCGGGATTGCGTGCGAGAGGGGATATTCATTTATTTATAAGTTTTTTCAGCAAAGGCAATGATAGCAAAATACCTGCTGCTATTTTTCTATAAAGATACGGCCTGAAAGGACTAATTCGGAAAGCCTGATGGTAATAAGTAAATGCTTCTTTTTTTTCGCTCAGCATACTGTAGAGTTCACCGATATCAGCCAGTATGCGGGCATGCTGCTGGGGGTATCGCGGAAGGTCTTCTTTGAATTTAGTAAGCCGTGTTTTTTTACCATGAATTGCATTAAGCAGACCCTGCCGGTTGTTAAGGCTTATGCGGTCCCCGCCGTAACCCACGTATACCTTTACCAGCGCCTCGGGAATATAATCAACCTCATACTCCCGGCATACCCGCCGAGTGAAATCACCATCATTACCCCGCAGCAGAGTCTCGTCAAATCCCTCGACTTTCTTGATTACATCCCTTCGGAGCAGCAGCGTAGGACAGCCGCCTATACGCTGAACATCTAAAACATGTTCAAAGACTGCACCTTTATAGACCGGATGATGTTTTGAAACCACTGTGCCGGATTGGTCATAATAGTCCATCCAGCAATACACCATCCCCACAGACTGCGGCAGGCTTTGCAGCAAGGACACCTGCTTTTCCAGTTTAGCGGGCAGCCATTCATCATCATCGTCCAGAAAAGCAATAAAGTCCCCTCTGGCTTTTGAAATTCCAGTGTTGCGGGCAGCTGAAGCATGCCTGTTTTTTTCATGCCTTATATACACAAGCCGTGAATCATTGATCTGCCGCACTTGTTGGGCAGTATCATCTGTTGAGGCATCATCAACCACAATGCATTCCAAATCACTATAGGTCTGTCCCAGAACGCTTTTAATTGCGCGCACAACCAGCTCAGCGCGGTTGTGGGTTGGAATGATTACGGAGACTGTGTGCATTGCTTTAAAATCTATATGTCAATGTCAACTGCTTTGAGAACTTCTTCAGGCATGCGGGTTAATTCATAAAGCCGGGCCGTATGTGTTACCGGGTCTTCAGTGTTTCTATCCATCATAAACGTTTGCGCATTAAAGCATTGCTTGAATTGTTCCCCAACCCATTTCCGGGTTGCGCTAATCAATGCGGGCTGCTCCATGTCAGATAAAACCAGCAGGGAATACGGCACCTCAAATCCCGGGGGATTATAGGGATAACCATAGTTGTTATTTTCAAGATCGCTCCAGAATTCATTTGTCATCAGGTAATTAACCAGGGATTTACATCTTCCTGATTTCCAGAAAGAATGCTCCGGCACATGCTGTCTCAGCATGGCAAAAGCATAGGTATTAAAGGCATGGTATCCTACAGATTTATATGTCTGTTTTTTACGTATAGCTTCTTCTGCTGCTTTCCTGCTTCGCGGTTTTTCCGGTAGCCGCAGATGTTTCAGGGCTTTCAATAGGTTAATAAATACTGTTGCAAAACGTTTTTTTGCGCTGAACTGCTGATCAATATTTTTCTCTACAAAAAACTCAATGGGATGATACAGGAGCCCATTGGACAGGATTGTCAGGTTTTTATCAAGCTTATCCAGAAAGCAGGTCACTCTTTGCAGAATTTCTGCGCGCCTCTGCCGGCCTACCAGGGCGCTGCAGGATGCAAACCAGAGTTGGTGGTTAAACGTAGGGTCAAAATCGAGAACTTCTCCGGTAGGTTCAATCCTTTTCCAGAGTCCGCTACCTTCATCAAAAGGGTGCATAAAAAAAACATCTTCGGCTAATTTGACATATTTGGGCTCATCCAGTAACCGGGTTGCCTCTGCCAGGGCCTCAAACGTCCAGGCCTGCCCAATCAAACCATTACAACTGTCTTTACCTTTTTTTTCCCGGTGGTAAAAAGAATAGCCGTGGGGACGGGCTTCCTCGGAATAGAGATCCCCCGCACATTCGGCTGCTTTGTTTTTAAATTTTTCTTCACCGGTCCAGCCGTAACATTTGGAAAAAGTTATCAGCCAGTGTCCATAGTTGCGGATCCTTGTTTCAGGGTCGTGGTACGGACCGTTATGTCCAGCCCGCAAAAATGTATCCGGGTTGGCCAGGGCCTTTTCCGCGATAGCAATAATAACATCAAGCAGTTTCATTTTTTTTTGCCGGGAAATTAAAGAAACGATTGAGCAGGCAATTGATTCTTCCAAGGTTCGTTGCCGCAACACATGCCCAGGCTGCCAGCCATATGGAAAAAAGGCTGCGCTCTATTGCCCCTGAAGCTCTTTCAGAGACCCTCTGTTTAACCATGCCAAGTCCGGGCGGCAGGAACCCGCGCAGTATGCGTATCCATATCTTGAGAATCCCAATGTTTTCGTCCATCCAGATAGGCGGCTGCCCGCGCCCGACGCGCCACTGCTTTTTCATTAACGGGAACAGTTTCCGGGCGGGATAAAAAACTTCTGCACCGGGCGCGTATAACAGTGTAAAGCCGGCCCGGGTTGCCTGGCCTGTCCACAAGACATCTCCTCCGGAGCGAAGATGCTCAGGAAACAAGCCGATTGAATCAAAAACAGACCTGCGCACAAAAAGGTTGCCGCCTTTTGTAACCCCCCGGTTTTCAATATTACGCTTTATTTGTACATTGCTGACGGAATCAAAAATTTCTGCCGCGGTTTTTTCCGGTGAAAAGGTAAAGGTCACCTGTCCGCCTATAAGATCAGCTTTTTTGGATGTAAGCACTTCAATTCCGTTTGTAAGCCAACCGGGTGCTGCCGTGCAGTTAATGTCAATCATTGCTATGATTTCACCCCGGGCCTGCCTGATGCCCCTGTTGCGGGCGGCATAGGGGCTCTGTATATTGTCCTCGCTCAAAAAGACAACCGGGTACTGCCGGATGACCTGGGGGGTAGTATCGGTAGAACCGTTATCTATTACTATTATTTCATAACAGTCCCTGGGATAGGTCTGGTCGAGAAGGGCTTCAAGACAGGTCCTGGTTCGCTCGGGAGCATTCAATGCCGGAACAACAACTGATACAAACAGGGATTTTCCCGGGTCTTGCTGTGTTTGATTATTCATACCCCAGTTTTTCCCGATATTTTTTTGTAATAGTATCAATCTGAGCGATACTTTCACTGCTGAGTGCGTCACGCCACTTTGACAGCGAGTCAGGTTTTATTGTATCAAGGTTTACAAAAGGATATTTATCAGGTTTAAGGTTCAAAAAAGCCATAATATGATCTATAGAGGCTTTGGGCTCACGCACCAACTCTTCATACGTGACAAACATGCATTTGGATGATTGCTCTGTATATGCACATACATCACCGACATAGGTATTCCACACACCGCACTGTTCAATTATTCGGGTTTTATCTGTTTGCTGTGTCGGCTGGGCCGGGACCGTCTGTGTATAGATCGTATCCCTTTTTTCCTTCCACTTCAAAAAAGATAAAACTCGAGCACGAGGATCCCGCATGATAAATATGATCTTATCAACCGATCCTGACTTTACTGCCCGCCTGAGCCTGCGCCGAAACTGGCGGCCCGTATTGTAGATTGCTTTATCACCAAAATAGTCATAGTGCTCAAGAAAAGAGAAACCCTTAACCGCTTCAGGGGGTATCCTGTCCGGAGCTGCCAGGCAGAGATGCCGGTGCTGCTTAAGAATTTCATAATAGTACGCATGCACGTCTTCCCGGTTGTTTTCGCCCAGAAATGGCATATAGATAGACTCGTAGGCAATAAAGACTGACGGATAGGCGTTGAGCAGACGCTGCAGCAGACTGGTGCCCGAGCGGGATAGCCCGACAATTAGCAGCTGCCTGGTTTCCTGGCTCTTGGCCGCGGATTCATCCAAGGTCCTTGGTTTAAAAAAAACTTTCAGCCCCGACCGAAGATTTAGTAGTTTTGAAAAAAACATAGCGTTTGTTATATTGGTGTTTAGTGTTTAACTGGATACTGGATGCTTGTTACTTGATACTGGATATTTATATTTTTGTTTTATCCAACATCTAGTATCTAGCATCAAGAATCTAGTATCTAGTTTTCTCATCACTCACTTTTTTGAAACCGCAGACATTCGCAGACTAGCGCAGACCTTTCAAGCGGACGACCTGTCCGCTTGAAAAATGCAATCACTTCGTGATGTAAAAAAATATCATACTATAAAAATATTTGGGCTTATAGTAATGTTATCTCTTATAATCAGGCATGAAAGGCCTTTGGTGGTTTTGCTCCCGCAGCGTCGCGGGAGCAAAAAGTCCGCGTTTGTCCGCGTACTTCTGCGGTTAATATTTAACTGATTATTTTTTCTAAAGCTGTCTGAAGTGCTTTCCCTACACGTGCAACAGAGTGATCCGCAATCACTTTTTCGCGTGCATTGTCACCGATCGTGCGCCGAAGCTCTTTAGAATTGTATAGTTTTAGTATAGCCTCTGCCAATCCCTTCGCACCGTTAGTAAAAAACATCACCGCGCAGGAGGATCCATCGCCCCCATGATAAAGCGGCGATAAGGTTTCACTGTCCGCATGCAGCACAACCTTACCGCGGGCCATACCTTCCAGGGCTTTGTTCGGCAGGACCAGATGAGAATCATGGATTGGGTTGAGGTGCCCACAACATATATCAGCATTATCAACAGCATTAATTAAATCGCTCCTACCGGACAGAAATTCATGAAATTCAACATTAGGAATACCGGTAAAATCTTTATAGAGATTTTTTAGCTTAACAGACCCATAGAATTTAAACTCTATGCCAGGCTGTCCGGTAAGCATCCGCGCTGCTTCCCTGATATTGTCTACTCCGTGCTGTTTATGAACATTGCCCCAGTAGGCAATCACAAGTTTTTCGGAGTTTGCCGGGCGGGAAGAAAGCGGATGGTTTAACCAGATATCCTCAACGGCTAGCGGGAGCACTGAAATTTTTTCCGCAGGGCACTGAAATGTTTCGGTATAATAATTACGGTATGGTCCGGTAAGTGCCAGGAGATGATTGCACTGCTGTATGATTGTCTTTTCAGTATTAAATCGGTTTTCAATATCCTGCTGGTCACGCCGGGCGATCAGATACCAGGAAACCCACAAATCATACACAACAGGTATCCCGGCCTGCCGCGCCCACCGGCAGACCTGCAGGACAAACTCCTCATTACGCTTCATCACAAAAACTGCGTCAACCTGCCCGGATAAGATCAGGCTTTTAACCTTCATGGCGACCCAGGATGTCTTCAGAGCCATTTTATATCTGCGCCCCCGGACAGCCTTTCTGCCGGAGTGCCGCCTGAGCCAGCGGTCATCAGTAACACGCAGGTCATAGAGTTGTTTTAGGTGCAGTTGGCGTAAGGCCGCCATAATGGTTTCATCGCGGGGGTATTCGGTTTGAGAATAACCGCATACAAGCATGCGCAGGTTTTCAATGTTCATAAAGTTACACTTTGAATATGCTCTTGTTTTGTCCTTCCCGCCCCCTATTATTCGGGGTTAAACTGCAGCGGGAATCCATAGATTCCGGATATTCACCAAAGGCGAATTCCGGAATGACATTATTTACTTTTTTTCTAAGTTTTAAACCTAAGAAGAGTGCCCCCACAGGAGCGCACGGATAAGATCCGGGCATGACAAAAAGCTTCCCGGTCCTTTTATAAAGGCTTTCCATAAAATATGTCTGCCCTGGCGTTTATCGCCGCGGGCCATCACGGAAAGGCCCAGCCTTCCGACAACCCGCACATAGTATTGTGCGCAGTACTTTCGGCCGGCCCTTTCACCAAACCATGTAAGGATATCGGGTCTCCATTTGTTAATAAATTGTTCAATCCCGGGCAGCCGCTGAGATACATCCGTGGTCATCGTACCTGAACCATGCTGCTGGTTGATCACCAGCGCCTCATTAACATAATCAGCTTTATAATCGTGCCGGGCAAGCTTCATCCAGATATCATGATCTATTCCGGTTGTTAGATCAGTATCAAAGCCGTTAAGCAGCTGCAGTACATCTCTGCGGAACAAACCTGTTGACGGCAGGGTATGCAGTCCTTTTTCAACAATCGCTTTCTTAATAGATCCCTGTAATCGCGGCAGTTTTTGTTTTACGGTCTTTCCGTTTTCATCCCTTATAAGTGTCCCGCAGTATACAACAGCCCATTCTTCATTAAGCTTTTCAGCCAGCGCCATTTGTTTTTCAAGCTTCTCCGGCATCCATTCATCATCATCATCAAGAAAGGCGACATATTTTCCCCTGGACGCAGTCAGCCCTGAATTGCGTGCAGCTGCCAGCCCCCTGTTAGTCTCATGGCGCAGACAGGTGACATGCCCCAGGCCCTTTTCCTGCAGCCAGGTTTGCACGCCACTGTCAGAACCATCTTCAACCACAATAACTTCCAGGGGATTGTACGTCTGGTTCAAAACACTTTGCACAGCCTGCCGCACAAGCAGTGGGCGGTTATAGGTCGTTACAACTGCAGTTGCAAGATTGTTTTCAGATGTGCTGTTCATTTTTTCTGCACACTACCGCGATCCTCAGGCATCTCTGTTCGTTGCTGGGATAAAGGAAGCGGGTTTCATACAGGCGGTAAAACCAGGAAAGAATTCGGGGGTGATTAACAATGAAGTACTTTCCCTCCCCGCCCAGCAGTTTTTTTAGTCTTTTTACCAATGTGCTTCTGGTATCAAATGGAATAAAGTCAATACTGTGGAAATACGGCTGCAGCAGTGCAAGCAGACTTTTTGATGTAAAATGCTGATAGTGTTTACCCTGCAGCCGCTTGTTCTCATGGGGAACGGTAATAATAAGACAACCATCTGCACTGAGAGCATCTACAGTATTCTCAATAAATGGTTTAATCTGGTCCGGTGGAATATGCTCCAGGACTTCAATCAGTGTGGCAGCATCAAAACGCTGCTCAAGCGCTGTTGTGGAAACATCTACGGCTTTATAGGAAATATCCGGGTTCATTGCCGTTGCAAGCTGGACAGCTCTCTGGGAGTAATCGATACCAAGCAATCGTGCCTGTGGAAATTTTTTGGATACTTCTCTTAAAAACCGGCCGTCCCCGCAGCCAATATCTATGAGTGAGCTAAAGCTGCATTTATCCAGCTGATCAAGGACTACCTTTATACCCCCCAGATACCTAAAACCCCAGGACCAGTAACACACCTGCGAGAACCGGCCGTCTTCTATGGTGGGAATATAATGGTAGGGATAGCTGTATTCTTCTTCCTGGATGGTTTGTTTATTGTCACTTTGATTTTGTTTCACACGTCCCTCAGTTTTTTATACACTTTTTGTTTATTAGCCGCAGATGGACACGGCTACAGTGCCTCTTATAAAACGGGCGTAGTCAAGCAAAAAAGTTATCAAGAACTATTTAATTTAAAGCAATAAAACGATAAGGATTCATAGTATAATCCAAA
>JANQFE010000130.1 GCA_028278025.1 Thermodesulfobacteriota bacterium | reverse complement strand
AACTGCAGAGGCACCAAAAAAGTTAATAAAAATTGAATCTTATAAGCTTAGAGAGCCCGTAAAAAACAAAATTCCTATAAGCAAATTTTGTTAAGTGTAAACGATGTGGTGAAACAACTAGTGCCACTAAAAAGTGTCGACGATGTTATGGTATTTGCCATATAGTATCTTATAATCTTGCAGAGAGCTGCTTATTGTTATGAGGCGACAAGTACTGTTTTTAGTAATTATGGTTGTGATAGCTGCTATAGTATATCTGATATATTCTTTTATTCAGTCGGGACCATTACCTTCAAACCATGTTTTGCTTATCACACTTGACACAACCCGGGCAGACTACCTGGGTTGTTATCAGCCCGGCAAATCCACCAGTCCACATCTTGACCGGTTAGCCTTGCAATCCGTCGTGTTTGACAGGGCCATTGCCCAGGCTGCAGTAACCCCGGTCTCACATGCATCGATTTTAACCGGGCTGGAACCCTACAATCATGGTCTGCGGGTTCTTCACGGACTGGTGGCCAACAGGCTTGGTGAAGAACATAAAACCCTGCCTGAGGTCTGGAAAGAGGTCGGCGGACAAACTGCTGCATTTGTCAGTGCATTTCCTGTTACGCAGGCTTTTGGTTTGCACCAAGGTTTTGACTTTTTTGATGCAGCATTCCCACCATCTGATGGTAAGTGGCTGCGTTCGCATGATGGGGTTCTGATTAGCAATAAAAGCCAACGCCGGGCCGACTATACTGCTACAGCAGCCATCAGCTGGCTTAAAGCACAGGCAGTTCATGACAAGCCTTTGCTTATGTGGGTGCATTTTTTTGATCCGCATGATCCATTAGTTTTGCCACCGAAAGGAATTCATCATAAGTTCAGGACCGATTCAAAGAATCATGAAGAGGTGCTGCGGGCAATCTATGCTTGTGAAGTATTCTTTATGGATTCTCAAATCGGCAGGCTGTTTCAGGCCTATAAGGATTGTAATATGTGGGATAATACTATTGTTGTAGTAGTAGCCGATCATGGGGAAGGGCTTGGTGATCACAACTGGTGGTCTCATGGTATACTGTACCAGGAACAGATTCGTGTCCCCCAGATTGTGCGTATACCAGGTCTGCAGGGCGGTGCACGGATTTCATCGCTGGTACGCACTATAGATTTGATGCCCACAATTCTTGAAGCAGCAGACATTGATGCTGATTACTGGCCGGAGATGGACGGACAGAGTCTTTTAGAGACAATGCGTTCGGGTCAAGCAGGGCAACAGCTCACTGCATATGCCGATTCAATAAATATCCTGACATATCCCCGGCTAAAGCCGGCCACACAAGTCGACCATAAGGATGACAAGCTGTACTGTCTCATGAAGGGCAATTATAAGCTGATCTATCACCAGTTACAGCCTGACCAAACCGAATTCTATGATCTTGCACATGATCCCCGGGAATTGCACAATCTGGCTCCCTCTAATCCTCAAGAAATGAAAGCCATGATAGCAGATCTCATGAGTCTTGATGCCCTGTCTGATATTATGCCCGGCATGACACAAACAGATACTGAGCGCTTTGAACAATTAAAAAGTCTAGGTTATGTTGAGTAACAAGCAGGCGGCGGGGCTGTCAGGAACAGTTCTGCGCAGTCTATCAGGCTATTTGCTGTTTGAAATTTTCCACATACCATTCCTGACGGCCAGAGAGATTCTCAGTTTTTTGAGATCCCTTTGTGCTTGTGTTATATCCTTCCAGTAGTTTTCGAGGAAGAAGAGCCGGTCTCGTTCTGTCAGGGGAAGGCCCGATCCAGAATGTTTTGCCATTGAGCGGCAGAACCGCAGTACATTTGCTCTGCGCTCAGATGAATCAAGGCACTGCTGTGCGCGGGACTTATCCCAGTCAATAATATACATCTGTTCAGGGTTTAGCCTGTTTATCAGTATGTTTTTCAGATTGAGGTCACCATGATATAATCCATTATCATGCATTGCACTGATGAGTCCGGCAGCTTTTTGCAGAAGCTGCTTTTTTATATTAGAAAACGTTGCCCTGTGATTTTGCAAGCATTCTTTCAGATAGGCTGACAGATCACAACAGGATGATAATTCTTTCGAGAAAAGGTAACCGCGGTACAGCAGGCTGGCGGACTTAATGCTTACAGCAGCCAGTATGTCCGCAGTAGGGATGCCTTTTGAGGAAGCTTCGACGGTAACCCGGAGTTCATTAAACGGCCTGTCAGGACCAATGTACAGGTTCCGGTTGACAAATCTCATTAAACCGCCCCTGAGATATTTGCGGATTACCATTTTTTCATCTGCTGATCCTTCAATCTGAATCGCAGGGGCAGTGTCGCGGCCGCGCTGATAATGATTTATACCAGAGTATCTTTGCAGCATGCTTTCAGGATCAGCAATACCCTGATCAAGCAGCACATCACGGTAGGAGCTTTTGACAACTATTGTTGCAGGGCCTTTTTGCAGTAGCGAATATCCTTGGGGAATGGAAATCATAATTTTGTTATTTCTTTATTAAACTAAGATATAAATCTAAGTCTGTTCTTGTCTGGATCCCCGTTTTTGAGACTGTGTCATAATAGTTTAGCTCAAAAAGGAGGCTTTCATATTTGACCTGTGACAAATTATATTTTAATTCGAGGGGTCGAACCCCTCCGTAAAGCAACTCTAAAAATCATTTTTTTGAATTGTGACACAGTCTCGGAAACGGGGATCAATTTTTTTGTAATGTATGTGCTATTGTCATTTTAAGTGGTTAAAAATTCTTACCTTTATCCGTCATAACTAGCCTTATTATATAGCAGGTATTTATAAATACCTAACAACTTTTTCTTGCTTCCCCTGTTCAATTATATCTCCGACCATTTTTGCCAGGCTGAGACATGCGGTTAAGCCCGGTGATTCAATACCAATGAGATTTATAACACCATGCAGGCCACGTTCTGATTCATGGCGCACGATAAAGTCATGGATCGGTGCACCGGGTGCCTGCAGCTTGGGACGAATTCCCGCTGTGTCGGGCTGAAGATCATGTGGTTCCACAAATGGCAGATACTCTTTAATGTTTGCATAGAATTCTTCAGCATGTAGCACGTCAACCGTATAATCCAGCTCATCAATATAAAACGCATTGGGACCAAGCTTGACCCTGCCATCAAGCATTTTGGTGACATGGATTCCCAGTCCGCGCAAATCCTTGTAGGGAGGCGGATAAATTAAGTGAGAGATACGTTTTGATTTAGCTGAGGAAAGGTTGAAGTACTCGCCCTTGCATGGATGGAGTCTGTAGCCTGCCTGATCAATATCAATATCCATAAGGGATGCTACATGATCAGAAGCCAACCCGGCGCTGTTAATCAACCAGGTGGTTTTTAGACTGTTATGCTCTTTGCCGGGTCCCAGGTACTGTACTATACTGGAGTTTCCCTGATGTTCAATGCCGGTTGCCTCATGCAAGTAAGCACACAGTACTTTTTTTTCTTGTGCCAACCATTCCAGGCGTGCCATGAGCCGATGGGTATCAACTATGCCTGTTGATGGGGAGTAGATGGCCGCCTCAGCCTGAATATCAGGTTCTCTGCAGGCTACCTGGGTGCGGCTGAACAGCTGCAGGTCATCGACACCGTTTTCTTTTCCGCGGATGAGAAGTGATTCCAGAGTTGCAACCTCAGTACGGGTATTGGCGACAATGAGCTTGCCAAAGCGCTTGCAGGGGACCTGCCACTTTGAGCAGAACTCATACAGCAACCGTTTACCCTCAACGCAAAGCCGGGCCTTCAAACTTTTGGGGGGGTAGTAGATGCCTGCATGAATAACTTCGCTGTTTCTGCTTGAGGTTTCCTGTCCGAATTTAGCATTACGCTCTAAAACAACAATAGAACGGGTGGGAAACCTGCCGGCCAGCTCAGCAGCTACGGCAAGGCCGACCACACCGGCACCAATAACTACAATGTCAGCAGTGTCCATATTCCAAGAAATAATGTGGGTAGTGGTTTGGGCATTATTAGTGAGTTTATACATGAAACATACCTGTCAGTCAAATAGGCTAATAAAGCCTTGTAGTAGTATGCTTTGTGTAATATAGTAATATACTACCAACAAGAGGAGACGGCCATGAGCAGAAAATCGATTATCATTGTTACAGCCGTTATTGTTTTTATTGTGCTGTATATTTTGAATATGGCTTATTTTTCAATCAAACCGGACTTTTTCATGATTGAAAAAAAGACCGATGTACCCAGGGGGGTTGTGTTCACCGAGACCCTTATCAAGCTCATTGAAGATGAGCTGTATGGCCCGGGAGGCTGGACGCCCAATGATATTTTCCCTTCACCCACCTGGTTTCTTGACAACAAGCCCAATTTTCAGCTGGGGGTATTGGAAGTGGTTCGCTATAGCACCCGGATTCTGCGTGATAACATTTCACGGCAGCGCACAACCGACACTATTGATTCCGATTGTGATCAGGCTTTCACCAGTTTCAGTAATGACCCCTACAAGTGGATTATTCCCAGCGCTGAAGGAAAATATTCCAAAGGAATTGAAGACCTCAGGAGCTATTCTAAACGGGTAGAATACGGCACGGCCAGATTCTATCCCCGCAGCGATAATCTTATTCAGCTTATGGAGCAGTATGTCTCCCTGCTGGGAGGAATCAATACCCGGTTGCTTAACGCATCAAGAGAGCAGGTGATCAGTGTCGGAGATCAGCCGGAAAATTTTCAGGGTGGAGAAGAGCCAAAACCACAAAAAATTCCGTGGACTAAAATAGATGATAATTTCTATTATGCCCAGGGAGTCGGTTATGCCATGTATCATATGTTTAAGGCCATTCGGATTGAATTTGACGAGGTGCTTAAAGATAAAAATGCCCAGATAATTATGGATAATATTATTGATTCACTGGAAGAGTCTTTTTTTGAACCGATTCTTATTACCAACGGCAGCAAGGACGGCATCTTTGCCAATCACAGCAACAACCTGCGCGTGTTTCTTGATGATGCCCGTCAGAAAAGCAATTCCCTGATCAGGATGCTGGATCAGGGATGATAGTTATGGTGTTTATAACATGCAAAAAAATTAATTCTAACAACTATACTAGGAATGGAGAAACAATTGACCGCGAGTAGACTGCTTCTTGAAAAAGCCCGGGCAGGATTTGAAACCCTCGATGTTTCAGAACAATACGTAACAGCCGCACTGAGTTGGATGGAGGTCTGGTTAACCGACAGCAGTTATAGTGAATATGTCCCGCAGATACACTATCTTATTGAATCAGAACAATGGAATTTCTTACTGGATTCTTTTTATCAGGTAATCCCCTTCGGTACAGGCGGCAGGAGAGGCCTTGTCGGAATAGGTCCCAACCGGATTAATACCTGGACAATACAGTCTTCCGCTCAAGGGCATTCACAATATTTAATGAAAAAATTCGGTAAGACGGCCCAGACAAAAGGTGTCGTCTTTACCTATGATGTGCGGCAATTTACTCAGGAAGGTATATATAACGAAGATATTCCCAATCCACTAAAGAACTTGAGCTGTGAGCAGTTAGCAGTAGCCGCTGCAGAAGTATATGCAGCCAACGGCATTAAAGTGTATATGTTTAATGAGGTGCGCAGCACTCCGGAGCTTTCTTTTGCCATCCGACATTTAGGTGCCATATCGGGCGTGATGATCAGCGCCAGCCACAACCTACCGACTGATAATGGTAAAAAAGTTTATGATGAGTTCGGGGGACAGCTCATACCTCCTGATGACCAAGCGCTGGTTGATGAGGTAACCCAAAACGTTAAGGAAATAAAAACCGTAGATTTACACAAGGCTGAAAAAAAGGGCTTAGTGGTACACATCTCAGATGATGTTGACAAAGCTTTTCAAGCTGCCATTTGCGCAAAATCGCTGGCACAATGCAGGGACTTGAAGATTCTTTATTCACCACTGCATGGCACAGGTTTAACTTCTGTCTACCCGGTATTACAAACGATGGATTTTGATGTCGTCCTTGATCCCGGAACGTCAAATTTGAGCGGTAAATTTGAAAATGTAACTTTTAATATACCAAACCCGGAAGTTGTTCAGTCTTTCGATACCTGCCTGCAATATGCAGATGAAATAGGCGCTGATATTATTATAAGTTCCGACCCGGATGCCGACAGAATTGGTGTTATGGTCAAGCATAACAATTCCTGGCGGTTTTTAAGTGGTAATGAAATTGGCATAATCCTGACAAACTATGCAATCTCGCAATATAAGACTAAAGGATTATTGCGTGCCGATTCTGTTGTCATCAAGACCGGTGTAACTACCTCACTGATAGAAACAATAACCAGGGAAAATAGTATTCAGTGTATCGGGAACCTGCTGGTCGGTTTTAAATATATTGCCCATGAGATGAACAACCTGCAAAAGCAGGGTCTTATAGACAGGTTCATAGTGGGGCTAGAAGAAAGCCATGGTGTGGTTGTGGGCGATTATTGCCGGGATAAAGATGCGGCCGGTGCTGCGCTGTGGATGTCAGAGCTTGCTGCTGAGTTGAAAAAAGATAGCAGGACCTTAGTGGACTATCTTGATGAGATTTATTGCCGGTACGGGTATTGCCATAATTATTTAACCGAAGTCAGGCTCCTGGGTGCCAAGGGCATGGAACAAATCTTAACGATTATGGACCATCTGCGCAAGAACACCATCGAGACAATCGGTGATTTTACGGTCAGTTCAAAAATTGACCGCTGGGAAGGTGATCCGCAGCCCCATTTGTCAGCAACGGATACCTCTGCGCGCAATTTTCTTGTCTTCACGTTACGTGCTTTGCCGGACACTCAAGGTATTACCGTCACGGTGCGTCCATCAGGCACAGAGCCGAAAGTAAAGATGTATTTTGAAATTATCGGCAAGCCGTTTGATCTGAAAAACATACAGGCCGAAAAAGAGAAGATTATTGCCATAAGAGAAAATTTGGAAAAAGTATTTATGCAGTATTGCTACAAGATTGTTGATATAGATTTTCCGGAAAGAGGATTTTTGTTGTTCTGGCAGTTGCCGGTGATTGACAAGCTGAAATATTTTGAAGTAGAGGATGAGATTGTAGCGCTGAAACAGGTTGCTGATACTGCAACAAGAAGGGATAAACTGTTTAAGCTCCTGGAATTCCTCGGAGCCAACCCCGTTGAAAAAGTTGACAAAGCATTTAAGGCAAAATACGAAAGCGGAATACTTGAATACCTGAATATTGGACAGCAAGATTAACAACAAAGCATAGAAAACAACACAAATTTATACCTTTAAAATAGCTCTTACGCGCTGCTCCACGTCCTGTAAGTCCCGCGTATCAGGCCTTCCAGTAATATCACCAAGCCTTCCGCCGGTGTTGCCCTTAATAAACTCGGCAGTCTTGAAATCTCCGACAAAATACCACTCATCAACAATGGTAAACCCCAGGTGGTCAAAGAGCTGAGCGCAGAATTTCACTGCAGGCACGGCCTCGTTAATGCCTGTGTGGACGCCGGCATAGGTGCAATAGATAACGGCTTTTTTGCCCGGCAGCCGCGGGGAGCACGGTACTATTTTACCTGCATCAGAATATTTTTGCCGGTGGCCTCTGAGAATATCAAGCATGGGTTTTCCCGGGAGCCACTGGTAGACACCGGAGCCCACAAACAGGAAATCATATGCCAGGAAATTTATGTCGAGATCTTTTTCTGCATGCAGGGTTTCTACAGTATGTCCAAGGGATTGCAGCGTTACGCCTATGGTGGTTGCAATCTTTCCCGTGTTGCCGGTCTGGCTATAGTAGAAGTTGAGAATGTTCATTGATGCATCTCCACAGATTACTGTATGTTTGGTTATAATAAATTTCTACATTCATCTTTAATATATGAAAAATTTACTTTTCTTTGCGTGCTCCAAAGAAAAGTAACAAAAGAAAAGGCACCCTGCAACTTGTCCGCCGGAGGCGGATACCCTCGCGGCAGGATTTCAGACGGCGGGTCAACAAACTCATCCCGGCAAGCCGGGACTCAGACATGTCGACCCTTATATCCGCCTGAAATCCCTGCACTCGGCTGCGTTGCAATGGGATTAAGAAAAAACGTTTTGAACAAATTATAAAAGCTTTTACATCAGTGCTGCATGAATATTGGCGATGCTTGTCAAGCCTTCCTTTGAACGAGGTTTTGGATTTGAGACATATATTGCTATCAAAACTGAACGATTGCTACAGCCTGATATCCTCCCAGCGATACAGCAGCAGCAGTGGTATGCTGTCCAGCGTTACTGAATACAGCGGTGTGCTCTTCAGGTATATATGCCAGTAAAAATCATTGAAGGTTCCCTGGCGAGCTATAAGCAGTAGGTACTGGGGTGTTTCCGGTTCAAAATCAAAACGAGTACCTTGTGGGGTGGCAGTCACGGTGATATCGGGGGTTATGAATCGTATATCCTTGCGCACTTTCTCTTTTTCTTGTAGGAACTCAAAATAATGTTGCGCGATCGGCCACAGGCTTATGGATGCGTTTGCAGGTATATCCCTGTTGAGGGTGTCAAGAAACTGTTTATTTATCACTTCATACCAGTAGGTTGTCTCCATTCCAAGGCGGTGTGCTCCTCTGATGCCGCCAGCCAGTTCATTATAATAGCTGAGCTCATAGGGATGGGTTTTAATTACCTGAAAAAACTGATACCCGGCAACTATGCACAGCATACAGGCTGTGATAATTTTTTTTGCGGTACCTGAAGTAATGCGGGAGATTATTATGTTAGTAATTGCATGAAAACCTATACCAGCCAGCAGGGCTACAAACGGGAACAGATAGATAAACTGTCTGACGCCGTCATGAATCGGAGCATTGGGAAGCATAGCAACCCCAAGCATAACAGCAATATTAAGAGCAAAAAGGATAATATATTTGCGGTGCTGTTTTCTAAGGCTGATTGCCAGGAGGCCTGCAAAAAAAGAAAAAAGTGTTACGGCAGGAACAGTCAGGGCGCTTATAACCGGGGCATACATCCATGGCGGAGAAAATGCATAGGTTTTTCCTAAAAAATATGTCCCGATAGGGATGGTTTCTTCACGAGAGGTGCTTATAGCGATAAAGTTTAGTATCTTGTCTACCGGGTCATACCACCAACCGGGATTGACCAGCAGGGCAACAAGTGGTGCCAGTGTAAAGACACAGACAATATTTCTCAGAGCCTTTTTTTCTCTATACAACAGTGTCCACAGTATAAAAGCGCCGGGAACTAAAATCCCGGTAAATTTTGTTGCCAGAGCCCATCCCACAAACACACTCAGCAAGATTGATCCTGACACAAGCTTCAGCCCCCTCCAGAAAGCCCAGTAGGAAAGAAACCAGAATGTCATAAGAGGCATTTCAGTTGCACCAAAGTGGGCATGGCCAAAAACTCTCGGCATTAAAAAAAAGGCAAGGCTTGCGTAACAGCCTGCCAGGACACCGTATTTTTTTTGCAGTGTGATGAAAAGGAACACAGTAAGAACACTGCACAACAGGGCCGACGCAAGACGATAGGCGGCAAATTCCCCCAGATGATTTTTAAAAAGTGCCAGAGTTAGGGCTGTTAAAATTTTATAGAAGGGGGGATGAGGGTTATGTTGCATGTCCCACAGCCAGTAGGCATCTATAACACCTTGAGAAAGCACATGATCCACCCCGCCGGAGAAAACCGCGCTGGAAAGAGCAGCAAACCATTCAATAATGAGCTCTGATGAAAGGAAATAGTACACCTCGTCACTGGTCCATCCAATAGGGCCTGTCGTAGAGGTGATTGTAAACAGCGTTGTAAAGCCCAGTAAGATACATACAAGAATTGTTTTCAGCCTATCGGGCAGGCTGAAAGAAACACCGTTTTTAGGGTCCGTGTAGGTCATGGGCTATGCTTCAGGTTTTGTGCGATACCGTTTTAAAATGTTTATAAATGTACAAAAAATAGTCACTTACCGTGACTGTCTCACTATCTATAGCATTAAGCCACTTTCAAGTGAAGGATTTCTTATGACCGGTTTTTTTTATAGTTCGCACGTGCAGTTTTTTTCTTGACCTAGACATGAGCGCTGTGGTACTAAAACTAGAAATTTTGGGCCGTAAACTAATGTTATCCGTTATGATTGTGAGTCTTCTCTTGCTAACACAAATAATGCTGTAGAAGAGCCTTCTCCTGCTAAAGGGGAAGGCTTTTTTTTGGGGTCTTTGTATGGCAGAACAAAGATTGATATTGGACAAGCAGGATATTGACAGAACCCTTAACCGCATTTCCCATGAGATTTGGGAAAGGAACAGGGGTGCTGAAAATTTTGTCTTTATAGGTATTCGGCGCAGGGGAGTTACCATTGCCGAAAGACTGGCCAAGAAACTTAAGGAGTTTGAACAGGTATCTATACCGGTTGGTGCCCTTGATATAAATCTCTATCGTGATGACCTGTCTGAGATTGCTTCCCAGCCGGTGCTGAAGGAAACCGAAATTCCGTTTTCTGTTCAGGACAGAAAGGTCATTCTGTGTGATGATGTTCTCTATACCGGAAGAACAATACGGGCAGCTCTTGACTGTATAGTTGATCTGGGCAGGCCTCAGTCTATCAGGCTTGCTGTGTTGATCGACCGGGGAGAGCGCGAGCTTCCCATACAGCCGAATTATATTGGCAAAAATATTAGTGTCTCCAGGGGAGAGCTGGTTGAGGTTTTACTGGAAGAAGATGATGGTATAGATAAGGTTATCATAACGCAAGGTGTCTGATATGCCACTGCAACATAAAGACCTTATTTCTATTCGTGACCTTTCACCCGATGAAATTACCCTGATACTGGACACGGCCGTGTCCATGAAGGAAGTTTCCACCAGGGATATTAAAAAAGTTCCTACCCTGCGGGGTAAAACAGTCATTAATCTTTTTTTTGAACCCAGTACCCGCACAAGAACTTCATTTGAAATAGCCGGCAAAAGACTGAGTGCTGATGTGGTAAACATTTCTGCCAGCACCAGCAGTGTCGTAAAAGGTGAGACCCTGGAGGATACCGGCAGAAATTTACAAGCCATGAACCCTGACTTGCTGGTTATGCGGCATGCCAATCCGGGGGCACCCAAAATGCTGGCAGATTTACTACCTACACCGGTTCTGAACGCCGGAGATGGTGCTCATGAACATCCAACCCAGGCTTTGCTGGATGCATTCACTATCCGGGAACGTAAAGAGCAGTTACAGGGCTTAACGGTAACAATTGTGGGTGATATAACCCATAGCAGGGTTGCACGGTCAAATATTTATTTGCTGCAAAAGATGGGGGCCCGAGTAATAGTTTCCGGACCCAGAACAATGGTACCGCTGTTCATCGAAGAACTTGGTGTCAGCTTTATCCCGGACATTAGAGAGGCTGTCAAAGAGGCTGATGTAATTATGATGCTGCGCATTCAGATGGAGCGTCAGCACGAAAGTCTTTTTCCCTCAATCCGTGAATATGCCCGTTTTTTTGGGTTAAACCGGAATGTTTTACAAAAAGCCAAAAGGGATGTTTTGATTATGCATCCCGGACCGGTTAACCGCGGAGTGGAAATTTCCCCGGATATTCTTAATACCCCTTATACCATTATTTTGGACCAGGTAACCAATGGTGTCGCTGTAAGAATGGCCCTCATGTATCTTTATATAGGAAGGTAAAGAAACTTAGGTTATGGCACTGCTTATAAAAAAGGGAAGAGTTATAGACCCTGCTTCAGGTACCGATGATGTTCTGGATATCCTCATTGAGGATGGCAAAATAAAAGACCTGCAGAAGAAGATCACTCGGCCAAAAACTGCCGGGGTAGAACAGATTGATGCTGCAGGTCTCATAGTGGTTCCGGGGCTTATTGATATGCACACGCATCTGCGCGAGCCGGGCTATGAATATAAAGAAACGATCCAGACAGGTTCTTGGGCTGCTGCCGCAGGTGGCTTTACAACCATTGTCTGCATGGCCAATACTAACCCGGTAAACGATAATGCTTCTGTTACGAATTTTATCCTGGACAAAGCAGTAAAAGAAGCCTGTGTTAATGTACTGCCCGTGGGTTCTATTACTAAAGAACTCAAGGGGGAACTGCTCACAGAAATAGGGGAATTAAAGGAGGCCGGTATCGTTGCAGTATCTGATGATGGGGTTACCGTAAAAAGTGCTGAAGTAATGAGGCGGGGCCTTGAGTATGCCCGCAGTTTTTCCGTTCCGGTAATCTGCCATTGCGAAGAGAGTGACCTTGCCGCAGGCGGCGTTATGAATGAGGGTGTAACTGCTACATATCTGGGTATGCGGGGAATTCCTCCTCTTGCTGAAGAGATTATTATTGAACGCGAGATTGCACTGTCAGCTTGGACCGGCCAGCCGGTGCATATCGCCCATGTGAGCACAGCCGGTTCTGTGAGAATTATCAGAGAGGCAAAGGCCCGGGGTATTATGGTAACTGCTGAAACAGCTCCCCATTATTTCAGCCTTACTGAAGATGCAGTTGTAAGTTTTAAAACCGACACTAAAGTGAACCCCCCCTTGCGTTCCCGCGAAGACATGGCGGCCGTCAAGGCAGGCCTTCAGGATGGAACCCTTGATGTTATTGCCAGTGACCATGCGCCCCATTCAACCCTGGAGAAGGATGTAGAATTTGACAATGCTGCTTTCGGCATGATCGGACTTGAAACATCCCTGCCGCTGGCCCTGGCCCTCGTACATGACGGCACGCTGACACTTTCTCAGATGGTAGAAAAATATACCCTCAACCCTGCCAAGATCCTGCAAATAGATAAAGGCCGTCTGTGCCCGGGAGCTGATGCAGATATAACACTCATTGATATCGACTCTGAGTTTACTGTAGATAGAGACAGTTTCAGGTCCAAAAGCAGAAATTGCCCTTTTCATGGATGGCACCTCAAGGGAAGGGCTGTGTATACGATAGTGTCAGGCACTGTGGCCTTCTCCCTTAAAAATTAAAGTTTGAGACTTTCGTCTCGATCAATTCTTATATAAGAATAAGCTTCACGAATGTTTGTACCCACCTGGCGCAGTTCAATCAGGGTTACATGAACTTACACGATCATTGAGGAGAGCGACGTGGCAAAGATACTGGTTGTTGATGACGAACCAAGTATACGGGAGATGCTGGAGATATACCTGCAGCGGGAGGGCTATGAGGTAACCTGCGCATCCAATGGTCAGGACGCACTGACATGTTGCAAAAAGCAGTTCTATGACCTTGTAGTAGCAGATATTAAAATGCCCAAAATGGACGGCATAAGTCTACTGCATGAGGTAAAGGCGATTTCGCCCGCTACTGTATTCATAATGATTACAGCTTTCGGCTCTTTTGAGACTGCCAAGGAGTCAATGGATGATGATGCGTATGACTATATTACCAAGCCTTTTGATGTAGAGGAGATTAAAAAAAAGATTGATACGGCATTACGAGCGAGAAAACAGTCAGGGGTTACGGAAGTACGTACAAAAATTTCAGATGAAAAAATGACGTTCGGCATGATCGGGCAAAGCAAGCAAATGCAAAAGGTTTTTGACCTCATACCGCGGGCGGCTTCATCTAAAAGCAATGTGCTTATAGTTGGAGAGAGCGGGACCGGCAAGGAGCTTGTGGCCCGTGCTATTCACTATCATAGCCCCCGGAACGAATATCCTTTTGTTGTCATAAACTGTGGAGGTATTCCTGACACACTGCTTGAAAGTGAATTGTTCGGTTATAAAAAAGGTGCGTTTACCGGAGCAACTCATGATAAAAAAGGCTTCCTGGAAGTAGCCCATGGCGGCACCCTTTTTCTTGATGAAGTGGGGGAATTGCCGCTTGCCCTTCAAGTTAAGCTTCTGCGGATGGTACAGGAAAAAACATTTACGCCGATTGGCGGGACCCAGGAGCACAAAGTGGATGTGCGTATTATTTCCGCTACGAATAAGAACCTTGAGCAAAAGATCAAGGAAGGCTCCTTCAGGGAGGACCTCTTTTACAGACTTAATGTCATCAATATATATATCCCGCCCTTGCGCGATCGAACGATGGATATCCCGCTTCTGGTCAACTATTTTTCAAAAAAATGCGCACAGGAAATGCAAAAAGATGTCAGTGAGATTTCATCTTTTGCCATGAACTGTCTGACCAACTACCATTTTCCCGGAAATGTAAGAGAACTGGAAAATATTATTGAAAAAGGAGTTGCCCTTGCAAAGACCAGTATCATGCTTCCGGACAGTCTTACCGTTGAGCAGGCAGCAGAAGCTGAACCGGATTACTTTATTCCCCCTGACGGTATTGACCTTGAGGAAATTCTGACTAAGCAGGAACGAAAGTATATAGAAGAAGCCCTGAAATTATCCCGCGGATCAGTAAAGGGTGCTGCAAAACTTCTGGGAATAACATTTAAATCAATGCGTTACCGGCTTGAAAAACTCGCTATAGATAAGAATAACTTCAAGTAGTGTAACTACTGTTTACCATGCAGCCGCATTGTCGGTGTTCTATTACACCCCCTTGCACCACGGCTTTCTTCAACGGCTGTAGCAACATATGTTGGGGCAAGCGTCACTGCATTTTTGAAAGGCAACCGGTTTGATTGCACAAGCAGCACCACCCGATATAAGAGAGCACGAGAGGCGTCAGCTGCAGTGGCTCATGTTCTTTCGGGTTGTGATTGCTTCTTTCTTTCTCGGCATCATCGCTATTACTCAATTCCAAAAAAGCGATTTGTTTCTTTCCCCCTTCCTGGCATATGTCTACAGTCTTGTCGGCAGTGTCTACTTGGTTACTTTTATCTATGTGTTTTTAATGCCCTTTATAAAAAAAATAAAGGAGTTTGCCTATGTCCAGATTATGATGGACATAGTGTTAATTACCGCCCTCATCCATATAACCGGCGGCATTAACAGCATGTTTTCATTTATGTACAGTATATCAATTATTTCTGCGAGTATTCTGCTGTATTTGTTCGGCGGTATACTGTCAGCAACGGCATCAAGCCTTGTATACAGCATGCTCATCAGTCTGCAGCACTATCAGGTTATTGCTCCGGTGGAAGCAGGCAGGTTTATTGCTTCCGGTTATGAGGGAATGCCGCTTTATTATCCCCTGGTGATAAATATTTCAACATTTTATCTGGTTGCGCTGCTGGGCAGTTTCCTTGCGGAGCAGGCCAGAAGATCCCGGATGCAGCTTCAGGAGAAACAGCTGGATATTAAAAACCTGGAAGCTCTCAACGAAAATATACTGCAGAGCATAAACAGCGGTCTTATAACCCTGGACCATGAAAGGAGAATTATAACCTTTAACAGGGCCGCCGAAGATATTACCAGGTGTGAGCGTTCTCAGGTCTATATGCAGTCTATCGAAACAGTTTTCCCCGGCATAGATTTTAGTGCGGCAACACGTGAGCACGAGAGGAAAAAACCAGCAACTATACCCCGGTTTGAGACGACCTTTGCCCGGCACGATGGCAAGGATCTGTACCTGGGATTTTCCCTGTCGAGCCTGAGGGACAACAGCGGCAGAGAGGTCGGCACAATTATTACCTTTCAGGATCTTACTACTCTTAAGGAGATGGAGGAATCCATGCAGCGCATGGACCGTCTTGCCGCAGTAGGACGTCTTGCCGCAGGCATTGCCCATGAGGTACGTAATCCACTGGCTTCCATAAGCGGTTCTGCGCAGGTTCTCAAAAAAGATCTGAAACTCAACAATTCCAATAAGCGGTTAATGGATATTATAGTCAGGGAAAGTGAAAATCTCAGTATGCTTATCACTGAATTTTCTCAGTTTGCCCGCCCCGCAAAACATGAAAAAGAAATATTCACGCTCAAACCCCTTGTTGCAGAAGTCCTGGAAATATTTACCAATAGCCCTGAATGCCGTCAGATACTCAAAATACATCAGAATATTCCGGATGATCTCTGCATCAAAGCCAATTATAAACAGTTCAAACAGGTTTTATGGAACCTTTTAATCAATGCTGCCCAGGCCATCCGGGAGGGGACCGGCCAGATATCAATTACTGCCCGGGAAAGAGAGGACGGTTTTCAACCGGTCATGTCCCAAAAACAAGCAAATACCAATCATGAATCTTCTTTATGGACTGAGATTATCATAGCAGATACCGGCTGCGGTATTAATGCAAAAACGCTTGATAAAATTTTTGATCCCTTTTTTACTACAAAAGAGCGGGGTGTCGGTTTAGGTCTGTCCATAGTCCATACAATCGTTCAGGAGCATGGGGGGGCAGTTTCCGTAGAAAGCGAGCACAACAGGGGCGCCACCGTTATTGTCTACCTTCCGCACTGATGTACTCCTCCAGAGGCGGCTGTTTATTCCAAAACAGTCGCCAGGTGCTCTTTTTGAAAGATTTTAGATGCATATTTTTTAAAAAATCCTCTAATTTTTATTTTTTTTAGTCCGAAAAACAGCAACGTGAATCGGGTTAAAAAGATAGTTTTAATTAATTCTTTGATTTTATAAAAGTGCTGTAAAACAGCACTAAAAGTGCTGTAAATCGGCACTGGGAACCAGTTAACCATACAGGGCTTGCAGCGACTAAAAATTATAAATATTTGATATTACTTGTAATAATTATAATCAATTATTCTGGCACGCTGATTGCAGACTAAGAATACCTAAAAAACTGAAAAAAAGAAAGGAGGTTTTAAACCATATTTCACGTTTTTTTATACACAGAGTAAAGAAAAAAATAATAAACATAAGTAAGGAGGTAACAAAACATGTTAAGTATCAGAAAAGACAAAAAAGGTTTTACCTTAATCGAACTGATGATTGTTGTGGCGATTATCGGCATTCTTGCAGCAATCGCAGTACCCAACTTTATTGCTTACAGGAATAAGTCCCGGGTAGCCGCAGGTATTGCCACTACCGGCTCAATCAGGGGAGCTATTGCCGGTTTTGCAGCTGACTCTGCAAACAACCTTTTCCCTCTTACAGATGATATTAGTAGCTGGAGCGATCTGATAGATTATGCAAATGAAAATGGTGCTACTTTGAAAACTACAGAAGGTCGGCAGGGATTATCATTCCAAAGATATGACGCCTGGGATACTGATGGAGACGGTCAAGCCGGCGATGACTATTATTTCGTGTTCTACGTGACCGGGGTGCCCAACGATTTGACCGGCAGCCAGCTTGAGGTACGGCCTTCAGGCATACTGAGACAGACGCACGAGTAAATGGGCCGGTGCTTTAAAACAATTTAATATATCACAATAAAAAAGCAGAGGTGCTTGGCAACCTCTGCTTTTTTTTGTATAACAAGAGGGCCATGAAACTTTTCAGACCGCCTCCATCACAGGACGCCGTGTCGGTGAACGCTCTATCCGAGAGGGTACTCTCGATCTGCCTTTTTTTCCTGCTTGCCGGCATTCCCCTTATTATAAATCCGGCAGCCTATGATTTCTATTACACGCCCAAAATACAATCTGTGTATGCCCTTATCGCGCTTGTTCTCGGTACTATCGGTATTCGGCATTTTGTTTCCCGCTGGCCGCTGTGCCTGCCACGTTTCCCGTTAACAGTTCCTCTGCTGCTGTATGCAGGCTCGGTAATAATTTCTACCATATTTTCCATTGCACCGGCACTGAGCATGCGGGGCGATCCTTGGCGGCTGGAAAGTATGTTTACCCTGCTGTCCTATGCTGTCCTGACGTGTATATTTGCCGGACTGATTGAGTCGCACAGGCAGTTTCATCAGCTCATGAGAGCCCTGCTCCTGTCAGCCGCCCTGGTAGCCCTTTATGGGCTGATCCAGTATGCGGGTATTAATCCGACTGAACACTTTGATCCCCTTTTGCGGCATAACCGCATCAACAGCACTATTGGGAATACAAATTTTTTGGGGAAGTTCCTGGTGCTGGTGTTGCCTCTTTTCTGGGCTTACTATTTAACGGCAAGAAAAACAGCCGAAAAAATGTTGCTGGGTGCCGGAATGCTGTTTACCGTATGCACCCTGTTTCTGACCTTTACCAGGGCAAGCTGGCTGGGAGTCTGTGTGGCAGGAGTTTTGTTTACAGTTTTTGCCGGCAGCTCATTTCTTCTGCAGAAGAAAAAAGAGATTTTGATACTTGTAATTATTCTCCTCGGGCTGGGTGTCGGTATTGTGCTGTATGGAGCGCTCAACAAAGAAAACCCGCAGGGTCAACGGATTTTTACTGTGAAGGACCGGCTTCTTTCTTCCCTTGATATGCAGCAGGGCCGGGGAGTTGCCACACGGCTTTTTGTATGGAAAAAAGTTATCGGCATCATTCAAAAGCGGCCTCTGCTCGGGTTTGGCCCTGATACGCATGTGATACCAATGCGTTCATTTAACCGCGAATACATCCAAAGATTTAAAGATGTGGTTATTCTTGACCGAGCCCATAACAATTACCTGGATATTATGATTGGGCAGGGACTGGTCGGACTGAGTGCTTATTTAGCAATTATCAGTACATTGTTAATGTGGCTGGGCCGCAGGATCAAACAGGAAAAGGATAGACCCACAAAGATACTCTGGTGCGGTTTTTTTGCTTCATTTTGCGGTTATCTGGTCAATGATTTCTTTATCTTTAGCGTTGTTTCGGTGTCACCGACGTTCTGGGCACTTATGGGGGTGCCTTTTGCCCTGCAGCAGGCAGAGAAGGGTCAGCATGAAGCCTCATAGTACCATAGCAGTCAGTTTTTTCATGAAGGATGCCTATCCGCTGTTTAACCCTTCATATTCAGGGGTGTTCGGCGGAGCAGAGGTTGACCTGTATATGCTTTCACGAGAACTGGCAAAAAACAATCAGTTCAAGATAACATTTTTTGTCGGCGACTATGGGCAGCCTGATGTTGACATTATCGACAAGGTGACTCTGGTTAAATTGAAATTTTCCGATTTGCACAGGTATGTTTCACCGTATTATAAAATCATACGCAGGCTCTACATTGCAAAAGCACTTTTTACTGATTCATCTGATATACTGGTTACCAAGACAGCCAGCGATACCCTGGGTCTTATGGTTCTTATCAATAAACTGCTGAAGTGCAAAAAGGTGGTATTTAAATGCGGCTCTGATATAGATGCCGACATTGCATACTGGAAGCAAAAGAATCTGTTCATATATTACATCTATAAACTTTCGCTTAAGTTTGTTGATGCATTTATCTGTCAAACAAGAAACCAGCAGGTCCTGCTGGATGCCGGTCTGGCTGCCCGCAGCTCTATTATCAAGAACGGTTTTCCCCTCCACGAGGGCAGCAGTGCCTTTGCAAAAGAACATATCCTATGGGTTTCACGCTATGATTATATGAAACAACCGGAACTGTTTATTCGGCTGGCCCGGGCTATGCCCGGGGAGCAGTTTGTGATGATAATGCCGGGTGCAGAGAAAATACCGGCAGCCACGGTGGCTGAGATAGGAAAAACCGACAACCTGACCTTTATCGACAATGTGCCTTTTCATGCAATCCAGGACTACTTTAACAGGGCCAAATGTTTTGTGAACACCTCTTCGTTTGAAGGCTTTCCGAATACATTTATTCAGGCGTTCCTGGGGGCAACCCCCATACTTTCATTTTATGTAAATCCTGACCGGTGTCTAGACACTTATGGGCTGGGCTGTTTTTGTAACGGCAACCTGCAGGAAGCTGTGGCTTTCATAAATAGCCTCGATGAGGAGACAATCAAGCAGTATGGAAATCATGCCCGGCAGTATGCAGCTGAGAACCATAACATTGCACATATCACAGAGCAGTATAGGCAATTATTTATACAGATGGCATGCTAATGTACAAGCATATAGCGAGGGTGTAAGACGGTAAGAATATATTTATTACTGGTTGGGGATAATGAGTATGAATGAGCGGCTGAAAAGCTTTGGCTGCATTTTGCTTCTGGGATTATCTGCAATCCTGTATTTTGCCCCGGTTGTTTTTTCTGATAGTACCTTTATATCACGGGATCTCTACAATTTTTTTTATCCGCGCCGCTTCTTTGCAGCAGAGGCTATACGTTTTGGTGTGCTTCCTTTCTGGAATCCCTATATTGCTTGCGGTGTGCCGTTTCTGGCAAATCTGCAAAGTGCTGTTTTTTATCCTTTAAGCATACTGTACTATGTGTTGCCCTTTGAGCAGGGCATCAAATTTTTTATTATCATGCATTTCTTCATGGGCAGTCTCTTTATGTTTTGGCTGATGCGGACCTGGGACGGTACGCGTTCGTCTGCTTTGTTGGCCGGGCTGGTATTTGCCTACGGCGGCAGTCTTATATCCATACATGACAATCTTGCTTTTCTCACCTCAGGGGTGTGGCTTCCGCTTGTGATGCTGTGTTATCACAGGGCCCTGAAGTCACGCTCATTCTTTTATGCTGTTTTAACCGGAATCATAATTGCGATACAGGTTTTTGCAGGAGATAGTACCTTTTGCCTTTTCTCCAGCTTTGTTTGTACCTTTTTCTATACCCTGCTGTGGCCTGTGCCCAACAAGAATATTTACTCCTGTACATTAGGACGCCGCTGGACAATGCTTTTTACAGGTTGGGGATTGGGGTTTGGTCTTGTTGCAATACAGCTTTTGCCTTTCTTAGAATTCACCCGACTTTCTACCCGGTTTGGCGGACTCAGCTTCGAACAGGTTACCAAATGGTCCTATCATCCGCTTGAACTACTCCAACTGCTTGTGCCTTTTATTTTCGGTACCACGGTACCTGCAACCAGATGGTTCGGACAGTTGTGGCTTGATACGTTTTATATTGGAATTTTTCCTCTGGTGTTTGCAGTCGTTTTTCTGGCTGCAGGTGTAAACAGGCTTAAGTACTTTCTCACAGCACTGGTAGTGTTCAGCCTGTTCTTAAGCATCGGCAAATACAATCCGCTTTTCATATATGTTTACCGGTTTACGCCGGGAATTGATATGTTTCAGTTCCCGGTAAAGTTTCTCTTTATTGCAACCTTTGCCCTGGCCGTTATGGCAGGCCACGGGCTTGACTGTTTTATTACCGTTGTACGCAAACAGTCATCCAGGCAGACGATATTAAAGGCCCTGCTGATCCTCCCGCTGCTGCTTATGGTTGTTTTAGTTGCCGGAGCAGTATGGAATGAGAAACTGTATGAGTATTTTCTTAAAGCATATCCGGCTACGCAGTATATGTGGCCTTTACGCAAGGTGGTATTTCTTGCCCTGTTTAAGGGAATTGCAATATCCACCGTGCTTTTTTTCCTGGTGTTTATTATGGCATGGGCAGCAGGGCGGTTTAACATCAAAAGGGCATATTGCCTGGTGGTGATTTTTGTAATTGTCTTTGCCGATCTTACGATGGTGGGCAAACCGCGGGATTCTATTATTGATGAATCACTAATCAGGAAAAGAAGCCCTATTGTAGATTTTCTGCAACAGGACACATCCGTTTTCAGGATCTATTCACTGTCGCGTATTGCTACCAAGAGCAGCTTTATGCATTTGTATAATATGCCGTTTGACAAAATTTACAATGTTATCAGCGAATCACTACCGGTAAATTTAAATATGTATCATCATATTTCTTCAATTGACGAATACTCTGCAGTGCTCAGGAAAGATTATTATGATGTTTTCCTTCCGATTGAAGCTGCCTTATCGCAAGAACGGCCCTCCCAATCAGATATTGATTACTGCAAACGAATTTTCGATCTTTTGAATGTTAAGTATATTATCAGTCCGTATGTCATAAACAATTTTCAGTTTAACCTCGTTAAGGATGGCCCAATAAAAATCTATGAAAACCCCACGGCCCTGCTGCGGGCATTTTTTGTGCGTCAGGTTGCTGTGACTAAGAGTACAGAAGACTTACTCAACATGATACACAGCGAGGCATTTAACCCCAGGGACGTGGTCTATATTCCCGAGGCCGAAGTTTTTGAGGTTCGCAGCCGGCTTGCAGCTTTGCAGGAGGCTGATACTACAGAACCGTTCAGATGGTCTGTCGGCTGGTTTGACTATCAATTAAACGGCCTTGCCCTGCGGATCACAACAAACAAACCGGGTTTTTTAGTACTCTCAAACAGTTATTATCCGGGCTGGAAGGCTTTCGTGGACGGCACGGAGGCACCAATAATCAAGGTCAACCATATTCTGCAAGGGGTTTTTATAGATGCAGGCAAACATGAGGTTGCGTTTTCCTTTCAACCTAAGATTTTTATGCTGGGATTGGTTGTAACGCTGGTGCTGTTTGTCGTATCGATTGTCAGTCTCATCATCCTGCGAAAAAAATGAAAACGACATGTTAACGGCTGCACAATGGAATATAGAGCACCAGCAGCCCGAGCCTATCAGCGGGATAGTTCATTATGAGGTTCACAAAAAGAATCATCAGCTTCTACCTTGTAAACTTTTTAAAAAACATGCTGATGTGGCTGTTGTCCGGTCCGATCGTTCAACTCAGGAAACCAACCGGCTCAGGAAAATCTGCAGGGGATACAGATCCGGACGAGACATATACGTATGCACAATCTGTGTTTAGAAAATATATGCAGCAGTTGGAGGTCACAGATCCGACACCCTTTCTCAAGGGCAAAGCTGTTCTTGAGATTGGTCCGGGAGACAACCTGGCGGTTGCATTTCTTTTTCTTGCCCACGGCGCCCGGCAGGTAGTCTGCATGGATAGGTTCAGGCTTGTTCAAGATCGCACAAAGAATGCCCGTCTCGCAAGAATTGTACTAAACAGCCTGCCTGAGCACAACCGAGAGTATCTTCAGCAGGCTGTTGCGTGTGCAGGAGACAAGGAAATCAGGCTGGACAGTTACCGGTTGCAGTATCTGTGCAGTGCTTTGGAAACGATACCCTTACCTGATGCATCTGTTGATCTTGTGGTATCAAATGCAGTTTTGGAGCATGTCTGCAATATTGATAAACTGTTTCAAGAATTAAACCGCGTAATGAAACCGGGCTCTGTAATGGTTCATGCCTTAGATCTTGGCCCGCATCAGCTGTATATGGAAACCCCCCTTGATTTCCTAACGATTCCTGAATGGTGCTGGAAACTGATGACGTCCTGCCGGGGCGCTCCTAACAGAGCCCGCAAATCACAGTATGAGCAGATGGTAGTCAGCAACAGGTTCAAGATTATGACCATGCAGATAACCGACAGCTTCAGCCGCAGGGAGATAGAGGGACTACGCACCAGAGCACCCGGGCTCTGCAGGACCCTGAACCCGGAGGACCTGTCCTGCAGGGGAATTCTTTTCGCTGCAAAAAAAAATGATACGTAAGAAAGGTGCCTTAATGATACTCCTCGTCTTATTGCTATAAGGATTTTAAAGCCCTGTAGTTAATTGGGACTGCTCAGGCTACTCGGAGTGTTTACCTGTATATTCACTTGATTTTAACCCGATAGAAAAAACAAGGGGCAAGGTAAAAAAATTCTTTGTAATGCAAAACGCAAACCAAATTTAAAATGCTCTAAAAAAAGCAATAGGCTCTAAAAAATGGAGTTGTTTCGTTCTATGCGAAACCAAAACAGAATATATCTCCTTCTTTGTTTGGGCTTATTTGTCCGGCTGATTGCGATACCCTTCTCAGCAACAAATGAGGCTGATGCTGTGTCACGAATTTTTAGGGGCTGGCGATTATTATCAGAACCTGAACTTATTACGCATGGTGTATGGGGGCCTTTACATTTTTATCTGATATCCGGTGCTATGCTGATTTGTGAAAATCCTGTGTTTTCACCCATGCTGTTAAACATTTTATTTTCTGTTACAACGGTTGTTCCGCTCTATCTTTTTATTAGGCAGGAATGGGAAGAATTATCTGCTCTTTATGTTTCAGCAGCATATATCTTATATCCGCCTGCAATATACAACAGCTTAATGGCAGTGTCTGAAGTCCCTTTTGTGTTTTTTGTAAGCTTATCACTTCTGACTATTTCAATGGCTAGAAAAAACAATGGAAACTGGAAAAATGCGCTGACTGCCGGGCTCTGTCTTACGCTGGCAGGTGCATTAAGATATGAAGCTTGGGTCCTCATTCCGCTTATGGGACTACTATTGTGGAACAGAAAAAAACTTTTATCTGTTTTCTTGATTGCATCAATACTTTTTCCTTGCTACTGGATGTTGGGTAATTATCTTTATTATAACGATGCGTTGTACAGTGTTAATGCTGCAACTTATTGGCAGGTTAATATCTCAGAAATAAACAAAAACCTTTCTATAGATAAAATCATTGACCGCATCACCTTTTATCCAAAAACTATCTTCTGGGGACTGACACCCCTTGTTTCATCAGCCTGTTTGCTAGGAATGGTATTTTCTTTAATCAAAAAAAACAGACAATGTGTTTGGTTAATCCCGCTTGTGGGTCTACTGATTGTTTTTATGTATAAATCCCTAAACGGCTCTCTACTATTAAGGACGAGATACAGCCTGATCTTGGGTCTTTTTACACTCCCTTTTGCAGCTGAAACCATTAATTGTTTCAGCGCATATCACCGTAGGAAACTTATTGCTTTTATCCTGATCGCAACCATGATCCCCTTATCCTATGTTCGCTTTGTTCTTCCATGGAAAATAGCTTCACATATTCCCAACCCGATACAGGCCATACCCAATGTTAGCCCAAGGGCTAGGGCTCTTTCCGCAGAATTGACAAACCAAATGCGAAACCGTAATGAAGGGTTGATCTTGGATTTTTTTGGATGGGAAGAAACTTTTTTTGTTGCTTTAATGACAAAAAAAAATCCAAAGGATATCTTAATAATGCCTGGTGTTCGAACCCAGAAGGTAAAAACAACAAAACTTAAAAAACTGTTAAACATAAGAAAAACAGGACTTCTTCTTCGAAAAAGCAATTCTGATTTTTTACATATTGAGAAAACAAATCAGGGTAAATTTCTTTTAAAATTTGATGGGTTGCAAAAACAATTGATTCTAAAGAAATTGTCACACGTTGGAGGAGTATCTTTTTTTCGCTACCGAGTCCTAAAATAATATCTATATCGAAATTGCAAACGCCCGTTCTCCGTCCCCGGATATTTATCAGGCCCTGTTCGGTCGCTTTTGCAGCACTGTTTGAGAAAAAATAGATACAAGATATGATAACAGGACACCCTGCCGGGGGAGAATCCCGTTTGCCTTGAATTTAAAGAGACTGCCTAACTGTTCCAGGTCCTGAAACATATCTACCGCCCTGAAAGCTTCCGGTAAAGTTCAGTATATGAGGTGATTGTTTGTTGTAGTGAAAAGTCTTGCACAACTTTTTGGCGTGCCTGCTCTCCCAGGTGCAGAAAGTGCTGAGGGTTTTGCATGGCTGCTTCCATAGCTTGGGCCAGGGCTTGCGCATCATCGGGCTTAATTAAAATACCATTTATATTATGCTGCATTACATCAATAGTACCGCTCACACTCGCGGCAATAATCGGCATCTTCAGGGACATGGCCTCCAGCAGCACGTTTGCAAGACCTTCCCCTCTGCTGGGTAATATAAGCACATGGGCGCTTGTATATATGCCCTTTACAGCAGTGGTTGGCGGCAGGAAATCCACCATAGACGAAACACCAAGTTGTTCAGCCATATGTCGGTAATCATGCTCGGGATAATCAAGGCCGTATAGCTTCAGGCAAATCTGCTCCGAGGTGAATCCTCGTGTCAAGAGCAGTGCAAGGGCCTGTAAGGCTATGTCAACGCCCTTTTGCGGTGCTCGACGCCCGACTAAAATAAATATATGCTTTGAACTGTCCGGGAAAGGGGTGTCTCGCTTAAATTCATCTGTATCAACACCATTAGGGATTCTGTAGATGCGCCCGGGCGTAAAGCCGTAGGTCTGCAGCTCTTTTTCCACCTCGGTGCTGATAGCGATAAGCGCGTCAGTGTGCTGTAGAACGTTCAGCGCCTGGGGGAATCCCCAGGATTGCGAAAAGATTTTGAGGTCGCCGAATTGGCCCGCGCAGGCTATTTTTACTATGCTTTTCTTGCCGAGACATCTGGCGACAACCGTTCCCAGCACAGCATGGTAAAAGCACTGATGTGAGTGGATAATGTCATAGGTATGGCGTTTGCGCAGAAGAAACCAGAAAAGACTGAGCAAAAAGGTAAGACCGAAAAGCTTCCCCCAGGGCAGTGTTCTGATATGCCGATACACAGGCACACCCTGTATAACCTCATAAGACGCAAGCTCTTTGGTTTTGCGGGTTAGAACAGTTACGCTTATGCCCCTGCTGATCAATCCCCGGGCAAGCCTGAGGGCCTGCTGCTCAGCACCACCCAGGTGAGGATAAAAAAGAGAAATAACCATTAATATACGTGGTTGCATTGTACAATTAGGGCCTGATATAAGTATTTTAGAGACTATTGTATCGTCATACACCGGTACCTGATACGAGGTCGATATACTTTTGGATCACTCTGTCCAGGGTATACGTATCTGCAATTGTCTGTAAAGCATTTCCTGCAAGCTTTTTCCTCATATGTTGATTATTTTTCAAAAGGATGAGGGCTGCTGTTAATGCATGGTCCGCACCAGGGGCAATCATAATGCCGTTGCTGCATATCCTGTAATCCTCCTGCTGCGGTGAACCGGTTTGCTGGGGTCCCATGAGGTCTACGATACCACCTACCTGCGATGCAATCGTGCATACACCGCAGGCCATAGCTTCGAGCAGCGTGAGCGGCATACCTTCAGAATGGGACGGCAGCACAAACACATCTGAGCGGTGATAATAAGGTACTACATTGTCTGTTTCTTCCACAAAGACAATCTGTTTTTTCAGCCCCAGCGCAAGGGCCTGCTGCTGGAGCGAAACTTTGGCTTCTCCACTGCCAACGATTGTTGCCTGAAACCGGCTCGTATGTTTCTTTAAACCTGCCAGGGCCTGTATAAGTGTATCCAGACCCTTGCCGGCAGCCAGTCGTCCGATATAACAGATAGAAAACATGGCGCTGTCTTTCGGGGGTGCCGGTGTGAAAACAGCAGTATCAACACCATTGGGGATTCTTGAAATTTTTGCAGGATTAAAGCCGTTTACGAGAAGTTCCTTTCTGATTTGCTCAGAAATAGCGATGACCCCGTGAGCCATTTTAGCACACTGTCTGATAAAGCTGCCGCATCTAAGCTGAACAATACGGTAAAGATCACCCGTTTTACCGGCAGATTCAAGCCGAAAAAAGACTTTCCTTCCAGTAAGACGACAAAAGATAATCGCAGGGGCCGTGAATAGATACAGTCCAAAGCATATAACCACCTGGAAATGTTTCCTGTGTTTAATGAGAAATGATAAGACCGAAAGCATGAATGAAAACTCAAAGAGATGCCAGCTTTTTATAAAACGGTACACCTGAATACCGTCAATGACCTCGTGTGCGGGCAGGTCCTCTCTATAGGCGGTTAGAACAGTTACCTCATGGCCGCGTTCAAGAAACTTTCCGGCGAGCTTACGGCATTCATTTTCAGTTCCGCCTATGGTTGGATAGAAAAGACTGCTTATCAGCAGAATTTTTTTAGATGAGGCAGCATGTGTCATAGTCATACTATGTTATTATGTAAAAACTAAGCAGTGCACGGCATCCCGATAATAGGGGCCTATTTAGTCGTTACTGAAAAAGTGGTTTTTAAGCAGCAAACGAAACCGATTTGGCGGTCAGACCAAAACGGTTTTGGCTTTTTTGACCCCAAAAGAGCC
>JANQFE010000071.1 GCA_028278025.1 Thermodesulfobacteriota bacterium | reverse complement strand
TCTTATAGTATAGGCAATTGCTCACACCGCCCTTGCTGCTCAAAACCAAAGACCTTCACCGATCAACTGACAAATTAATCATCAGCAGTGCAATTTGCTGTATCCTATTTTTTGATCATTGGTTTCATAATATTGCATCTCTTATAGGGTGGTCTTTACAAGGGAATATGCTTTTTTACATACATCTTTCGTATTATACCAAGTGCCTTTTCCTCTATTTGACGGATCCGTTCTCTGGTTGTTCCTAAAATGTTGCTGATCTCTTCCAATGTTTTCTCACAGCCGTCATAGTTCACCTCTGTCTCCGGTACTTTTTTTGTTTTACGCTTGTATTTTCCGTTCGTGGGAATCTTTTCCATGCTTCCATTAAAACCGTAACGTAACCTTAAAACAATGCGCTCTCGCCTACTTAGTCCCTTTTTCCAAGCAGATGCCTCTTGTAAGAGCATGTTAATGATTTTGCGCTCTGAGCTTACGAGTACGCGTTCCTCTGGATTGGGCGTTGATGTATCAGCATAGAAATTATAAAAATCATTCTTATCATCTTCGTCAGGGATTTTTGCCTGCATATCAAAAGATACTGTGCTGATATCTGTGCTCCGTATTTTTACAACTTCCTGTTCGTCCCATCCCAATCTATCAGCCACAAGTCTATCAGAGCAACGCATCTCATCATTTACAATAAATAAATCTTCAATCTGACGTATTGTATAAAGTTTATGGATTAGATATCTCGGCATTCTAATTATCTTCATGTTATTAAAAATATATCTGATTATGTATTCTCTAATCCACCAGGCAGCATACGTACTGAAAGAGCCTTTCTGAGAATCAAAACGTTTTAGTGCGTGTCGTAAACCATCAAATCCGGCAGATACAAGGTCGTCTAACTCCATTGCCTTTTCTGCACACTGAAATTTTTTAAAAAGAGGCTTGGCAATACACCGAATTAAACCTGTATTTGCTAATACCAGTTCCCAGGCAATTTTGTTAGCTCGCTGTATATCACCCTTCTGTTTGAAGGCATCATATTTTTCAAGCAGTACTTTATTCCTTTTTCCGCGCTCTTGGGGTAAAGACTCTGAGAGACTACCGTCTTCTTCAAAACAGTCCAACTCCGGCCAACCCTCGGGAAATTCAGGCCTGGAGAAATCGGGTTGATGCTTGTCAGTGGGGTCAGGGTCCATTAATTGATCATAGGTAACAGCACATTCATTCATTGTATTAATAAAACCTCTTTTTTTATTTATGCGTTTGTTTTGTAAAGAACTCTTTGAGTATTTATTTTGAGTAATATCAAGATAATACAAAAATCGTTTAAAGAATGTTTTATGATTTGGTTATATTTTGATTAAAAGAACGATCGTTCGGAAACAGTAATGACTGGGGATGTTTTATTGGGTTGTTTCTGCAAATTCCAGCATCGGGCAAGATAATAGCGCTGCTGTTCCCGGCCTGCCCGTTCCACTACAAGGTCCGGCACACGTTCTGCACGCTGGAAATAGTGTTGAAGCACATCGAGATCGACATATTTTTCCCGCTTTGCGATAACAACCGCGTTTTTGCCTTCCAGGTGAGCCTCTTTCTCCCAGAGATAGTACTGATGTCCGTCCTGGGGCGGATAATCAAAAATGAAGGTATCGGTTTTGCCGCCAGCATAAAAAGAAATACTTGATGCAGTGCACCAGCCGATACGTGCCACAATAAAACTTTTTGTGGGGCCGCCCAGCATAGTCACTTCTTGTGCAACGCGATGGCCGATTTCCTGCCAGCCATAAATGCGCCCGATACGCTTTGTGTTGAATTTCTTAGCCCGGTGTTTGAGTACGATAATGTCGCGGGGAATAAGGTTTGGCAGCACCAGCAGCAGGGCAACCAGTCCATAACAAGCAACCATTAATGCGGCGTTTGTTGCAACGGAATTTCTGAGGAAACGGCACTGCCGCTGCGATCGAACCGAATCGTGCACAAGTGATCTGCCTTGGAGTGCTGCCAGAATCATCCCTGCAATAAATGCAGGAGCGGCCCATTGTGCATCAATTTTGATAAAAATGCTCAGCACCAGGAAAAACAGGTACGGTAAAGCACCAGCCAGTGCGAGCAGCAGCAGATGATCCTTGCCGGTGCGATACCAGGCTTTGAAGCCCCAGACTATTCCGGAGATAGCCAGCGGGAAAAGTAGCGGGCCAATATAACCAAACGGCATAAAAAGCATTTCCATGATATAGGTAATATCACCCAGTATAAACCGATGGCGTTCCGCAAGCTGAAAGCCGAAGGTAGGCCAGCCTTCTTGAGCATTCCAGATAAATACCGGTAAGGTAGTACCTGCGGCAATTGCCATGCCGAGATAGAGCCAGCCGCAGCGGAAATGATTGCGCCGGCCAGGAACGATGAGCAGGTACAAAGCGATGGACAGGGCCAGCAAAATGCCGTGAAATTTTGCCAGGCCGCACATTCCCAGGGCCAGTCCTGCTGCCGGCCACATCCTTTGGCCTCCGGGGCGGGTCGCCTCTATTGTCAGCCAGAGCGTCAGAGTCCAGAACAAAAAGAGGGCAAATTCCGGAATTGCCATCGTTGCCATAGCAGCAAAAAAAATTGCAACCGTATAACACAGTCCCGCCCACCCCGCGGTATTCCGGTCATTGCTAATCCGGAGGGTGCAAAAATAGATACTTATTGCTGTGAGGCTGTGACACAGAAGCGCAGACAGGCGAACGGCAAAAGGGGAGTGTCCGCATGCTGTGGTGCACAAGCGGATGATCCAAGCTACCAGGGGTGGGTGGTCAAAATAGCACAGGTCAAGCCGTTGTGACCAGGCCCAATAATATGCCTCTTCACCCGACAGTGGAATACTTGCATTTATAACAGCCCTCAGTACCAGTAGTCCGGTCAGGCAATATAGAAAGAGTTTGCTGATAGAGATACTGTGGTCCTGCATATGGCTGCTTGAATAAAGCGTTATGTTGAATGTTGTTAACGGTTTTTGCCAGTCTTGAGGCCAGCATAGGCTGTTTGCATTAATTTTTTGTTAGGACACAGTTATTATTTTGCAAGGTATTGCTGCAAAACACCTGTTGTGCGGTAGGATTTTTAACCCGTTTTTAACGCCGGCTTAATTCATGTAGCAGTGCATTATGCTATCATTGTTGCGGATATAACAATAGAGCAGGAGTGATTTTATGCGGATATTTGAATACCTGCTGAAAAAAGTTTTCACCATTTTTATGGTAATTCGTGTGCTGGTAGTACAGATAATCCGTGCATTTCAGGACCGGTGGGAAGAATTAACGGAATGATATGACGGTTCGGCGGTTGTCCTAATTGAGCTTTATTGATAAACCACCATTCTTTCCTGCCCAGGGGTGTTGCGACATAAATTACTTTATCTTACCTGACACATGTATTCTCTTAATTAAAGATTCATCCGACCCCATACCATATATGGTTCATGACATTAATCATTTTTAATTTTATTTTAACCTTATATAAATTTTCGTACGCTATTGTGTAGATGATTGTTTAGTTACTCGAACGGAAATCATTATGCACATTTTTTTTAAACATCGACTGTACACTTACATTCTGACCTGCTGTCTAAGCATGGCCCTGCTTATCGTCCTGGGAGTTGATTACAAGGACAGTTTAGCTGACAAGCAGGAGCGTCAATACTTGCGCGGCAAGCTTGAAGCGCCTTATAGAAATCTTAATATTAAGAACATTCAATCCATCCAAACATTTCTTGAGGCACAAGATTCTTTTTCTTTCGTTGTCCTGGGAGACAGCCAGCGCCGGCACAGGATTTTTAGAGAGGTGCTTACCGAAGCTCTTCAGCATGATCCTGATTTTATTATACATACCGGGGACCTGACCACCGGCGGGAAATATTATCAGTTTATGGAACTGACCGATTTCTTAGAAGACTATGATATCCCAATTGTATTTGCTGTTGGAAACCACGATATTGCCCATAAGGGGACCCAGTGCTTTACGCAAATTTTTGGTCCGATGGACTTTTATTTTGATGTGGGAACACACAGGTTTATTTTTATCAATAATAATGCAAACGAACCGTTAGACGATGTACCGCATCTTCCTGATAATTACAGCGGATATGAGTTTCAACCCGGAATAGATACTGCCATACTTGGCATAGTTGAGGAACTGATTGATTCTGCTGAAAACACATTTATTATTATGCATCAACCCCCTCCCGTCGAACCTTTTCTTTTCCGCAGTTTCAGTAAAAACGCTGATGCTTTTTTAAGTCTAATGGACGCACATAACGACAAGATACAGCGTGTTTTTTGCGGACATATTCATGGCTATGGGGAAGCTCGTTATAACGGCATTGATTTTGTTGTAACTGGGGGAGCCGGAGCGGACTTGGTCAAAGGGCAGGAAGCAGGCGGCATTATTGCAAAACACAATTATGTTCTGGTTACGGTTTCAGGTAACACCGTATCCCACGATGTCTACTTTCTTGACGATGAAATATCAATGTGAAAGCAACCGTAAAGCGGCTAGAGGTATTGTCATGGTAGTCCGGGCAGGATCATATATGGGATTTACAGGATTTGCTTTGTATACAGCCCGGCTGGTAATCCTATGCATATTATTTAACTGGGGGTGGCTCATGTATGAGACGGCAAATTCGCATGCTGCCCGAGTAACGCTGAAGTGTCTGCAGCCCCAACCTGAGCAGGTAGAGGGATACAGGCTCTATGCACGCACTCACGCGTCTGACTATCAGCTCGTTTCAACTGCAGCCCAACAGCGTTTTACGGTTGCAGGCTTAGAAGAGCATATACCCTACTTTCTGGCAGCCACTGCCTGGAATAGTGCCGGTGAGAGCACTGCGTGTAGGGAGATGTCTCTGACAGTGTATGAGGACGCCGAGGACGGAACAACACAGGGGTGGAGTATTTATTCAGGGACTCAAGGAACAGTAGAAAGTGTTTTTGATGATGATCTTCAGTCGCAGGTCATCCATTTTAACAGTCATGACTCCTTTGCAGGCTACAGGCTGACACTGCCTGAGGAAACGCTCTGGAATAATGCTGACCAATTTATGTTCATGTGCAGAATAAATTTTGATGAACAATTAACACAAAATTAACTAAGATTGTCATATCGGGTGCCGAATTATAATAATATTGCTGTTTTACAATAACATGCATTATTAGATTTGATGTATTTCATCAGCATATCAAAAGCTTCATATGTAATCAGCATATCAAAAGCCGCATTTGTATCTTCAATTATGCAAAATACTGTACCATTCTAAATTTAGTTGCAAAAACACTCTGATAACATAAAAGGAGGGGGACGGGCGGCTTATCGTTTGTGATTTTTGCAATAATAACAGGGAGAGTATAGATGCTGCGCTGGATACGCTCTAGAATTGGTATGAAGCTATTGATAAGCATTGTGCTGATTTTATTTCTGACTATCATATCCATGAGTTACCTGGCAACCCGCCTGGTAGCGTCGTTTGGTGAATTCTCAACAACCACCAATGAATCAACTATCAGGGAACAGACATACTCCTTCCTCTCACGCATTACCCATGAACAGTCCAGTCGATATGAAGACGCTTTTCAAAAAATTGCCGGTTCATCCGCCCTGCTGGCCAAACAGGCAGAATCTTTACTGGATTGTAGAAAGGTTTTTGGTTTTGCACCCATCAGTGCTGATGCACCCCTATTAGTGAAGCAGGCAAACGGCATGTTTTCCAATGGCCCTTCTGTACGTACCATGGCTATCTACTGGGGTTCAGCAACACTATCCGCAGGAATAACAGAGCAGCTCACCTGCCTTACTTTTATTGATCCCCTGCTTCAGGAGATTAAAGAGAACAACCCTGAGATTCATGCAACATACATCCTTACCGCATCCGGTGTGAGGCGACACTACCCCAATATTAATGTGGCACATAAACTTCCTCCTCCTATGGAATATGATATGCGGAACTCGAATTATTATATCCTGGCAGGATCAATTTTTAACCCTGAGCGCAAAACAGTATGGACGAATATATATAAAGATGATTTTGCACAAGAAGTGATTATAACTGCCAGCACACCCCTGTACAGCAAATCAGGTGAATTGTTGGGTATTGCCGGTATAGACCTTACATTGCAAAGTATTGTAAATGATATACTTGATTTACGGGGAGCACATGAACATGCGGGCCTCGAGCATATGGTGCCATTTTTCGTCGATAAAACCGGGGTCATCATTGCCATGCCGGCCCTGTATATTCAAAAACTCGGGCTTGCAACAGAAGAGATTGCTTTGTTACCGCAAGATTCCCTTTTTGTGTATAACCTGCTGGACTCTTCAAAAGAAGAGGTAAGAGCTATCGGGCAAGAAATTATCAGTACGAATTACTATGTGTCTACCGTTGAGCTTGAGGGAAAGCACTATATTATCTCATCTCATAGCATGCCGTCGACCGGCTGGCGCTTGGGTCTTGTTATCCCTGAAGCATCCGTCCTCAGTTCTGTTTATAAAACGCGCGAACAGCTCAACACAACCATGTCTGCACTGTCAAATCGTTTCTCACTGGTTGCTGTTTTATTCCTGCTGGTGGCCATGGCCCTGGTTATTACCCTGATCAGAAACTTTGTTGATCCTTTAAAGAAGCTTACCCAGGCCGCGTTACGGGTAAAAGAAGGTGACCTGAAGACCAGGATCAGCCTGCACCGGGATGATGAAATCGGCATCCTTTCCGGTTCATTTAATGAGATGGTGGAGGGCCTGCATAAAGCACGTTTAATAGAAGAAGAACATACCAAGACACTGGCGAAAAAGGTTGAAGAAAGAACGCAGGAGATAAACAAGAAAAATGTTCAATTAGAGGAAATGTTGCTTCAACTCGAGGAAGAAATAGATGAGCGCGAACGTGCTGAAGAAGAGATTAAAAAACATCGCGACCAACTCTTTGAAGCCAACAAAGCCCTGAAAGAAGAGATCAATGAAAAGATCCGTTTTTATAACGAATTAAGCAAAACCAAAGGGCAGCTTGAAAAGCTGGTAGAAATATCTTTAGACCCGATTATTATAACCGACAGCGCAACCGCTATTACCAAAGCGAATAATGCTTTTCTTACCATGATCGGCTATTCGGAAGAGGAAGTCATCAGCAGAAAGGTGCGAGAATTTTCCGTTACTCAAGAGGGTGTCTATGAATCAACAAGCGGTGAGGTGATTACAATAGGGGCTGATTATTTTGAGGAAATCAAAGAAAAACGCTCAAAGTTATATAAAGAGGGCAGAATATCCAACATGTTATGGTACCTGTTAGATAGGCACAGCAAAATTGTGCCGGTCATGCAGAGTGTCATTGTTTTATACAACGACAAGGGTGAACTGTCGGCTCTCTTCGGGATCCTACGCAATATAACAGAGCAGAGGAAATCGGAAATAGCGCTGATCAAATCAAAAGAAAAAGCTGAGGCAGCAAATATAGCTAAAAGCAATTTTTTGGCCAATATGAGTCATGAAATCCGTACTCCCATGAACGGTGTTATAGGGTTTGTGGATTTGCTCATAGAGACACAGCTTGATGAAGTCCAGCAGGACTATGTGCGGACGATCAAACAAAGCGGGGAAGCACTTCTGGCTATTATAAATGATGTTCTTGATTTTTCAAAGATAGAGGCTGGCAAAACAGATTTAGAAAAAATCAATTTTGACGTGGAGATCCTGGCATATGATGTTTGTGAAATAATACGTCCTAAAATAGCAGACAAGCACATAGAATTTCTGTGCAGGATAGGTGATAATCTTCCTGCGGAAGTCAACGGAGATCCGCACCGCTTCAGGCAGGTACTTATTAATCTCATGGGCAATGCCTCAAAGTTTACCGAAACCGGTGAGATAGAGCTTTCATTAGATATTGATAAACAGGCCGGTGATCAGGTTTTATTACATACAAAAGTGCGGGATACCGGTATTGGTATTCCCCGGGATAAAATCGAATCGATTTTTGACTCTTTTGAACAAGTTGATGGATCCACAACAAGAAGATATGGAGGAACAGGCTTAGGGTTGTCCATTACCCGAAAGATAGCCAACCTTATGAACGGGAATGTTTGGGTGGAGAGCAGAGATGGCAAGGGAAGCACATTCCATTTTACAGCCTGGTTGCAACAGTCGGAAAACAGGCAGAGAAAACAGGTCGTGCCTGTAACGCTTGCAGGCAAAAAAGCGTTTATAACTGATGACAATCGAACAAACCTGAACATTTTGAATCATATTATGCAACATGCCGGTATTGACACAACTTGTGCTGCTAACGGTGAAGAGGCCCTACGGATAATCCAGAAATCTGTTCAATCTAATCAGTTGTTTGATATCTGTTTTATTGATATCATCATGCCCGGCATGAACGGTTATGAACTGGCAGGCCGCATTCGGTCATTGTGTCCTTCGCTACCCCTGCTGGCCCTCTCTTCTTCAGCCGAGGGGCGTGCAAATGCCTGCGAGGAAGCCGGTTTTAACGGGTTTTTACCCAAGCCTGTCAATCGGCTAAAGCTGTTTAAAATGATGGAACGCCTCTTAGGTGAGGCTCGTGATGATGGAACAAGCAAGGAAAAAGCATCGAAGCTTGTTACGCAGCATTCACTGCGTGAAGATGAAAAGCATGCAATCTCGATACTCTTAGCAGAAGACAATCCGGTCAATCAAAAGCTTGCGGTAAAACTCCTGACCAAGGCCGGCTACCGGGTTGATGTTGCCAACAATGGTAAGGAAGCTGTTGAACGGTTTAGAACAGATCCTGAAAAATATAATATAATCCTTATGGACATTCAAATGCCGGAGCTCAACGGGCTTGATGCTGCAATGCAGCTCAGACAAGATGGTTTTACCAAAATACCCATTATTGCTTTGACTGCAAATGCATTAAAGGGTGACCGGGAAAAATGTCTCGCTGCCGGCATGAATGACTATATTTCAAAACCAATCAAACGTGAAGTAGTCTTTGGTGTTTTAAAAAAATGGGTGCTGCAGGACAATGCACATGTTGACTGCATTGTACATACCGCGTAGGTAGTTACACCTTTGTATCACACAGTGCGGTATCTATAAAGCAGTACGGGTTTTGCTGTGTGATAAGTTCAAGCCCGTGGCTTTTTGCAGGAAGAAAAGAAAATATAACATAATTATTAAAAAAGGAAGACAGATGAAAAAGGAGATACCGGCTGCCTTGCAAGAATGTATAACATTTCACGGGCATTTGTGCCCGGGACTTACCATCGGGTATCTGGCAACCCAGATCGGGATGCGCAGTATGAAATTGAAGCGGGCAGCCGATGAAGAGCTTGTTTGCATTGCTATGAGTGACGGCTGTGCTGTAGATGCTATCCAGTACCTGACCGGATGCACCTTGGGTAAGGGAAATCTCATTTTCCAGGACTATGGAAAAATGGTTTTTTTATTTTTGAGACGCACTAAAGACAATTTCGGCAATGGAATACGGATTGCACTAAAAGGATTTCCGCAACGAAAAACAAGCAGCAGATCAAAATCCCTCTCTAAAGAAGAAGCTGCCCTCAGCATGCTGAAAATTCATAAAGAGCGCCTGTTCACAGTTCAGCGCTTGAAAAAATATCCTATCCCGGAACAGGCCAGGATTTTTTCCTCGCGGCCCTGCGCCTCCTGCGCAGAACCCACCATGGAACCGCGTCTGCGAGTTAGAGACGGCAAGCTGCTCTGTCCGGAATGTTATCATGATGAGTACTCAAGGGGATGGTAACTTAAAACAGTGAAGAGTGAACAGTGAAGTGATAAGTTTGCTACGTACAGAGCTCTGGATTTAGCCTTGCATTTGCTTTTTGTTGACATAATCTCATCTGACACCCTTCTGCTATTAAATAAATGCTGTATTACGTATAGTGTCATGTATTTTGCTAAAGTAAACTTCGCAATATTTGATCTGGTAATCAGCACGCTTTCTAAGGTTGATCCTTCCACAGGGTCAAGAAAATTAATTCTAAAAGAGTTTCAGGGCCAGGTTTTAAACTATTTCATAAAACTCTCATAAAAAGGTAAACAACACAACCTTGATAAAAAGTTTAAAAGCCCAACCTGCCCCCGGTTATTTTTATGACCTGATTTTTCTTCACTTTTCCTGCTTTTTCCCTACCACTTTTATAATTAATATTTATTTATAAATTAAAATAATTTACCGATAGAGGGTATTATTATGTGGCACGCAAAGGAGTACAAAATGTTTAGAATAATCATACAATTACTGGCATGTGCGCTCATGCTTGCAGCGGCGGGCTGTGACATGGGGGGAGGATATTTAATTCCAATAATTCCTGAGACCACTGAGGTTATTGATGAATCCACAACGGATGTTCTTGAATCCGTTTCTGATAATAACAGTGAGCTTACCTTCAGCGAGTCCACGGCACAGCTTGAGACCCTGGTTGAGGGAGATGTTATTGTTGTTGACATAACACCGGCAGCTCCTAACGGACTTCTTCGCAAAGTAGCTGAAACCTATGAGAGCGATGGAAAATTTGTGGTGGTAACGACTGACGCAACCCTTGAAGATGCAATTGAACAGGGCACCCTGAGGCACCGCATTGAGTTAAAGCCGCAGGATATCCAATCATTTACAGCCTTGCACAAGGGGGTATTCCTTAAACAGCCGGTCGGGCCCTATCAGGAAGAAGACAAAATTACCATCGGACTCGATCAGGTGGATTTAGGAGAGGGAGTAACCGTGAGCGGCTACATTGCGTTTATTCCGCAGATTGACTTTAAAGCAAATATAAAACTGTTTACCCTGGTGTATGCCCGCCTTACCAGTACGATTACTGAAGAGTTCAAACTGGAAGCAACAGCACGTGCCGAAGGCAGCTATTCCTATGAGCTGAACCCGCCGCTTGCCATTATGACCTTTCCGACCATAATAGTTGCAGTGGGAGGGGTTCCGGTTACGTTTACGCCGCAGGTGTATATTAATGCCGGAATAAACGGTGAGATTTCGGCACAGATTACAACAGGGGTGAAACAAACAGCATCACTTACTGCCGGCATTGAATACCAGGATGGCATATGGACGGAGTCCATTACCCCGGAATACACTTTTGAGACAACTCCGCCTACGGTTGAAGCGCAGGCACAGCTTTCGGTATATGCGGGTCCTGAGGTGCAGATCAAAATCTGGACGGAAATTGCACCCAGCATAGACCTGCGGGGCAATGTAACTCTTGCAGCCGCACTGTGTGAAAACGGCGTACAGGTAAACGGCGATATTACAGCCGGAGCAGAGTTAATCCTCGGTGTAAAGTTTGATAAGTTGAGCCGTTTGCTGGACGATTACACGGCCACAGTATGGAATCCTGAACCGCAGATAGTATATGAATTGCCCGAATGTGAGGCTGCCAAAACGGTTTGCTGCTTCTGCTATGGCGAGGAATCCCCTAGCTCGCCAGGATATGGTGATGATTACGCAAAATGTGCCACCCCTGAAGATGCCAATCACATGTATGGGTGCTGTGGTCCCTTTCGTCATGGAGAAGTAATTTACTATGAGACACCGGAAGAATGCGCGGCAAACTGCATTTTACCGGAAGACTAAGAAATTTGTTCTTTGGGTCAAACTAGATTTTTAATATTTAAATCTGGATCCAACTGATACAAAAAACTTCATGGCAGCGCCGAGCTGTTGCATGAAGGCATCCATGCCTTGATCCTGTTTGTCCAGAATGAAAATTTCTTTCAGTTGCCGAACATCTTGGGGGTTGTTATTAATATAATGTGGAGACAGAAAAAGGTGCAATAATTTTTCTGCGCTTTCCTCATGGGGCAGCATCTGAGATTCCTGCAGGCTTTGTATTGTTTCAGGTTCCGGCGGCAAGTGAAAAAAAATCGGCAGGGTACATCCCAGCACGAGCCGGCTGACAGTCTCAGGATATTTAAGATTTTTGTTGTGCTTAAAAGAAAAAGTGCCTAAAGTAGGTAATGATTTAAAATGTAGGCATGTTATATTGTTATATGCATTTAAGGAGAATGTATGGAAGGCAAACGAGTTTCTGAAAGCAGTCTTACGACATCTTATGTGATGATGCCCGAGGATGCTAATCCGGCCGGAAATGTTCACGGCGGGGTTATTATGAGGCATGTTGATAATACCGCAGGGGTTGTAGCATTCCGACACGCCCGTACAAATGCAGTAACCGCCTCAATTGACAGTCTTGTTTTTCACTACCCGGTGTTTATCGGTGACCTGTTAACCCTCAAAGCAAGTATAAATCTGGCGGCACGGTCGTCCATGGAAATCGGGGTGCGGATTGAATCGGAAAACCTCTTAACCGGCGAGGTTACACATACGGCTTCGGCATATCTTACCTTTGTAGCACTTGATAAGTCAGGGCGTCCTACCCAGATCCCGGAACTTATTCTGGAGACCGAGGATGAAAAACAGCGCAATCGTGCAGCGCAGGCCCGACGCAAAATCCGCCTGGCGCAAAGAAACCAGGGACAAAAGTAAAAAATATTTTTCAACCGCAGACAATCACAGACTGTCGCAGACGTTTCAAGCGGACGACCTGTCCGCTTGAAAGGCGCAATCACTTCGTGATGGGTGGAAGTTTAGAATTTGTTGGCTTTCATGCTCAGGCCTGAAAGGCCTTCAGGGTTTTTCTTCCGCAGAATCGCGGAAGAAAGAAGTCGGCGTATGTCCGCGTGGTTCTGCGGTTAGTAAAATTCAGCACTCCTTAGGTAATATTGTAGGTGTCTTTGAGGATCTGGGTGGCAGCGGTGATGTCCTGTTTGATGATGCCGGCAGAATGCTGAAGGTTTTCCTTGATGTCAGCAGTATCCAGCTCATAGATTTTTTCAACCCCGCCGGAACCGATTTTAGCCGGCACGCCAAAGCTCATTGAGTCAATCCCGTCTTTGCTGTGCAGAAGATCATATTCATTTTTGATGACAGCAACAACCGGCTGTACCTCGGGTTCTCCCGTAACGATACAGCGCAGCATTTTACACGCGGCCCTGGCAGGGCCGGCAGAGGCACTTTGCCCGGTTTCATTTACGAAATGGGTACCCCCTTTTTTTGCGTCTTCTATAACTGCAGTAATTTTTTGAACATCGATTCCCTCTGACTGCATAAATGCATCCAGGGGGATGCCGCCTACGGAAAAATAGCGCGGGCTTGCAACCATAGAGTCACCGTGCTCACCAAAAACAATCCCGCGCATATCATTTCCCGACAGGTTTAACTCTCTGGACACTGCCTGGCAGATTCTGGCAGCATCCAGATTGCCGGCCTGGCCCATTATGTTTTGTTGTGGAAAGCCGCTGGTTTTATAGCCTACCCATGTCATTGTGGTGATCGGATTACCCATAAAAACCAGTATGGGCAGATTCTCAACAGCGCAGCCCCTGTACAGGTCTTTAATTGCAAGGGACAGTTGCGCAATAACCTTAGTATTTATCTCCAGCAGGTCGCTTCTGCTCTGGCCCGGTTTGCGGGGCACCCCGGCCCCGATGAATATCACATCCAGTCCGGCCATATCTTCTATTTTGTTAGTGCCTTTGATCCGGGGACGGCGGACAGTATTTGCCTCCAGATCTGCAACCCAGGCGTCTGCTCGATTGGGGAAGTTTTCTTTGGGACGTCCATAAAAAACAATTTCCTTACCCAGACCTTCATCCACCAGGGTTAACACAACATCACGGGAAACATTGCCGAAACCCCATACACCAATTCGGTCTCTCTCTTTCGGCCGTGCAAACGGGCTGGGCGCTTGAAATATCCGGTCATCCATGTGAGCACCATCAGGAATAATGTGTTATTGCATAAGCGCACGCAGTATTAATGCGGACTATTTGACAGGCTGAAATTCGCTTTTATCAACACCGCAGTTTGGGCATTTTTCAGGGGGTTCGCCTTCAACCGTGTAACCGCATGTCGCACAAATGTAAATTTCCTTGATCTCAACGTCTTTGCCTTCTTTAAGGCTGCTCAGGGCCTTTTCATAAAAATCTGCATGGATTTTTTCTGCTTCGTTGGCCCAGAAAAAGCTTTTGAGCGCATCATTGTCGGCATCCCGTTTGGCCTGGTCCATGAACATCGGATACATGGACGACACTTCATCCTGTTCGCCGTGTAGAGCGGTTTCTACATTTTCCTGCGTAGACTTTACTTCACCCAGAGTCTTGAGATGGTTAAAGGCGTGGATGGTTTCAGATTGTGCAACTGCGCGAAACAGTCGGGCAATATTTATAAACCCTTCTTCATCAGCTTTTTGTGCATAGGCCAGATATCTTCGGTTCGCTTGTGATTCGCCCGCAAAAGCAGCCTGCAGGTTTTTTTTAGATTGGGTAGACATGATCTTCCTCCTGTTCGAGTGAAAATATTTTCCTAATTTTCCTTTTATTACAAAATGACGGGAAAAGTATAGGGGAATGATCAATATGTGTCAATTGAAATCCGTTTCTTCTTAATGAATATGACTTTAAGGCTTTAACTGGTTACCTTGCTGATTTTTTAAAATACAGTATTCCTTAGCCTTAAAATACAGTATTCACCTGATTTGCACTTGTAATGGCAATTGTTATAATAAAAATAAATTTCTGAATTGGGGATATTTTTAATAATGAAACAGCATATAAAGAAACATTTTTCGCTTTATCTGATTATTTCCCTTTATATCTGTATGTTGGTAGCGTATGAAATCATAGTTTAGTAACTCTTGCCCTTTGCCTTTCATATTAATCAGCACGGATAAAACTAAGTTCAAGCAGGTGCACGGGAGGAGCTTTCCATGGGAAATGGTGGTTTTTTAAGAAACGTTGAGGACTTTAAAGATTTGACTGATGAACAGCTGGCAATGATCGGGAAGTGTTGCACGGAAAGAGAATACAGGCAGGGGGATACGATATTTATTGAGGGAGAACCGGCTGGTGATATGTGGGTTGTGGTCGAAGGGGAGGTTGAACTTCGGTTTGATCTGCCCCATGACCTTAATCTTAATAATGATTCCTATGTCCTTATGACTGGCCAGCACAATGCTGCTGCATCATCTGCTGACCATGGTACATCCAGATACAACACTATTTCTTCAATCTCAGGGGGTAAAACGTTCGGCTGGACAAGTTTCGTCCCACCATATACACATTGCCTTTCGGCCTACTGTGCAAGCGAACGCTGCAAAGTGATTCAAATGGACCATGACGGGCTCATTGCCATTTTCGAAACAGATGCCAGGATAGGCTACCTCGTCATGGCAAGCATCACCCGGCTGGTCGGTAAAAGATTTCATCAACTGCAGGATGAGGTTGTTAAACGCAAAGGTTATGAAATCATGTTTCAGTGGAGCTAATCTGGTTTCAGGTCGGTTCCTACTGTAATAATACAGTGTTTCTGAGGACCAAAATATAGTTTTCACTGTATGGAAATTGTTTTTTTCAATACTATAAAACTTATAATACCTCGTCTTTTTAAACCCTTTTATTACACCGGGTTGAGCCGGCCCCTGACAACAGGGAGCCCGGTTCAACCCGGTGTTTTTCTGAGTCCATACCTTTAGGCACGTTAGTTCACTTCAGGCATTTCAGGCACTTTTAGTATCTGTAATGGTCCTGTTTGTAGGGTCCCTCTACGGGCACCCCGATGTAGTCGGCCTGCTCCTGGCTCATGCGGGTCAGTTTAGCCCCCAGCCGGTCAAGGTGCAGCCGGGCTACCTCCTCATCCAGCTGCTTGGGCAGCACGTATACCCTGTTTTCGTGCTGCTTCGTGGCCAGCTCAATTTGGGCCAGACACTGGTTGGTAAAGCTGTTGCTCATCACAAAACTGGGGTGCCCCGTGGCACAGCCCAGGTTCA